>JBDHVD010000472.1:0-7098 GCA_039809525.1 Labilithrix sp. | reverse complement strand
TTCTTCGGGACGTTCCCCTCCGAGTGCCGGCCCGAGCACGTGACCGAGGAGGCGCTCGCGGTCCTCGCGCGCTACGTCGACAACCGCACGCTCGTCATCGGCGGTCAGTCCGGATCGGACCGCGTGCTCGAGACGACGCGGCGCGGCCACACCGTCGCGGACGTGGTGCGCGCGGTCGAGCGCTGCGTCGCCGCGGGGTTCCGCCCGGACGTCGACTTCCTCCTCGGGCTCCCGGGCGAGACGCCGGAGGACCGGATCGCGTCGATGCAGCTCGCCGAGCGCATCGTGAAGATGGGCGCGCGGATCCACTCGCACGCGTTCATGCCCCTGCCGGGGACGCCGCTCCGCGACGCCGTCCCCGAGCCGATCGAGGAGCGGACGATGCGGGCGATGGCGCGCCTCGAGTCCGCCGGAAACGCGTACGGCCAGTGGCGGCGGCAGATGATCACGGCGGCCGATCTCGTGCGCGCTCGTCGCGCCGAGTAGAATCGCGTCCGGTGGACATCCTCGAATGCACGGTCATGCCCTATGCCTGGGGCTCGCGTACGGCGATCGCCGAGCTGACGGGGAGGCCGGCGCCGGCGGCCACGCCCGAGGCGGAGCTGTGGATGGGCGCGCACCCGCTCGCGCCGTCGCGGCTCGTGCGTGAGGGCGCGGCCCGATCGCTGGCCGACGTCGTCGCCGAGGCGCCGGAGCGCGAGCTCGGCGCGGAGACGCTCCGCGCGTTCGGCCCTCGCCTCCCCTTCCTCCTCAAGGTGCTCGCGGCGGCGGAGCCGCTGTCGATCCAGGCGCATCCGACGGCCGAGCAGGCGCGCGCCGGGTTCGACGACGAGGAGGAGCGCGGGATCCCGCGCGACGCGCCGCACCGCAACTACAAGGACGCGAGCCACAAGCCCGAGCTGCTCTGCGCGCTGACGCCCTTCGATGCGCTGTGCGGCTTTCGCGCGATCGACGAGACGCTCGCGCTGTTCGATCTCCTCGGCGTGCGCGCGCTCGTCGACGCGCTCGCGCCGCTGCGCGCGACGCGTGACGAGGCCGGCCTCGCCGAGACGTTCCGCCGGGTGATGACCCTGGACGACGCGCAGCGCTCGCCCGTCGTCGACGCGGTCGTCGCCGCGTGCGAGAAGCCGGCTGCCGCGTTCGCGCGCGAGCGCGCGTGGGCGGCGCGGATCGCGGCCCTCTATCCCGGCGACGTCGGCGTGGTGAGCGCGCTCCTGCTCAACCTCGTGCACCTCGAGCCGGGCGACGCCATCTACCTCGGTGCGGGGAATCTACACGCGTATCTCGAGGGCACCGGCGTCGAGATCATGGCGAGCTCGGACAACGTGCTCCGCGGCGGGTTGACGAAGAAGCACGTCGACGTCCCGGAGCTCATGCGCGTGCTCGCGTTCGCCTCCGGCCCCGTGGCGCCGCTCCGGCCGAAGGCGCTGGACGAGGTCGAGCGCGTGTACGACACGCCCGCGCGCGAGTTCCGCCTCTCGGTGCTCGACCTCGCGTCGCGCGCGGCGCCCGTCGCCCGCACCACGAGCGGGCCGGAGATCCTCCTCGTGACGCGCGGCTCGGCCCGCCTCGACGGCGCGCCGCTCGCCTGCGGGCAGGCGGCGTTCGTGCCCGCGGCCGCGGGCCGGTACGCCCTCGAGGGCGACGCGATCGTCTACCGCGCGAGCGTCGGCCTCCGCTGATAGAGTCGTGCCCATGGTCTCGGTGCCGCTCCAGCGCGACCCGGAGAAGACACGCCGCACGGTCGGCACGGTCCTCTACATCCTCGGGATGCTCTCGGGAGGATTCCTCCTCCTTCTCCTCTTGTTCGCCCCGGCGCTGTTCGCGAAGGACCCCGATCGCGAGATGAACGCCACGATCGTCGGCGCGGTCTTCGCGCTGCCGATGCTCGGCATCTACCTGTGGATCCCCTGGATCGTCGATCGCTACGACCCGGAGCCGATCTGGGCGCTCGCGATGGCGCTCGCCTGGGGAGGCATCGCCGCGTGCGGGTTCTCGGGCCTGGTGAACACGACGGTGCACGCGCTCGGCGACGCCGTCCTCGGCAAGGGCGCCGGCAGCGTCCTCGGCGCGTGCATCAGCGCGCCGCTCGTCGAGGAGGGCACGAAGGGGATGGCCGTCTTCTTCATGTTCTACTTCTGGCGCCGCGAGTTCGACGGAGTCGTCGACGGCGTGATCTACGCGACGTTCGCCGCGCTCGGCTTCGCCGCGGTCGAGAACATCCTCTACTACGGCAACGCGGCGAAGGAGGGCGCGCTCGAGGGGACGTTCTTCGTCCGCGGCATCCTCGCGCCGTGGGGGCACCCGCTCTACACGTCGATGACCGGCCTCGGCTTCGGCATCTCGCGCGAGACGAACAAGACGTGGCTCAAGTGGATGGCGCCGATCGGCGGCTATCTCGCGGCGGCGTTCCTCCACTCGGTGTGGAACACGGCGGCGACGATCTCGAACGCCCTCGTGCTCATCATGCTGCCGCTCTGGTTCCTGTTCGTCTTCGCCTTCATGGGGCTCGTGGTCTGGCTCGTCGTCCGCAAGGGCCGCATCATCCGCGATCACCTGAAGGACGAGGTGCTCATGGGGAACATGACGCCGTGGGAGCTCGCGCTCGTGACGTCGCCCGTCGGCCGGGTGAAGGCCACGTTCAACTACGGCGGCGCGGCCGGTCGGAAGTTCGTCGACGCCGCCGCGCGCCTCGCGCTCAGCAAGTGGCACACCGGACGCGCATCGCAGGGGCGCAAGCTCACGGTGAGCGCCGACATGATCTTCCCGCTGCGCCAGGAGCTCCACAAGCTCCGCGGCGAGGTCTCGCGCGCGCTCGGCCGGCCCGTGGAGCAGCCGCGCCCCTGGCAGCCCGGCGCGCCGCTCCCGTGGCCGCAGCCGCAGCAGGCACGCGCGCAGGCCCAGCCCGCTCCGTACCAGGGACAGCCTCCGGGTCCGTACTGGGGCGGAGGCCGCGGCGGCCCCTAGCCGCGCCTATCTATCCACAATAGGATAGAGCGATGGCCGAGCCTCGACCGACGCTCCCCGTCGCGACCGCCGCGGGAACCCTCGCGCAGACCTCGCTCGCGAACGCGCTCGTCTACGTCCGCAGCAAGCGGCTGACGGGGACGTTCGATCTGCATGCGGGCGACGGCCGCGCGGTGCGGATGCGGCTCTGGCGCGGGCTCGTCGTCGAGATCCTCACCACGCCGCCGGTCGCCCGGTTCGCGGACGTCGCCTTCGAGCTCGGGTACATCGGGGCCGAGGCGCTGGCGCGCGTGACGATGCAGGCGGAGCTCGAGCGCCGGGCCCCGGCCGATCTGCTGCTCGAGTCCGGCGCGATCACGCGCGCGCAGCGCGACGAGGCGTGGTCGCAGCAGGCGCGCCGCCGCATCCATCACGCGTTCGGGTTCCCGCCCGGGACGACGTACACGTTCGCGGGCACGGAGGCGACCGGCGCCGAGCCGGCGCTCTCGCTCGATCCGCTCGTGCCGGTGTGGCGCGCGCTCACCGCCGGCCCGCCGCCGCCCACGCTCGACGCGATCCGCGCGCGGATCGAGGCGGGGCCGATCGCGCTCGCGGACGACGCCAGGCTCGATCACGCCGACTTCCCGAGCGACGAGCGCGCGGTCCTCGAGGCGCTGGCCGCCGGCCCGTGCACGCTCGCGGAGCTGCACGCGCGATCGCCCCTGCCGGCGGAGCGCGTCGATCTCCTGGTGCACCTCCTCATGCTCGCGCGCTGCGTCCACACCCAGCGGCCGAGCACGGTGCTCGAGACGGACGAGCGCCGCACGGGCACGCTGCCGGCGCCGCCGCCCGCGCCGCAAGCGGTCGCCGATGCCCCGACGCGGAAGGTCCCGAAGTGGCGCTCGTTCGAGCTGTCGCTCACCGACATCGAGGAGCGCCTGGCGGAGCACGCGCGCGTCGATCCGGCCACGCCCGAGCAGCCGAAGCCGAAGAGCCCCGCGGAGCTCGGGGCGGAGGGCGTGAGGCAGCGCGCGGCGCGCATCGCGTTCGAGACGCCGCACGCGGCGCTCGGACTGCCGGAGGGCGCGTCGATCGAGGCGGCCCGCGCCGCGTACGTGCATGCGTCGCGCGCGTGGCACCCGCATCGGTTGCCCGCGGAGCTCGAGCACGTCAGCGCGGAGGCCGCATGCGTGTACATGCACATGGTCGAGGCCTACGGCTCGCTCAGCGAGCAAAACTTGGCCGGGGCGGCCGACCTCGGCGAACGTCCGGCGCATGCGGATGGGCAATCTGGATCGTAGGGGCATCGCGGCGAACGCTTCTTGCGCGGTCTGCGGGACCAGCGACGCGCGCGTGCTCGCATCGACGCGGCTGCTCGACGGCGAACGCGTGGTGGTCTGCGGCTCGCACAAGGTCGCGCATCACCGATCCGAGCGCATCGCCACGAGCATCGACGAGCTCCGCTCGCTCGTCGGCGAGCGGCGCAAGATCGCCTGAGCTTGCCGCACCCCTTGCCGGGCCCTAGGGTTCGGCGCGTGAAGAAACCCCTGCGCGACGAAGGGCGAGCGACCGCGCTCGGCAGCGTCGATCCGCCGCGCAACTTCTCGCTGAACGTCGACGAGCGCATCCGCGCGCTCACCATCGGCGCGCCGGCGTACGCGGTCCGCAAGCGCAAGATCGAGGACACCGAGGATCTCTGGATCCGCACGCTCGTCGAGCTCCACGAGACGCTCGCGGCGAAGGGCCGCGCGCTCGACGAGATCGATCGCGCGCTCCGCGACAAGGCGCGGACGTTCGACTACGCGAAGCAGAACACGCTCGTCGCGCAGCACAACCGCTGGTACCCGGTCGAGGCGAACCTCCGGATCGATCCGAAGACCGGCGGATATCTCGTGTACGGCCGACCCTGGCACCCGGAGACCGACTACACCGCCGAGCGGATCCTCGAACGCGCCCATCAGCTGATACGCTGACGGGGAATGTCCCCGCACGCGCTCCGCGCCGGCGGCGTCGCCCTCGGGATCGTGCTCGGCCTCCTCGGCGCGCGCGTCGCCGATCGCCTCCCTTCGCGCTACGGGATCACGCACCTCGTGACCGGCGCGAAGCGAGCCCGCCGGAACGCGGTCGTCGTCGTGCTCGTCACGCTCATCGGCGCGGCGATCGGCGAGCTGGTCGCGCGGGCGATGACCGACGTCGGCCTCGAGCCCTGGCATGCGTCGGCGATCCTCGGGGTGAACCTCCTCGTGGCGAGCGCGGTCGTCGCCGCCGCCGCGATCGATCTCGAGCACATGATCCTGCCCGACGAGCTGACGCTCGGCGGCGCGCTCGTCTGTCTGCTCTCGTCGCCGATCCGGAACGTCGGCTGGCGCGGCGCCCTGATCGGCGCGGCCGTGGGGCTCGCGGTCGCGTGGGTGCCATTTGCAATCTACAAGCGTTTGCGCGGCCACAGCGGGATGGGCCTCGGCGACGCGAAGCTCGCGATCCTCGCCGGGGCGTGGTTCGGTCCGATCGGCGCGGTGCTCGTGCTGTTCGGCGGGGTCGCCCTGATGCCGCTCGCCGCGTTCGCCCTCCGCGCCGCCGGCGCCCCGTACCAGGTCCCGGAGAGCGTGCAGGCGGACATCGCCGAGCTGCGAGCCCGGGCCGAGGCCGGCGACGAGGAGGCGGCGCGCGAGCTCGAGGACGATCCGATGGCGGCGGATGTGGCAGACGGGGCCCTCTCCGCCCGCATGCCGCTCGGCCCGTTCCTCGCGCTCGCCTGCCTCGTCCTCCTCTTCACGCGCCGCTACGTCGAGCCCTGGCTGCTCGCCTGGCTCAGCGGCTGAGCGCCCCGTTGGCGTCATCCGCCCCTGCGCGTAGGATCAGGAGCACCATGGCGGAATCCGCGGCCGCTGCCGCGAACGTCGACCTGCCTGTCGCTCGAGGACAAGTCCTCGGCGGCAAGTACCGCGTCGAAGACGTGCTCGGCCTGGGGGGAACGGCGGTGGTCGTCGCGGCGACCCACCTGCAATTGCACCAGAAGTTCGCGGTGAAGCTCCTCTTGCCCACGATGGCGAAGCAGGGGCAGGACCACCTCGAGCGCCTCCTCCGCGAGGCGCGCGTCGTCGCGCAGATGAAGAGCCCCCACGTCGCGCGGGTGGTCGACGTCGGCACGCTCGACGACGGCTCGCCGTTCATGGTCATGGAGCTGCTCGAGGGCATCGATCTCGAGGGCCACCTCCAGCTGCGCGGCAAGCTCCCGGTCGCGGAGGCGATCGACTACGTGCTCCAGATCTGCGAGGGCGTCGCCGAGGCGCACTCGCTCGGTGTGGTCCATCGCGATCTGAAGCCCGGGAACGTCTTCATCACGCGCGACGTCGACCGGCGGCCGCTGGTGAAGGTCCTCGACTTCGGTCTGTCGAAGATCTCGGTGCGCGTGCCCGAGAAGAAGGCGATCACCCAGCCGCTCGAGATCATGGGCACGCCCGCGTACATGTCCCCGGAGCAGCTCCGCGCGACGCGAGACGTCGACGAGCGCTCGGACATCTGGTCGCTCGGCGTGATCCTCTACGAGCTGCTCACCGGTCGCCCTCCCTTCGACGACGAGTCGGTGCAGGAGCTGTGCGCGAGGATCATCCGCGACCCGCCGGCGCCCGTCGCCGTCGATCTGCCCGACGGCCTCGAGACCGTCATCCTGCGCTGCCTGCAGAAGGATCCGGCGCATCGCTTCCCGAAGGTCTCGGCGCTCGCGATCGCGCTCGCGCCGTTCGCGGAGCACCAGCAGCGGCTCGAGCGCGTGCTGCGCGTGCAGCCGCTCGGCGCGCCCTCGGCGACGGTCGCGGAGCCGGAGCGATCGCCGGTCTATCGAGGTCCGAACGCGCCGACGCAGGCGGCGATCGTGACGGACACGGAGATCGATCCGGGCTTCGGCTCGCGCCGCGGCGGCTGGGGCCTCTTCGGCTTCGGCATCGCGGGCGCCGTCGTCGGGGCCGCGATCCTCGCCGGCGTCGGCGTGATCGCGACCAAGTACGGCTCGGCGCCGGCGGCGCCCGCCCCCGCGAGCGAGCTCGCGCCCGCGCTCGCGCCCGCGCCCGCCGCCGCGCCGAGCGCGGCGTCGGAGCCGGCGCCGTCCGCGGATCCCGCACCCGCACCCGCGCCGCCGCCCGCGGCGTCGAG
>JBDHVD010000471.1:0-7123 GCA_039809525.1 Labilithrix sp. | reverse complement strand
TGCCTCACGACGACGGGCGCGAACCTGTATCACGACGCGCACCGCATCATCGGTCACCGCATCCGCGAGATCGATCCGAACGCGGGCGACCTCGCCTACCGCCTGGCGCGCGTCATCCGCATCTACGACCTCGGGTTCCGCGAGGAGACGCTCCTCGAGACGGACAAGCTGTTCAGCGCGCTGCTGCTGAAGCCCGAGTACCAGAAGAAGATGACGACGGCCGAGCTGCACTGGCTGCTCGGCAAGGACGTCGCCGCGCTCGAGGACGCGCTCGGCGTGAAGAGCCCGTCGCTCCTCGCCACCGCGTATCGCTACGGCGTGCCGATCTTCGTCGGCGCGGTGCAGGACGGGTCGATCTTCCTCAACGCGGTGAAGCTGAAGAGGCTCTACGGCAAGAGCTTCAAGCTCGAGATCGACGTCAACGACGACGTCTTCGAGATGGGCGCGATGCAGTACCACTGCTTCGGCACGCTCGCGAAGAAGATGGCCATCTGGATCCTCGGCGGCGGCGTGCCCAAGAACTACACGCTCCAGGGCGAGCCGCTCCTCGATCAGATCCTCGGCGTCCCGACGCACGGCTTCGACTTCGACGTGCAGTTCTGCGTCGACCCGGTCGACAACGGCGCGCTGTCGTCGTGCCCGGCGGGCGAGGGCCACACCTGGGGCAAGGTCTCGGCGGAGAGCGTGCAGTACGGATCGATGTACGTGCACTGCGACGTCACCGCGGTCTTCCCGTGGCTCACGTACGCGCTCCTCTCGGATCCGCGCGTGCACAAGAAGCCGCGCCGGCTCTACGACGCGCGCGAGAAGGCCGTGGCGAACCTCCAGCGCGAGATCGACAAGCGGCGCAAGAAGCTCGAGGGCACGGTGAAGTTCGACATGCCGAAGCCGAAGAAGAAGGCGGCGAAGGCGAAGGCCAAGGCGCGATGAGCGACGTCGAGGCCGGGCTCGTCGCGCACCTCGCCGACGTCCTCGCGAGCCCGGCGAAGTACCGCATCCTGACGGGCGACCGCCCGACGGGCGCGCTGCATCTCGGCCACTACCTCGGCACGCTCAAGAGCCGCGTCGATCTGCAGAACGCCGGCGTGCCGACGGTCCTCGTGATCGCGGACTACCAGGTCATCACCGATCGTCAGGACCCGGGCGACATCAAGCGGAACGTCTACGAGATCCTCCTCGACTACCTGTCCGTGGGGATCGATCCGGCGAAGACCACGATCTTCACCCACAGCGCGGTACCGGCGCTCAACCAGCTCCTGCTCCCGTTCCTGTCGCTCGTGAGCCTGCCGGAGATGCAGCGCAACCCGACGGTGAAGTCGGAGCTCGCCGACTCGGGGCAGACGATCATCAACGGCCTGCTCCTCACGTACCCGGTGCACCAGGCCGCCGACATCCTCTTCTGCGACGGCAACCTCGTGCCGGTGGGGCGCGATCAGCTCCCCCACGTCGAGCAGACGCGCCTCGTCGCGCGCCGCTTCAACGATCGCTACGCGGGCGGCAAGCGCGTCCTCGTCGAGCCGCAGGCGCTGCTCTCGGCGGCGCCGAACGTGCTCGGCGTCGACGGCAAGAAGATGTCGAAGAGCCGGGGCAACGCCATCTCGCTCTCCGCGACCGCGGAGGAGACGGCGAAGCTCCTCAAGCGCGCGGTGACCGACGTCGACCGCAACATCACCTACGAGCCCGAGAAGCGGCCCGAGGTGTCGAGCCTCGTCCTCATCGGCGCGCTCATGAGCGGGCAGGAGCCCGAGGCGTTCGCGGCGGCGATCGGCGACAAGGGCGGCAAGGCCCTGAAGGACGCGGTCACCGAGGCGATCAACGAGCACCTCCGCCCGGTCCGCGAGAAGCGCATCGAGCTCGCGAAGGACCCCGGCGCGCTCGCGAAGGTCCTCGCGGACGGCAACGCCCGTGCGAACGAGATGGCGAACGCCACCCTCGCGAAGGTCCAGGGCGCGCTCGGTATGGTCTACTACTGACCGTGTCGAGTACGGAGACCTGCCGCGCGCGCATCGCGGCGCGCAACCGCGAGCTCAACGCCGTCCTCCACGTGCTCGACGAGCCGGAGCTCGATCCGAACGCGCAGGCGAACGGCCCGCTCGCGGGCATCCCCTACGTCCTCAAGGACACGTGGGACACGAAGGGCATCGTCACCACCGGCGGATCGTGGCGTCATCGCGCGCGCATCCCGCGCGAGTCGTGCCATGCGCACGCGGCGCTCCGCGCGGCCGGCGCCGTGCTCCTCGGCAAGTCGAACCTCTGCGACCTCGCGTTCTCCTCCGAGAGCGACAACCACCTCCTCGGCCCGGTGCGGAACCCGCACGATCCCACGCGCACCGCGGGCGGCAGCACCGGCGGCGGCGCGGCGGCGGTGGCCGACGGGATGGCGGCGTTCGACTGGGGCACCGACTTCGGCGGATCGATCCGCGGCCCGGCCGCGTTCTGCGGCGTCGTCGGCCTCCGCCTCTCGAGCGAGGCCTGGCCGGTCCGCCACCATCACTTCCCGCGCATCGCGCCCTTCTTCTGGGACTTCTGCGGCATGGGCCCGCTCGCGCGCGACGTCGCCACCGCCCGGCGGGTGGTGCACGCGGTCCGCGGCGCGCTCCGGGACGGCGGCGCGGAGGACGTCGCGATGCGCCCCTCGCGCGTCGTCGTCTACGCGCCCGATCGCGCGCACGAGGGCGAGTGGCCGACGTTCGTCGAGGACGTCGCGCGGCTCCTCCGCCGGGCGGGCATCGCGCACGAGGTCACGCGGGCGCTGCCGACCCCGTCCGAGGTCAATGCACTCTACACGGAGTACCTGGCGGCCCACTTCGCCGAGTTCATCGCGACCGACGAGCTGCCGATGCGTGACGGCCTGCCCGCCGTGCTCCTCGCGCTCGCGAGCGGAGGACGTCTCGACAAGCGCGTCCACCCGAACACCGCGGTGCTCCTCGCGGGCTGCTTCGCGCTCGGCCTCCGCTACCGCGATCGATCGCGCTCCGCGGGGCGCCTCCGCGAGCTGCGCGCCTCGATGAAGCGGCTGTGGGACGACGGGACGCTCGTCCTCTCGCCCGCGTGCACCACGCGGCCGCCGCGTCACGGACGCGCCGCCTGGGCCTACCGGCTCATGAGCTTCTGCAAGCTCGGGAACCTCGTCGACGCGACCGGGCTCGCGCTGCCGTTCGGCACCTTCGCCGGATCGTCACTCCCGCGTTCGCTGCAGATCCTCGGCCCGTCCGGCTCGGAGGACGCGGTGCTCGATCTCGCCGCCCGGCTCGAGGCTCACTCGTAGCCGAGCGTCGAGAGCATCTCGAACATCGCGAGGACGAGGTCCGGCGCGGCGTAGTCGAACGTCAGCCCCGCGCGCGCCACGAAGCGGCTGCGCCCGAGCGGAAATCCCGGCTCGCGGGGCTTCGGCGCGTGCGACCACGCGACCACGGCATGCACCACGAGCGGGTCCCAGAGCGTCGGGGTGGCGAACGAGACCGCCACCCGCTCGCCGGGCACCAGGGGCTCCTCCGTCTCGATGCCGGCGCCGCCGAGGCTGACGTCGATCACCGTCGCCGGCCTTTCTCCGCCGGATCGAGGGTCCGCGAGCCCCACCGCGAGCCGCACCGTGCGCCGCTCGTGCGCGCGGAAATGCGTGGCGGCGGATGAGCCCGATGCGCGCGGCAAGCGTGCAGAAGATACCACGACGATCCAACAGAATGGCGTATTCGCTCCGTGGGGGGTTAGGATGGACCCCACGTTCGATGAGCCAGGACACGCGTAAAGACAAGCGCGCCAAGGTGGTCAGTCTGAACGTCCGCTACAAGAGCGCGACGGTCGACGAGTTCATCGAGAACCACTCGCACGACGTCTCGAAGGGCGGCATCTTCGTCAAGACGCCGACCCCGTTCCCCCCGGGCACGCTGCTCAAGTTCGAGATCCGTCTCGCGGGCGACAAGAGCGTGATCTCCGGCGTCGGGCGCGTCGTGTGGAAGCGCGAGCCCACCTCCGCCGGGCCCGACAAGCCCGCGGGCATGGGCGTGAAGTTCATCAAGATCGACGACGCCTCGCGCACGGTGATCGACCGGCTCACGCAGCAGGAAGGCGCGGGCTCCGCGTTCACCTCCGATCCGGCGGGCGCCGCCGAAGAGGCCTCCGCGGTGAAGGCGACGACGCTCCGCGGGATCCCCTCCGCGCCGCCGGCCGAGCCGCCCGCGGCTGCGGGACCGAGCCCCGTCATCGCGCCTGCGCCGGCCGCGCCGGGCAGCGGTCCGAAGCTCCCCGTTCCGACCGGCGGCGGCGTCGCCGGTGCGGTCGGGGCGAAGCCGGCCGCGACCGCGAGGGCGAAGCAGTCGACGATGATCGGCGTCGCACCGGGCGCGCAGCCCGCCGGCGCCGGCGCGGCGAAGCCGGCCGCGAAGCCCTCGACCATGATGGGCGTCGGGCCCGGTCCCGGCGCCGCGCCCCCTCCGCCGAAGTCGGAGCCGAAGGTCGAGCCGCCTCCGCGTCCTCCGGTCGCCGCCGCGCGCAAGGCGACGATGATGGGCATGGGCATCGCCGGCGCATCGGCGCCGCCGCCCGCCGCGACGACCACGCCGACGTCACCGCCCGCCGCCGAGGCGAAGCCCGAGCCCGCCGCGCCCGCGCCGACGCCTGCTCCGGCCCCGACCGGTCCGATGTTCCCGAGCTTCGAGCCCGAGGGCAACCGCGACTCGTCGAACAAGGAGCCGACGGTGATGAAGCAGGCCGCCGAGCTCCTCGAAGAGGCGCTCAAGGAGGCCGGCGGCTCGCTCGAGGAGATCGGACAGAACCCGCTCTTCCTCCGCGAACGGGACAAGAACGAGAAGGAGCCCGTCAGCGTCCGCGATCAATCGGGTGACACCGTGATCATGGGTTCGCCCGGGGCTCCCGCGACGGCCACCGCGCCGACGAGCCCGGCGATCCTCGGCACGCCCGCGCCTGCACCGGCGATCGGCGGGAGCCAGCCGCCCCCGGCGGTCACGCCCTCCGCCGCGCAGTCGGTCCCGCCTCCGAAGAAGCTGTCGGAGGACCTCGAGCCGAAGAAGAAGAAGGGCGGCGGCGGGCTCGTCGTCTTCCTCCTCCTGGTCGTCGTCGTCCTCGCGGCCGGCGGCCTCTGGGCCTTCCAGACGGGCAAGCTCGCGAGCTTCGGCCTCGGACCGACGCCGCCCGAGCCCACGCCGCCGACGCCCTCCGCGTCCGCGAGCGCGCCTCCCAGCGCGACCGCGAGCGCGAGCGCGATGCCGGTCCTCGAGGGGAGCGACGCCTCGACCGCAGCCGCGGGCGACGCGAGCGCGGGCGATGCGAGCGCCGTCGCGACGGCCACCGGCGATGCGGGCGCCCACGATGCGGCCGCGGTCGATGCGGGCAAGGCCGCCGCGGCGACCACCGCCGAGGTGAAGCCGACGCCTCCTCCTCCGCCCCCGCGTCCACGCCCGAAGCCGACCGCGACCGCGACCGCCACGGCGACCGCGACCGCGACCGACACGAGCGAGGCGCCTTCGCCTTCGCCTGCACCGGTGCCGACCCCGGCCCCCGCGCCCTCGCCGACGAGCGACGAGACGAACTGATCAGCCGGCGAGGAACGGGTTCTTCGCCCGCTCCTCGCCGATCGTGGTCTCCGGTCCGTGGCCCGGCACGACGATCGCGTCGTCGGGGAGCGCGAGCACCTTCTCGCGCAGCGAGCGCAGGATGAGCGCGGAGTCTCCGCCCCAGAGATCGGTGCGTCCGATCCCGCGGCGGAAGAGCGTGTCGCCGCTGAAGACGCGCGTGCTGCCGCCGCTCGAGACGACGAACGTGCAGCTCCCCGGCGTGTGACCCGGCGTGTGGAGCACGCCGAGCTCGAGCGCCCCCGCGCGGATCGCGCCGCCGTCGACGAGCGACCCTTCCATGTCCGCGATCTCGGGCAGCGGCACGCCGATCATCGCGGCCTGCACGGGGAGCAGCTCGTAGAGGAAGCGATCGTCCTCGTGGATGCATGCGCGCGCATGCGTCGCCTCCTGCACGCCCTTCGTCGCGCCGACGTGATCGATGTGCGTGTGCGTGTGGACGATCGCCTCCACGCTCGCGCCGAGCGCGCTCAGCCGTCCCGCGATGAGCTCGAGGTCGCCGCCGGGATCGATCACGATGGCTCGCTTCGAGGCCGGATCCATCACGATGGAGCAGTTGCAGCCGAGGGGACCCGTGGGGAACGTCTCGAGGTGCATGAGGCGCCGCGGACCATAGCACTCGCGTCTCTGCTTGAAATGACCGCACGCTGAGCTAGCGTGCAGGCCGTCCTTCCGGCGTCGTCTAATGGCAGGACCGAGGATTTTGGATCCTCTTATCGGGGTTCGAATCCCTGCGCCGGAACCGAATTTACCGAGCTAGACGCCTCCCGCACCCACCTTCTCCAAGGTTTCTCCACGAGCGTCATCAAGCAGGCGGATCGCCGCGTCGCGCGCCGACGGGCTCAAGTGCATGTACCTCAGTGTCATCGCCAAGGACTGGTGACCGGCCAGCTCTTGGATGGCCTTCGCGGGCGCGCCGCGCATGGCCAGGTGCGAACAGAACGTGTGCCGCAAGATGTGGAGCGAGCGCGTCGGCGTGAGGCCCGCGCGGGTCGTCGCCTGCTCGATCCAGTCCTGCGCCGTGTTCTCGTCCACGCCGCTTCCGTCGTGATGGCAGAGCACTCGATGCGCCCGCAAATGTCGGTACGCAGAGAGAGCGCTGGCGAGCTTCTCCGTCATCGGGACGATGCGACCGCGTCCGCCCTTCGGGACGTCTTCGACGCCCTGCCAGACAGACCGTTCGACCTTGAGCTGATTCCGTCGGTGGTCGACGTCTTGCCAGCGAAGGGCGATGATCTCGCCTCGACGTAGGCCAGCGTCGCCACCGAGCAGCACCGCCAAGTAGACCCGAGGATCGATCTTCCGCGCCGCCTCGACGAGCTTCGAGTAGTCCTCGAATTCGTAGAAGGGAGGCGTGGGGTTGTCGACCTTCAGCAGCTTGATGGTGCACGGAACGCGCTCGATGACGTTCCACTCCACGGCGACGTTCAGGAGCTTCGACAGGACGTTGATCACATTGTTGACGGTCTTCCGTACGTCCTCGCCGCGCCCCGTCGTGAGGGCGCCGCGCACGCGTGCTAGGCGCGCAGCAT
>JBDHVD010000470.1:0-7148 GCA_039809525.1 Labilithrix sp. | reverse complement strand
TACCCGACGCAGAACGTCGGGACGGTGCCGCGGTCGCCGAGCAAGCCGGGCAACCGCATCGCGAACTACAAGTTCCTCGGCTACCCGGACGCGAACCCGGCGAACGGCCTCCAGCCGATGTCGCTCGCGCAGTTCTACGACCCCGAAGGAAAGCAGTACAAGCTCATCCACATCCAGGCCTCGGGTGTCTGGTGCGTGTACTGCCGGAAGGAGACCGAGGTGGTCGTCCCGATGAAGCCGAAGCTCGACCAGCGCAAGGTCGTGTGGCTCGTCAGCCTCGCCGAGGGTCCGTCGCAGGGCACCCCGTCGAAGCCGGGTGATCTCGACAAGTGGATCGCCGAGTTCAAGTCGCCCTACCCGCACGTCCTCGATCCGGCGAACAAGAATCTCGGCGTCTTCTACGACGCCGCCGCGCTCCCCTGGAACGCGAACATCAACGCGAAGACGATGGAGATCCTCCAGGCCGGCACCGGCGCGCACACGACCGAGCAGTCGATCACGGCGGAGCTCGACGACTGGCTCGCGAAGATCGACAGCGGCGAGCTCGACCTCAAGTGATCTGAAAGGCCCCATGTACAAGTCCCTCGGCGGCGTCCTCGTGATCGCCGCGCTCGTCTCGGCTTGCGGTGAAGAGAATGCGTCCGGTCCGGGCGCGAAGAACCCCGGCGACGTGTCGACGTCGTCGGGTCAGGGCTCGGGAGCGGGCGGCGTGACGGCGTCCGACTTCACCGCGCGCGACACCGAGGGCAAGACGGTCAAGCTCTCGCAGTACCTGGGCAAGAGCGCCATCCTCCTGAACTTCTGCGCGACGTGGTGCGAGCCGTGCGTCGCCGAGTTCCCGCACCTCCGGCGGATGTACGACGCGAACAAGGACAAGGGCCTCGTGATCCTCGCGGTCGCGATGGACGGCCCGGAGACGTCGGCGAACGTCGCCCCGTTCGCGCGCCGGCAGCAGCTCAACTTCCCGATGCTGCTCGACGAGGACTCGCACATCGCGTCGCTCTACAACCCGAAGAAGGCCGCTCCTCTGTCGGTGCTGATCGACAAGCAGGGGCGCATCTTCAAGGTCCGCGAGGGGTACAACCCCGGCGACGAGGAGTTCCTCGCCGCGGACGTCGCGAAGATGCTCGACGGTTCGGCGACGCCGCAGTAACAATCGCGCCCCGTGACGCGCCGCCGCGCTCTTGTCCGCCTGGGAGGGGTGGCCGCGATGACGCTCGTCTCGGCCGACGCGCTCGCCGTCGATCTCCCGAAGGTGAAGGGATCGCCGGTGAAGCTCGACGTCACCGAGACGGCGATCGCCGCGCAGCGCTTCGATGCGCGTGAAGGCGAGAAGCCCGAGGACCAGGGCTACTTCGTCTTCCTGAACCGCCTCAACGCGACGCTCGGCTGGCGGAAGCTCACGCTCGGCCTCCGCCTCGACTCGTCGGCGTACGCGCTCCGCCCCGAGGACCGCACGTACGACGATCCGCAGCTGAAGCGGAACGCGATCGTCGACGGCTCGACGCGCTACCGCGATCGGTTCGTCTACATCGGCAAGCTGTGGCTCACCTACAAGACCGAGGGCCTCGAGGCGACGGCGGGCGACAGCTACGTGCAGTTCGGACGCGGCCTCGTCCTGTCGCTGCGGAAGGTCGACGAGCTCGGCATCGACACGACGCTGTTCGGCGGCAAGGTCACCTTCCAGAAGGATCCGTTCGCGCTCACCCTCATCGCCGGCGTCACCAACCCGACCCGCATCGACGAGCCGACGGGCCGCGCCATGTTCCTCTCGAAGCGCGTGCCGGCCTCGGGCGGCTTCCAGCCGATCGAGCCCGCGCCGCTCTTCGGCTCGGACCGGATCGTCGGCGCGCAGATCCAGGCGGGCCGCGGGCTGCCGATCACCGCGTCGACGCACGCCATCCGCCTGACGAAGTGCGCGCCGTACCGCTACGACGCGGAGGGCCGCGTGATCGACGATCCGCTCGACGCGCCGTTCGGCACCTGCAACGAGTCGGACACCGAGATCTGGCTCAACTCGCTGCCGGGCAACATCAGCCCGGTGCTGCGCGCGAAGGAGACGATCAACGCCGGCCAGAGCCTGGAGGTGCCGAGCCTCTGGGGACACGGCAACCTCTACGTCGAGGCGGCGGTCCAGAAGCGCGAGGGCGAGAGGCCGACCGATCCGAACACGCAGGGCAACGCGATCTACGGCTCGCTCGTCACGAGCGGCGGCCCGATCACGAACACCCTCGAGGTGAAGAGCTACCGCAACTTCTATCCGCTCGCCGCCGGCGTGAACGTCTCGAAGGCCTCGGCTTTCGCGAACATCTCGTACAGCGCCCCGCCGACCGCGGAGCCGATCATCAGCGACGTGATGTTCGGCTTCTACAACGCGTGCGTGACCGGCGGCCGCGATCGCCTCGACTACCGCTTCACGCCGACGTTCCTCGGCTACGGGACGTTCGGCTACGCCGTCACGCGCGCGGAGGTGCCCGGCGGGAGCTGCGATCGCCTCGGGCGGAGCACCGCGGACAAGCCCGACGACTCGACGAACTACGTCAGCGACGGGATGCTCGGCATCGAATGGCGGTTCGACGACGACAAGTCGATCCTCTTCGCGAACGTCCTCGGACGCCACGACATCAAGGCGACGGGCGAGCCGTTCTACCGCGAGGTCGCGGGCCAGTACTCGCTGACCAAGTACATCGCGGGCCCCTACTCGATCGAGCTCGCCGGCCGGCACCGCTACCGCGTCCAGGAGCACGAGAACATCCGCGGCGACTCGGCTGACGGCGAGCCGTGGTGGCAGGGCGAGCACCAGAACGCGCTCAAGATCGCGCCCAAGTGGGTCCTCTCGCAGGGGTTCGAGTACACGACGTACATCGGGCTGCCGACCTACTACGTCAACGGCGGCATCCTCTACCGCTTCACCAGCGAGTCGAACATCCGCGTCTACGCGGGCCAGAACCGCGGCGGCCTCCGCTGCGTCAGCGGCATCTGCCGCATGTTCCCGTCGTTCAGCGGCGCGCGCATCGAGCTCACCTTGCGTTTCTGACGCGGCCCGAGCGCGTCTGTTACTATCTCGACATGCACACTCCCATGTCGAAGCGCTTCGCGGCCGAGGTGATCGGGACGTTCTGGCTCGTCTTCGGAGGGTGCGGCAGCGCGATCTACGCCGCGGCGTTCCCGAAGGTCGGGATCGGCCTGCTCGGCGTGTCGCTCGCGTTCGGGCTCACCGTGCTCACGATGGCGTACGCGATCGGTCACGTCTCGGGCTGCCACCTCAACCCCGCGGTCACCGTCGGCCTGACCGTCGCCGGCCGGTTCGACAAGAAGGACGTGCCGGCCTACGTCGGCGCGCAGCTGGTCGGCGCGTTGCTCGGCGCAACGGTCCTGTACGCGATCGCGAAGGGGCATCCGGGCTTCGCGCTCACCGACGGGTTCGCCGCGAACGGCTACGGCGATCATTCCCCGGGCGGGTACTCCGCTCCGTCGGCCTTCATCGCCGAGACGGTGCTCACGTTCGCGTTCCTCACCATCATCCTCGGCGCGACGAGCAAGAAGGCGCCGGCCGGCTTCGCGCCGATCCCGATCGGGCTCGGGCTCACGCTCGTGCACCTCATCGGCATCCCGATCACCAACCTCTCGGTGAACCCCGCGCGGAGCACGAGCCAGGCGCTGTTCGTCGGCGACTGGGCGCTCACGCAGCTCCCGCTGTTCTGGGCGGCCCCCATCGCGGGCGCGGTGCTCGCCGGCCTCGTCGCCGGGTTCCTCCACGATGACGAAAAAGAAATGGCCGAGAAGGTCACCGACCTCGAGAAGAAGAGCGAGAAGGCGGCCAAGCGCGACGTGGCGTGACGAGCCCGTAGCTGCTAGTTGATCGGGCATGTCGAGGGCCTGGCGCGCCGCGTCGCCGATCGCGTTCGCGCTCGCCGCCCTCGTCGCATGCCCCTCGTGCGGCGGCGACGATCCCGCGGGCGGCAGCAGCACGCCCGCGTTCGGCGACGGCGGCGTGAAGAACCCGCCGCCCGCGCAGGTCACGCCGACCACCACGTGCACGTCGGACGCCGACTGCAAGAACGGCGGCAAGTGCAAGGACGTGGGCGCGCAGGGCAAGGCCTGCGTCGTGTCGAAGAGCTGCACCGGCGGCTCGGGCGCGAACGCCGCGTGCGGGGACGGACGCGACTGCTGCGATGCGCGCGCGGTCCCGGGCGGGACGTTCGACCGCTTCAACGACGCCGACTTCCCCGCGAAGGTCAGCCCGTTCATCCTCGACACGTTCGAGGTCACCGCGGGCCGCTTCCGCGCGTGGGTCGAGGCGACGAACGGCAACCTCCGCGCCTCCGCTCCCGCGGCGGGCGCGGGCGCGCATCCGAAGATCCCGAGCAGCGGCTGGAAGACGGAGTGGAACGCGCAGCTCCCCGCGAGCCGCGCCGACGTCGACAAGATGCTCGGCCCCGATCAGTGCCAGGTCGGGACGAACCTCGACGACTACGGCACGCTGACGTGGTGGACCTCCGAGGTCGACGCGAAGGTGAAGGCGTCGAACAAGGGCAACGCGAGCGTCCTCGCCGAGAACACCAGGCAGGCGCTCGACGGCAAGGCGATCAACTGCATCCCCTGGTACGTGCTCTTCGCGTTCTGCGTCTGGGACGGCGGCCGCCTCCCGACCGACGCCGAGTGGAGCTTCGCCCTCGCCGGCGGCAGCGAGCAGCGCGGCTTCCCGTGGGGCAACGTCCCGGCGAAGGACCTCGCGCAGATCGGCGAGAACAACCAGCTCTCGTTCGTGCCGGTCTTCGCCGCGGGCAAGGACTACCTGAGCGCCGCGCTCTGGGACAAGACGAGCGGGCCGAACGTCTTCCCCGACTGGTACGTCCACACCTACGGCGAGAAGTTCCGCACGAAGACGGACAACGCCGCTCACCTCGCGCCGGTCGGCAAGAAGCCGCTCGGCAACGGCAAGTGGGGCCACGCCGATCTCGCCGGCGGGGTCTGGGAGTGGATGCTCGACGAGGGACCGATCCGCCCCGGCACGTGCAACGACTGCGCGAACGTCTCGTGGCCCGCGGTCGACGGCAAGGATCCGAACGCGGTGAAGGGGCCCCCCGACTTCGAGGACCGCTGGTTCGTCGGCGGCGCACGCAGCGTGCGCGGCGGCGCATGGGACAACGCGCTCGGCCTGGCGACCGCTCAGACCAAGATCGAGGTCGAGTGGTACACGTCCTATCCCGTCAAGCGCACCTACCGCTCGCTCGGCGGACGCTGCGCACGCGACCTCTGAACGCGACCTCCGAGTTGCGTGTACCTTCCAGTCATGCGCACACGCATGACGCTCCTCCTCGCCGTCGCGCTGCTCGGCTCGGCCTGCAAGAGCAAGGAGCAGGGCGCACGTGAAGAGTTCTCCGAGACGTACACGTGTCCGCTCGATCGCGTCGAGGTCCGCGCCCGGCCCGACGTGAAGAAGAGCGATCTCGCGAAGCGCGAAGATCCGCCGCCCGACATCGAGGCCGATCCCGGCCGCCTCCAGCTCTGGCGATCGAAGCGCGACGAGCAGCGAAAGCGCGACGACGACGGCTGCGAGATGTTCGAGGCCCGCGGCTGCGGGAAGCAGACGCTGCTCTGCTGCAGCCGCCCCGCGAAGCGCCAGGACCGGGTCAATTGCTTCCAGCACGACTACGCCAACGGCGTGACGCGCTGGTGACCGTCCCGGCCCCGCGCCCGCTCCGCCCCCGGCAACCTGGTAGCCTTCTCGATCATCGGAGGGACCATGGCCCTGTTCGATCCCCGCGTGCTCGGCGCCGTGCCTGCCGGACTCCGTCGCGAGCGGATCCAGGGCTCCCCTCGGTTCAAGGACGGCCGCTTCCACAACACCGAGCCCCTCGCCTCGCCCATGGCAGCGCAGCCCTTCTCGAAGCGCATGTCCATCATGGGAGAGTTCTTCTTCGGGCGCGACCGACGCACCCCCGCCGGCGTCATCCCGGTGGAGAGCCCGCAGCCGACCTGGGCGCGCGCCCCCGAGACCGGCCTCCGCGCGACGTGGCTCGGCCACTCGACGGTGCTCCTCGAAATCGACGGCGTCCGCGTGCTCACCGATCCCGTGTGGGGCGAGCGCGTCTCGCCGTTCTCGTTCGCCGGTCCCCGACGCTTCCACCGTGCACCGGTCGCGATCGACGCGCTGCCCGAGCTCGACGTGGTGCTCGTCTCGCACGATCACTACGATCACCTCGACCTTCCGTCGATCCGCGCGCTCGCGCGCCGCGACGTCCGGTTCGTGACGTCGCTCGGCGTCGGCGCCCACCTCGAGGCGTGGGGCGTCGCCCCGAGCCGTATCACCGAGCTCGACTGGTGGGAGGAGACGCTGCTCCCCGGCAGCCGCCTCGGCATCACCGCCACGCCGAGCCGTCACTTCTCGGGGCGCGGCAGCGGCTCGAACCGGACCGCCTGGTCCTCGTTCGTCCTCCGCACCGATCGCCATCGCGTCTTCTTCAGCGGCGACACCGGTCTCACGCCCGAGCTCGAGGACGTCGGCGCACGCTTCGGTCCCTTCGATCTCGTCATGCTCGAGGTCGGCGCGTTCCACGAAGCCTGGGGCTCGATCCACCTCGGACCGGAGAACGCCCTCGTCGCGCACCGGATGCTCGGCGGCGGTCCGCTCCTGCCCGTCCACTGGGGCACGTTCGATCTCGGGCTCCACCCGTGGGACGAGCCCGCCGAGGTCCTCGTCCGCGAAGCGTCGAAGACCGGCGCGCAGCTCCTCATGCCGCGCATCGGCGTCGCCGTCGAGCCGTCGCGCAGCGAGCGCGTCGATCCCTGGTGGCGAGCGCTCGTGACCGCGTCGCCGTCGTCTGCGTCGCCTGCCTCCGCCTCGCCCCTCCCCCCGGCGAAGGCCGCCCCCGAGGGGACCAACGGCGCGACCGACGTCGCGACCAACGGCGCGACCGGCGGCGCGGCCGGTGTCGCGATCGCGCCCCGTCCGCTTCACCAGTAAATCGATCCGACGCCTCCGCAGCGATTCCGAGGGCTTGCCCCCTCTCGCTTGACCGCGCAAACCAAGCACGCTTCTGCGCAGAAGCGCGCCTCGCCTTCTCCGCAGAAGCGCGCAGGGCCGTCGGCTTCTCCGCAGAACCTCGCATCGCATCGTCGTCGGCTTCTCCGCAGAACCTCGC
>JBDHVD010000469.1:0-7161 GCA_039809525.1 Labilithrix sp. | reverse complement strand
CCGTGCGGGACGATCACGCCGAGCGCGCGCGGCGCGGAGACGGCGGGCGCCGGCGCGTGCGCGCGCCGCCCGGACGCCGGCGCGTCGTTCGGCGCGTCGTTCGGCGCGTCGTTCGATGCGGCGAGCGACCTCGGCGCGGCGGCCGCCGGCTCGAGGCTCGTGATCTCGATCAGCGGCTCGCTCGGAGGCGCGACGGTCCCCTCGGGCGCGCGGATCGGCAGGCGCGACACCGCGAAGAACGCGGCGGCGTGCACGGCGATCGCCACGGGGAGGTGCCAGCGCGCCATGGGCTCATCCTCTCGTAGCCCATGATCCGGGGTTGCGCCGCCGCCGCATCCTACTTACGGTCCCCGCCATGAAGCGTGCCCTCTCCCTCCTCATGTTGCTCGTCGCGGCGCTCGCGTTCGCCGGCTGTTCGAAATACGACGAGCTGGTCGAGAAGGACACGCTCTGCGACACCCGCTGGGCGGACTACCAGGCGCAGCTGCAGCGGCGCGCCGATCTGATCCCGAACCTCGTCGAGACGGCGAAGGCCGAGGCGAAGTACGAGTCGTCGACGCTCGAGAAGATCACCGAGGCGCGCGCGGCGGCGACGAGCATCAAGCTCACGGCCGACGACCTCACCGATCCCGCGAAGGTGAAGCAGTTCGAGGAGGCGCAGGCGAAGCTCTCGACCGGCGCGCTCTCGCGGCTCCTCGTCCAGAACGAGAACTATCCGAAGCTCCAGGCGAGCGAGTCGTTCAAGAACGTGATGAAGTCGCTCGAGGGGACGGAGAACCGGATCCTCCGCGCGCGCGAGCAGTACAACGAGGCGGTCGGCCAGTACAACGCCGAGCTCCGCAAGGTGAAGGGCTCGGTCGTCAACAAGGCGACGGGCAAGCCGTTCAAGGAGCGCGTGTTCTTTGCGGCAACGGCCGAATCGCAGGCCGCTCCGAAGGTCTCGTTCTGATCAGGTCGAACGCCGTCGCGGGCAGCGCGCCCTCGTCGGTCGTCACGTTCGCGTAGACCGTCCCATCGGACTCCCACACGCCGGGGTCCTGGTGGATGTGCCCGAACAGGTGGAGCGGCGGCGCGACCTCGCGGACGCGCGCGGCGAGGTCGGCGCACCCGACGTTCCGGACCGCATCGCGCCACACGATGCGGTCACCGAAGCCGTACGGCGGACCGTGCGTCACGAGGACGTCGACGTCCTCGGGGATCTTCCTCCACTTCGCGGCCAGCTCCGGTCCGCGCGCGGCGCCGAACGCCCAGAAGTGGAACTTCGGCTGCCACGGCGAGCCGTAGAACGTGATGCCGTCGATCGTGAGGGCGTCGTCCTCGAGGTAATGGATCCCGGCGTCCGCGAGCCTGGCGCGCGCCTCGGGCCCCCGCCGCTCGAGGCACACCTCGTGGTTTCCCGCGACGAGGACCTTCGTCGGATGGGGCAGGGTGCGGAGGTAGGCGATCGCGCGTTCGAGCTCGTCGAGCGAGCCGTGCTGGAGCGCATCTCCTGCGTGCACGAGCACGTCCCCGTCGGGAACGACGAGCCGGTCGTGCCGGAGGTGCGTGTCCGCGAGCGCTACGAGCCGGAGTTGCACGGTCTCTCGATCTTACCCCCGCGTGACGGTGCTCTGATAACGTAGGGGGTTGGGATGGTGGAGCGCGTTCGCAGCTTCTGGCACTGGGGCTACGAGGACAAGTTCCCGAAGGACGAAGCACGCGCGAAGCTCGCGAAGCGCCTCGAGCTGTTCTTCGGCAGCGCGCCCGCGCCGCGTCCGGCACCGACGCTCGATCAGGCGAAGATGCCCGAGCCGCGGTACACGCCGCCGGTCGAGCTCCGCGGGTTCGGCACCACCGACCGCCGCCAGCGCGCGCTGCACACCTACGGCCGCGGTTATCGCGACATCGTCCGCGCGTTCGCCGGCGACTTCTCGTCCGCGCCCGACTGGGTCTTCCACCCGACGAGCGAGGACCAGATCCTCGCGCTCTATCGCTTCTGCGAGACCGAGTCGATCGCGCTCGTCCCCTACGGCGGCGGCACCAGCGTCGTCGGCGGCGTCGAGTACGCGGCCGAGGGGCGCTTCCGCGGCACGGCCTGCGTCGATCTCTCGAAGATGGACAAGGTCCTCGAGATCGACACCGCGAGCCGCGCGGCGCGCATCCAGGCCGGCGCCACCGGCCCGCGCATCGCCGAGCAGCTCTCGCAGCAAGGCCTCACGCTGCGCCACTACCCACAGAGCTACGAGCTCTCGACGCTCGGCGGATGGATCGCGACGCGCGCCGGCGGCCACTACGCGACGCTCTACACGCACATCGACGATTTCGTGCAGGCGGTGCGCGTGCTCACGCCCGCCGGCGTCCTCGAGACGCGCCGCCTGCCGTCGTCGGGCGCGGGGCCGAGCGCCGAGCGCCTCTTCCTCGGCTCGGAGGGCGCCTTCGGGATCATCACCGAGGCCTGGATGCGCGTGCAGCCGAGGCCGCGCTGGCGCGCCTCGGCGAGCGTGCGCTTCGATCGGTGGAACGACGGCGTCGCCGCCGCGCGGACGCTCTCGCAGTCGGGCCTCTTCCCGTCGAACTGCCGCCTCCTCGACGAGCGCGAGGCGATGCTCCACCAGGTGGGCGACCCCGGCAAATCGGTCCTGCTGCTCGCGTTCGAGTCGGCCGATCACCCGGTCGAGCCGTGGATGGAGCGCGCGCTCTCCATCGCCACCGATCTCGGCGGCAACTGCGACGAGGAGCCGAAGTACTCGGTCGACGTCATCCACTCGATCGCCCCGCGCCCTTCGACGCTCCCTCCGCCGGCACCGACCGTCCCGCCTCCGCCGATCGAGCTCGAGACCGGCAGCCACGACGCGAGCGACTCGTCGTCGTGGAAGCACGCGTTCTACGACGCCCCCTATCTGCAGAGCGCGCTCGTCTCGCTCGGCGTCGTCTGCGACACGTTCGAGACCGCGTGCACCTGGGAGAAGTTCCCCGAGCTCCACGCCGCGGTCACCGCCGCGGTGGAGGGCGCGCTGAAGGAAGCGTGCGGCGGCGGCATCGTCAGCTGCCGCTTCACGCACGTCTATCCGGACGGCCCCGCTCCCTACTACACGTTCATCGGCCCGGGCCGCGCAGGCGCCGAGCTCGAGCAGTGGGCGAAGATCAAGGCCGCGGCGAGCGACGCGATCCTCGCGAACGGCGGGACGATCACCCACCATCATGCGGTCGGCCGCGTGCACCGTCCATGGTGGCAGAAGGAGCGCCCCGCGCTCTTCGAGGACGCGCTCTCCGCGACGAAGGACAAGCTCGATCCGCGCGGCATCCTCAACCCGGGTTGCCTCCTCCCGTCGAAGGTTTGAGCGTCGTCGTCGCGTCGCGTCGCGTCGTCGTCGTCGTCGTCGCGTCGTCGTCGCGTCGTCGTCGTCGCGTCGCGTCGTGTGGGCGCCGGCCCCCGCGCGCCCGGCCGCCGGCCCCCCTGCGAGCTGTTTCACCAGTTCAATTGAACGCGTGAAACAACGCGGGCGAGGGCGCCGGCCCCCCCGCGCGCGGCGCCCGCGGCGCGGCGGCGTGGCGGGGCGAGCGCGGACGAACAAAAGCCGAGAGGCCGCAGCAGCATGCCGCGGCCTCCCGGCCTCCGTTCATTCCAAAAGGTAAGCGCGTGATCCGTCTGCGATCAGTAGCAAGCGGGGCCGTAGCCCTGGTTCGTCTGCGGCGAGGGCAGCGCGAGCTGCGTGCCGGCGGCCGCGAGGTTGTTCGAGTCCTTCACGATCACGCCGCCGTACGAGATGCTGTAGACGAAGTTCTCCATGAAGACGCCGCGGCGCACGCTCGGTCCGAAGTAGCCGCCGCAGTAGCCGTTCGGGTTGTTCTGGACGAGCGCGGTGTGGTCGATGGCGCCGACCTTCGCGAAGCCGCTCGCGAGGTCGACCTTGAAGAGCTCGAGGGTGCTCTTCGTCGTGTACGTGCCGTTCGTGTAGCTGTTCGAGAAGTAGGGGAAGGCGAGCAGGTTGCGATCGGCGAAGTAGGTGAACGCCTTGTGGTCGTACTCGGCCTCGCTCGAGCCGTACTCCGCGCCGGTGTACGCGAACTTGTGCTGGAGCACCGGGCTGGCGCCGTTGGTCACGTCGAAGATCTGGAGCGAGAGGCCCTGCGTGCGGCCCTGGGCGTTCGCGTCACGGCCGATGGTGAGGAGGTGGTTCTCGTCGAGCGGGTGCATGTACTCGCTGAAGCCCGGGATCTTGAGCGCCGCGAGGACGGTCGGCGCGGCGGGCTGGGCGAGATCGACGACGAAGAGCGGGTCGACCTGGCGGAAGGTCACGACGTAGCCGCGGTTCCCGACGAAGCGCACGCTGTAGATCTGCTCGTTCACCGCCAGGTCGCCGACGTTGCCGGCGATGTCGAGCCACGGGCCGTTCTGCGCCATCGTGAACACGTGGTTCACCGAGTTCGGGCGGGTGATCGGCTGCGGGTTCGAGGGGTCGGTGAACTCGGGCGAGACGTACTTGCCGTTCGCGTCGACGTAGATGCGGTTCTCGGTCGTGGCGATGCGGAGGAAGCCGTCCTTGTCGTCGAGCGAGAACTGGTTCTTCACGTTGCCGGGCACGCTGCCCGACGCCTGGTAGTTCGGGAACTTCGGATCGGACTTGAACTCGAACTTGTGGATGTGCGTCTCGTTCGTCGGATACGTGTAGACGCCGCCCGTCTGCGTGGGCGTGGTGAGCGGGCGAAGCGACTTCGTTCCCGGCACCGGGTCCTGCGCAGGCGCAGGCGCGGGCGCGCTGCCCGGCGTGGCCTCCGCCGTTCCGCCGCCGCCGGAGACCGCGACGTCGCCTCCGTCGTTCCACACGAGCGGCGGCTCGATCCACGCGTGCGCCGCGAGGTAGAGGGTGTCCGCGCTGCCGTACACCGTGTCCGCACGCCCGAGGATCGCCGTCTCCTTCGGCACCGCCGTGGGATCGGACAGGTCGAGCGACGCGACCTCGGTGATGCCGCTCTCGGTCGTGCCGACGGTGGGGACGTAGAAGTCCTCGCACGCGACGGTCTGGGCCGACACGGTGGCGCCGTTCTTCACGAACGTGTACGGCAGCCACATGTCGAGCGTGCTCGCGTTGATGCGCGAGAGGTTCTCGCTGCGGAGCTGGTTCAGCGCCGCGATCATCGCGCTGCCCGTCTTCGGGTAGTCCGGCTGCGGGCCGATCTGCGCGCCGGTGTTCGGATCGTACTGGGGCTGCGGATAGAGCTCGTAGACGCTGTAGAGCAGCTTCGGTCCGTGCGCGTAGCCCTGGAGCACGGTGCGGACGTGCGGGCCGACGCGGCGCGAGTCGAGGTAGCCGCCCTCGAAATAGACCTCGCGCGTGACCTGCGTGTTGCCGTTCGCGTCGAGGCTCATCACGGTGATCTTCGTGAGCGGGACGTACGGCTCGCCGGTCGACGGGTTCGGCGCGCCGGGGTAGCCGGGCGCGCGCGCGTCGCTCGCGGCGACGCCGCTGCTGCCGCCGCCCATCGGATAGTAGACGTAGTCCTGGTACTGCTCCTTCGGCGTGACGCCCGCGGCCTTGAAGATGTCGGCGCCGTTGACCTGCGAGTAGACGACGACCTTGCCGTCGGCGACGAACATCTCGCTGGGCGAGCCCTCGACGTCCGTCGACGTGAGCTCCTTCAGCTCGTTCGCCGGCCACGCGTTCAGCACCTTGAACGAGCGTCCGTGGAGCACGTAGAGGTTCTTGCCGTCGTTCTTGACGATGTCGGCCTCGTCGACGCCCTTCACCTGCGTGTTCGTCTCCGAGTACGACGAGGCGCGGTCGTTGCTCGGCGGCGCCTGCGGCGTGGCCTTCGCGTCGCCCTCGGCCGCGCCCGTCGCCAGGCCGCCGCCGCCGCTGCCGAAGTTCGCGTAGCCGCCGTAGTAGGCGCACTGCTGGACGTCGCCGTACTTGGAGATGCACTTGTTGATCGCCTCGATCTGGCGATCGACGGCCTTGTTCAGCTTGAAGGTGGCGTCGGCCTTGAAGTCGCCCAGCAGATCGCCGCAGCTCTTGGCGCGATGCAGGCTCGCACGCGTCGCGCCCGTCGGTTGATCGGTCGACGCGCTGCTCCCGCAGCCGGCGACGAACGCGGACGAGACAGCAGCGAGCAGCACGAAAGCGGTCTTGATCTGCATGGTCTTGCCTTCTCCGGACGGTGCCATGAGCAAGGGGTGGGCCACGTGCGCCATGCCGTGCATCTGTCGGTGGATCCAGGCGGAATCCGCCGGGAGGGCGAGCTCGTGCCGGACACCCTCGTCAGGGTTGTGCCGGCGTTGGCACACGCCGTCTGGCGCGCGGGCGGGCGTCGTGACCCGGCGTGACCCTGGAGGCGTCTCTTGCTATGACGCGACCGTGCGATCTTCCCGTCCGACGCCCGAACAGCTCGCCTCGCTCTCTCCGCTGGAGCGCGCCACGTTCGAGATCGCCGACTTCTTCGCGCAGCCCGCGCTGACCCCGCTCTCGGCCTACTGGAACAGCGCGTTCATGGGCGCGCTCATCTACAGCTGCGGGTCGCGGCGCTTCAACATCAAGGGCCTCGAGCACCTCGCGCCCTACGGGAAGAAGGACAGCGTCCTCCTCGTCGCGAACCACCGATCGTTCTTCGACTTCTTCACCATCAGCGCCATCTGCTACTGGCGCACGAAGCTGACGAAGCGGATCTTCTTCCCCGTCCGCCAGAACTTCTTCTACGACCACCCGGCCGGCCCGGCGGTGAACGCGATCATGAGCGGCATGCGCATGTTCCCGCCGGTGATGCGCGACAAGGAGAAGAAGAGCTTCAACAACTACGTCGTGCAGCGCTGCATCGAGGAGCTCGATCGCGAGGACGTCGGAACGGTCCTCGGCTTCCATCCCGAGGGCACGCGCAACAAGGGACCCGACCCGTACTCCTTCCTCCCCGCGCAGCCCGGCGTCGGCCGCGTGGCGCTCGGCTCGAAGCGCGCGAAGGTGATCCCGATCTTCGTGCTCGGCATGGGCAACACCATCCGCGGCGAGTGGAAGATGAACTTCGGCGCGCCGGACGAGCACCCGGTCGACATGTACGTCGGCACGCCGATCGACTTCGAGGACCTCCGCCCGAAGGCGAACATGATCACCGCACAGAAGAAGGCCGCCGATCGCTGCCTCGACGCGATCAAGGGCCTCGCCGAGAAGCAGCGCCGCGACGCGGCGATCC
>JBDHVD010000468.1:0-7178 GCA_039809525.1 Labilithrix sp. | reverse complement strand
GGCGAAGGTCGCGCCTCCGCCGCCGCCCGCGGCGAAGGCCGCGCCGCCGCCCGCGCCGCCGCCGGCTCCGCCGCCCCCGCCGCCTCCGCCGCGCCGCTGAGCGCCGCTCACGCGTACGGGCCCGGCAGCGCGACCCGGTCGCGCAAGAGGAGCGTGGCGCGGGTCAGCGCATCGACCGCGCGCTCGATCGCGCCGGAGATCCGGGAGGCGAGGACGAACAGCTTCGCCTCCACCGCCTCTTGCCGCGCGAGGGTGGCGAGGAAGGTGCGCTCCGCGTCGTCCATCCGGTGCTCGGTCGCGACGACGGTATCGAACGCATCGAGCGTCCCTTGCAGATCGTCGGGATCGGCGCGCCGGGCGGAGGTGACCGATCCCAGGTACGCGTCGGCCGCGGCGACCGCGAAGTCACCGAGCGCCGCGAACGGGGCGACGGGGAACGCGCCCGGCACCGCGGGCGGGACGAGCGAGAGCAGGAACGCCGCCTCCTCGAGCGCGTCCGCCGCGTCGTCCGCCAGCTCGACGAGGCGGAGGTACGGCGCCGCCTCGGGTACGCGGAGCGCGATGCTGCGAAGGAGCACGACCTGCTCGTCTCCGCGGCGCTCGTGGTCGCGCGCGGCCGCCGCGAGCGCCTCCCGGGACGCGCCGCCGGCGCCGCCGAGAGCGAGCAGTTGCGCGCGGACGGCCCGCGCGATCTCGCGGAGGATCGCGGCATGGTCGGCGACCGGACCGAGGAGCCGATCGCCCGCGCGCCGGTAGCGCTTCGTCAGCTCGGCGCGGATCTCCGCGCGCACGAGCGATCGCGAACGACCGCCCTGGAGGCCGATCGAGCAGGTGCGGAGCGTGAAGCGGAGGAATTCGGTCGCTCCCGGCTCGCCGAGCACGTCGTCGAGTCGCTCACCGAACCGGAACGGTGTGCGGATCACCGCGGCCATCGCGTCGAAGACGAGCTGCGCGCCGCCCATCTCGAGGAAGCCGCGATGACCATGCCCTTCGCTCGCCGCCCACGCGAGGAGCTCGAGGCTCTTCGCCTTGGCGACGAACGCGCGGAGCGCCTTGCGCGCGCGGTTCCAGTCGATGAGGAAGACGAGGCGCGAACCCAGGTGGGTCAAGAACCGTTCGAGCTCGGCGCGCTCGCCAGCGACGAGCGTCCCGACGCACTCGTAGAACACGCCGGCCTCCTGGAGCTCGCGCGCGGCCCGCGACTGGACGTCCGCCCACTCGACGCCGAAGCCGTCGAGCATCTCCCGGAAGAACGCGAGCCGCTGCACGTGCACGTCGGTGCTCGTCACGACGGCGCGCAGGCCCTCGACGTGCACGACGACGACGTGCGCGGACGTCTCGCCGATGTCGTTCTCGAGGATGAGCGTCGGACCGCGCCGCGTGGCCATCGTGCCGAGGCCGGGATGCCCGAGCTTGGCGCCCTCGGTCTCGTGGACGCCCTTCATGAATGCGCGCACGAGCGCGCGATCGGCCTCGTCGAGCCCGAACGTCTTCGCGCCGTCGACGTCCTCCGTCGCGAGCGACGCCGCCACGGCATCGACGCCCTTGTGCAGGTCGAACACGAGCAGGTGAGCGCTGTCGCCGCGATCGCGATCGGACGACGTCAATCGCGCGAGCACGTCCTTCGTCACCTCCGAGCGGCCGTTCGTGGTGCACGCACGCGCGAGCGCTGCGCGCCGTCGCTCGAGGTCCGTCGCGGTGCCGGCGTCGAAGCGCGACGGCGACGCGGCACGGAGGGGCGCGAGCATCGCGTCGACGTCGTCGAGGATGCGCTCGATGATCGTGCGGACGAGCGGGACGCGGTAGTCGGCGTCGCGCCCGCGCCGGCTGCCGGCGATCACGTCGTCGAGCGCCTCGTCCTTCACGCCCGCGACCTCGCGCTCGCGGCGGAGATCGGGCACGGTCGCGTCGACCGCGTCCGCGTGGGCGCGCGCGAGCTGGAGGAGCGTGAAGAAGTACTTCACGCGCGCATTCGCCGCGAGCGCCTCGTGGACGAGCGCGGGCAAGAGCAGGTCGCGCTCGCCGAGCAGTCCGACGATGGTTGCCTTGCTCGAGAACGGGCTGCTCGCCTGCATGCCCCGCGGCGAGGCAGGCCGCGTACCACTCCGTGCGGGACCCCTGCCGCTACGGGGACTTCGAGCGCAGCACGCGCCCGACGATCCACGCCGCGGGCGCGCCGGCGAGCGCGACCACCGCCTCGGCGCGAGCAGGTGCGTCGCGAGGGTGCGACGCAGGAGCATCCACCGGCTCTTCGATCGCTGCACCCGGCCCGGTGCTTCCGAACGTGGCCCGGCTCGGTTCCTCGGAGGGCACCCTCGGCTGTATCACGCAGCCCGCTTGGCGCGCGGCCGGCGTGTGCATGCGAGCCGGTGACGCAGGCGGCGCATCACCGAACGCCGAGCGCCGTCTCGTGTAGGATCCTCACGCTCCGGAGGGGACGACGAATGCCTCGCATGCCCGCCGTGTTCCTGGGTCACGGCAGTCCGATGAACGCGCTCGAATCGAACCGCTACACGGAGGCGTGGAGCGCGCTCGGTGCGTCGACGCCGAGGCCGCGGGCGATCCTCGTCGTCTCCGCGCACTGGTACATCAACTACGCGGCCGTCACGGGGATGCCGCGTCCGCGGACGATCCACGACTTCTTCGGCTTCCCGCAGCGGCTCTTCGACGTGGAGTATCCGGCGCCGGGCGACACGGCGTTCGCCGAGGAGGTCGCGGAGCTCGTGAAGCCCACGCACGTCGGCGTCGACCGCGACAGCTGGGGGATCGATCACGGGACGTGGTCGGTGCTCGTGCACATGTTCCCGAAGGCCGACGTGCCCGTCGTGCAGCTCTCGATCGATGCGCGGCGCCCGTTCGACTGGCACGTCGCCCTCGGCGCGAAGCTCGCCTCGCTCCGCGAGCGCGGCGTGCTCGTCGTCGGCAGCGGCAACGTCGTCCACAACCTCCGGATGATCGACTGGTCGCGTCCGGACCACGGCTTCGACTGGGCCCATCGCTTCGACGACGCCGCGCGCGCCCTGCTCACCGAGCGTCCGAGCGAGGTCGCCTCGCTCCGCGAGCACCCCGATTTCGAGCGCGCCGTCCCCACGCCGGATCACTTCATCCCGCTGCTCTACCTGGCGGGCATCGCGTCCGCGCACGGCCGCAACGCGGAGGTGCTCGTCGACGGCTACGCCTACGGCGGGCTCTCGATGACGTGCTACGGGCTCGACGCGGAGTGTCCGAAGGAGCGGAACGAGAAGCCCGCGGCCGCGCTTCCGGACCCGACCGCGATCTCCGCGGAAGACACGAACACGTGACGGAGACATCCGGAGGCACGCATGAATCCTCTCGTCCAGGCGCTGGCGGCGACCGATCGCTCTCTCTTCGGCGAGCTCGAAGGGATCTACGAGGACCTCCACCGGCATCCAGAGCTCTCGATGCAGGAGGTCCGCACCGCCAAGATCGCGGCGGACTACGTGGCGAGCCTCGGCTACGAGGTGACGCGCGAGGTCGGGGTGACGGGCGTCGTCGCGATCCTGCGCAACGGCCCCGGCCCCACCGTGATGCTACGGGCCGACATGGACGCGCTGCCGATGGCGGAGAACACCGGCCTGCCCTACGCGAGCAAGGCGAAGGCGAAGGACGAGCACGGAGCCGTCGTCCCCGTCGCCCACGCGTGCGGTCACGATCTCCACGTCACGTGGCTGATGGGGGCCGCACGTGTCCTCGCCGAGCACCGAGACGCGTGGCGGGGGACGGCGCTGATCGTGTTCCAGCCCGGCGAGGAGATCGGCCGGGGCGCGGCGGCGATGGTCGAGAGCTGGAAGCTCGGGGGCCTCCCCACCCCGGAGATCATCCTCGGCCAGCACGTGATGGTGGGCCCGGCAGGAACGGTCAGCCATCGCTCGGGCGTCATCCTCTCGGCCGGCGACAGCATGAGGGTCCGACTCTTCGGACGAGGCTCGCACGGCTCGCAGCCGCAGACCTCGATCGATCCGGTGATCATGGCGGCGGCCACCACGCTTCGCCTCCAGACCATCGTCTCGCGCGAGGTCTCTCCGCTCGACAGCGCCGTGGTGACCGTCGGCTCGCTCCGCGCCGGGACGAAGGACAACATCATCCCGGACGACGCCACCCTCGAGCTCAACGTGCGCACGTACGACGCACGCGTGCGCGAGCACGTGCTCTCGGCGATCGAGCGGATCTGCCGCGCCGAGTGCCAGGCCTCCAGCGCCGAGCAGCCGCCGCAGTTCGAGGTGCTCTCGAGCTACCCGCTCACCGAGAACGATGCCGCGTCCACGCGGAGGGTCGCCGACGCGTTCCGCGCACAGTTCGCGGAGCGCGCGTACGAGGCGGCGCCCGCCTCGGCGAGCGAGGACTTCAGCGTCTTCGGGCGGACCTGGAACGTGCCCTACGTCTTCTGGTTCGTCGGCGGCACCGATCCGGAGGTGCATGCGCGCGCGAAGGCGGACGGGAAGCTCGATGCGATCCCGAGCAACCACTCCCCGAAGTTCGCGCCCGTCCTGCATCCCACCCTCGAGACGGGCCTCGAGGCCATGCTGACGGCGGCCTCCGTCTGGCTCTGCGCCTGATGATGGAGCACGAGGTCTTCGTCCTCGTCGATCTCCTCGGCACGTTCGCCTTCGCCGTCAGCGGTGCGATCGCCGCCGAACAGAAGCGGCTCGATCTGTTCGGTGCGTTCGCGGTCGCTCACCTGACCGCGACGGGCGGCGGCATCTTCCGGGATCTGTGTCTCGGCACGCTTCCGCCGGTGGGCCTGTCCGACTGGCGCTACCTCGCGTGCTCGGCGTTCGCCGCCGCCGTGACCATCTGGGCGCGATCCCTCGTCGACCGGCTGAAGCGGCCCGTCCTCTTCTTCGATTCCGTGGGCCTCGGGTTCTTCGCCGTCGTCGGCGCGCACAAGGCGCTCCTGCATGGCGGCAACGTCGAGCTCGCCGTGCTCCTCGGGACGGCGACGGCGGTGGGCGGCGGCGCCCTCCGGGACGTGGTGCTGAACCGCGTCCCCGTGATCCTCCAGCGAGAGATCTACGCCGTGGCGGCGCTCGTCGGCGCGGTCGTCCAGGTCCTCTTGGAGAGGGTCGCCCTGTCGGCCGCGCTGACGCCGTGGGTCGGTGCTTCGGTCTGCTTCGCGCTCCGCTTCCTCGCGCTGCGCTACGGGTGGAGCCTCCCGGTCGTCGGGAGCAAGCACCCCTCCTGATCGCGTTCGCGGAGCCGCTCAGCTGGGGACCGGATCGACGCGGTCGGCGCCCTCGCCGGGGGGCTCGCCGAGGAACTCGACCCACGCGCGCTTGAGGCACGGGTAGTGACGCGCCGCCTCGGCGAGCGAGAGGAACGCCTCGACGGTCTTCTCGAAGCGCGCGCGCAACGCGGCATCGGCGATGTCGTCGCCGGCGAAGGCCTTGTGCGCCATCGCGAGCGAGAACATGTCCGGGTAGATCCGTGCGCCGAGGTGCTCGAGCGGCACGCGCAGCGCCCACAGCCCGCGGTTGCCGCCTGCGAGCGACGGCGAAGCCGAGAGCAAGAGACCGTGCTTCGTGTCGAACGGCTGCGGGCGGAAGCGCGACGTCCAGTCGAGGAGGTTCTTGATCGCCCCGGGCATCGATGCGTTGTACTCGGGCGAGGCGAGGATGAACGCGTCGTGAGCGAGGATCGCGTCCCGCAGCGCGCGTGCGCCGTCGGGGATCCCTTGCGGCTCGACGTCACCGTCGTAGAGCGGCACGTCGAAGTCGTGCATCGACGCGACGTCGACCTGGGCGCCGTATTGCCGTGCGACGCGCGCCGCGGCCGCGGCGAGCTTCGTGTTCAACGAGTCCTTTCGCAGCGACGCGGCGAAGACGAGGACACCGAGCTTCGCGGACGGGATCGAGGTCGTCATGGTCTCTCCTCGCGCGACACTCTACTCCTCGTCGCGCGCGGCCGATCTCCCACGAACGCCGCGAGGTGCTCTCCGGTGACCGTCGATCGCGCGGCGGCCAGGTCCGCCGGAGTGCCTTCGAACACGATCCGCCCGCCGTCGTGACCCGCGCCCGGGCCGAGGTCGATGATCCAGTCGGCGTGCGCCATCACCGCCAGGTGGTGCTCGATCACGATGACCGACTTGCCCGAGTCGACCAGCCGATCGAGCAGCCCGAGCAGCTGCCGGACGTCGGCGAGGTGCAGACCGCTCGTCGGCTCGTCGAGCACGTAGACGCCGCCGTCCTCACCCATGTGCGTCGCGAGCTTGAGCCGCTGCCGCTCGCCGCCCGACAGCGTGGTGAGCGGTTGCCCGAGCCGGAGGTAGCCGAGCCCCACGTCCGCCATGCGCTTCAGGATCGCGTGCGCCGCCGGCGTCGCGGCCTTGCCCGCGCCGAAGAACGCGACCGCCTCGTCGACCGAGAGATCGAGCACGTCGGCGATGTTCCGCCCGCCGAGCTCGTACTTCAGCACCGACGCCTGGAACCGCCTTCCGTCGCAGTCCTCGCAGAGGGTGGTGACCCCCGCCATCATCGCGAGGTCGGTGTAGACGACGCCGGCGCCGTTGCACGTCGGACACGCGCCCTCGGAGTTCGGGCTGAACAGCGCCGGCTTCACGCCGTTCGCCTTCGCGAACGCCTTGCGGATCGGCTCGAGCAGATCGGTGTACGTCGCCGGGTTGCTGCGCCGCGACCCGCGGATCGGCGTCTGATCGACCGACACCACGCCTTCGCGGTTCGAGACCGAGCCGCGGACGAGCGAGCTCTTCCCCGACCCGGCCACGCCCGTGACGACCACGAGCACGCCGAGCGGGATGTCGACGTTCACGTTCTTCAGGTTGTGCGTGCGGGCGCCGCGCACCTTCATCGTCCCCGACGGCTTGCGCACCGAGCGGTCGAGCGAGTACCGATCGTTCAGGTGGCGGCCGGTGAGCGTGCCGCTCGCGCGCAGCCCCTCGACGGTCCCCTCGAACACCACCTCGCCGCCGTTGCTGCCGGCGCCCGGGCCGAGGTCGACGACGTGATCGGCGATCGCGATGATCGACGGCTTGTGCTCGACGACGAGGACGGTGTTCCCCTTGTCGCGGAGGCGCAAGAGGAGGTCGTTCATCCGCTGGATGTCGTGAGGATGGAGGCCCACCGTGGGCTCGTCGAAGACGTAGGTGACGTCGGTGAGCGACGACCCGAGGTGGCCGATCATCTTCGTGCGCTGCGCTTCAC
>JBDHVD010000467.1:0-7185 GCA_039809525.1 Labilithrix sp. | reverse complement strand
GAGGCCGACACCGAGGGTGGTGATCGACAGGACGCGCGAAGGCGCGGGCGTCGTCGCCTGCACCGGCGGCGCCGGCGGCGGGACGGCGATCATGCGGGTGATCACCGCGCCCGGCGTCGCATCCACCTCCACGGGGGGCGACTCGCGATCGGCCGCCTTCGCCCGGAGGAGGTGACGGCCCGGCCTCACGCCGATGGTCACCTCGTCGCCCGTCACCGCGTACACGTTCGTCACCGGCTCGCCGCGCACGGGCATCCGCACGTCGAGCACCTTCGAGCCGGGCGGCGAGACCTTGATCGTGATCCGCACGAGCCCGCTCTTCAGGGTGATGATGTCGCGCCGGATCTGCTCCCGCTCGACCGGGTCGATGTCGGCGACCTCGTCGAGGTACCGCGAGTAGGCGTCGATCGCCTCCGCGTCGCGTTCGAGCTTCATCGCGCAGAGACCGACGTTCCCGAGCACGCGCGGCGACTTCGACCCCTCGTAGGCGGCGAGGAACTCGCGGTAGGCCTCCTCGAAGCGAGCGCCGTCGGGATCCTGCAGCAGTGCGACGCCCGCCTCGAAGTGAGCACGCGCTTCTGCCGAGATCTTCTCTTCGGCACGCGCGCTGCTGGGAATCGCGGAGAGCAGCGCCAGGCTGATGGTGAACGTGAGCAGCGACGTCTTCGTCCTTCGCTGGCCGAGCATGCTGCCCATCATGGCCGATGGAAGAGAAATCGTAATTAGCTATTTCGATATACGGATCACTTTTGTATCAGCTGGTCGGACCCCTGGTCACTGCGGGAACCACCCCGCAACCATCTGCGGGGCCCTCCCTGCACTGCGGGGACCATCTAGCAGACGCAACGCGCTGAAATGTCAGCGGTTCGTGCTGGCCCGGCGGGTGCAGTGACCAGGCCAACACACCTCGGGCCGCGGCGGAACGCTCGGACGACGCCGCGAAGGGGATATGCGCCAATGATTCGATATCGGCACGCTGCTTTGATTTGCTCTCTGATCGGTATTTCCATTTATGGCTGCGGGGGAGGTGACGACGGAGGTGGCTCGAGCTCCGGCGGAGACCCCGCGCTGGACGGCGGCGCCGGTGACGGCGGCGGGCTGAAGGCGAGCAATGCGATCGCGCCCACGCCGAGCCACGGCTCGTCGATCGCGCTGTCGCCGGACGACTCGCGTCTCGTCGTGGCGAACTTCGACGCGGGGACGGTCACCGTGTTCGCCGTCGAATGGACCGAGGGCGCGGCGCCCGCGCTGAGCAAGCTCGCCGAGCTGCCCGTCGGCGCGGAGCCGTCGGCGGTGGTCGTCCACCCGAGCGGCGAGGCGGCGTTCGCGCTCTCGCGCAAGGACCAGAAGCTGGTGCGCATCGACGACCTCAAGTCGACGACGCCGCGGATCGGTCCCGTCGTCGCGACCGGATCGGAGCCGACCGGGCTCGCGCTCACCCCGCGCGGCACCACCGTCTGGGTGGCGAGCTGGATCGACGGAACGGTCACCGGATACGACGCCGACGAGATGTCGGCGAAGTCGACGATCGACCTGAACCACACGCTCGCGAAGGCCGGCTACCTCGGCGACGTCAGCGCGCGTCCGTCGCTCGCGCATCCGCGCAGCATCGCGATCACGAACAACGGCGACGCGGTCGAGGACGACGAGACCATGTGGGTCACCGAGTTCTACGCCCAGACGAAGACGCCGCTCGCGGAGGACGGCTCGAACGCCGACACGAACAAGACGGGCCTCGTCTACAAGATCGCGCTGAACGACAAGGTGCCCAGCATCGTCGAGCTCCCGGCGATGCAGGACATGGGCTTCAAGGACCACAAGGGCGGCACCGCGGGCTGCTTCCCGAACCAGCTGCTCAACATGACGATCCAGGGCGGCTTCGGCTACGTCCTGTCGGTCTGCGCGTCGCCCAAGGGCCCGCAGGGCATGTTCACCGGACCCGCGGCGAAGGCCTGCGGCAACGACAACGACTGCCCCGGCGCGGCCTCCGGCTCGTGCGTCGCGAACAAGTGCGTCACGAACTGCACCGCGGACGCGGACTGCGGCGCCGTCGGCGGCAAGTGCGGGACGAACAACGTCTGCGCGGGCAACGCGGCGAACGTGAAGACCCAGGTCGCGCCGGCGATCAGCATCGTCGACCTCGGCGGCCTCAAGACCATCGCCACGCTCAACCTGGCGAAGGAGTTCGACGCCGAGTTCACCAAGCGCGGCATGCCGGACGACGGCACGCGCCGCCTGCCGCTCACCACGTTCGACATCGGCTTCGTCCCCGGCACCGTCACGGCGTACCTGCCGTCGCGCGGCACGGACGCGGTCTTCAAGATCGACTTCAACGCCACCTACGAGGCGTCGAACATCGACGGGCTCGGCGACCCGAAGGCGCCGTTCATCAACCTCACGCCCGCGGGCGTGGATCCCTCGCGCATCGGACGCCTGCCCACCGGCCTCGTCGTCGCGCACAAGCTGCACCCGAAGGAGTCCACCACGCGCTACGCGTTCGTCGCCAACGAGAACACGCGGAACGTGAGCGTGCTCGACCTCGCGGCGCAGGACGTCGCGGGCCGCGCCGAGGGCACGCCGGTGGTCGCGCAGTCGAGCGCGCTCCCGACGGACCAGACGAAGAAGGACGAGATCGAGGGCAAGCGCCTCTTCGTCACCGGCACCGGCCGCTGGTCGCTGAAGGGCCAGGGCTGGGGCGCGTGCGAGAGCTGCCACGTCGACAGTCTGTCCGACAACGTGACGTGGTTCTTCCCCCGCGGCGCGCGCCAGCCGAACAGCCTCGACGGTCTGTTCTCGAAGAAGGACCCGACCGACATGCGCCTCCAGAACTGGACGGCGATCCAGGACGAGCTGTCCGACCACGAGATGGGCGCGATCCGCGGCAGCCTCGGCGGCGTCGGCGCCATCGTCACGAGCAGCGCGCTCGATCCGGCCAACCGCATCGCGATCGACAAGATCGGCCATGCGGGGCTCGGCGGCTCGTCGCGCATGGTCGCCGATCCGTCGAACCCGCTCGCGCTCGCGCAGGGCTCGGCGATCGACGACTGGGAGAAGATGCTCGTCTGGGCGAAGACGGTGCGCTCGCCGCGCCGCCCGACGAACCTCGATCCGGCGAAGGTCGCCGCGGGCAAGGACCTCTTCGTGAAGGGCAACTGCCAGGGCTGCCACGGCGGCTCGAAGTGGACGATCTCGCGCGTCTTCTACACGCCGGACGGCACGAACGCGGTCAACGCCTCGCTGAAGAACGCGTCGTGGACCAGCGCGGTGCAGAGCTCGGGCTTCCCGACCTCGCTCCTGCCGGCGACGACGCCCGCGAACCAGAACATGCGCTACAACGGCGCCGCCGGCGGCGACTTCGATCAGATCCTCTGCGCCATCCGTCCGGTGGGCACGTTCGGCGTCGCAGACCCGCGCGTCGGCGTCGCCGAGCTGCGCCGCGACATGACGACGAAGGGGCAGGGCGACGAGGCCGACGGCAAGGGCTACAACCCGCCGTCGCTCCTCGGGGTGCAGGTCGGCGCGCCGTACTTCCACGCCGGTCAGGTGCGGACGCTCGAGGGCCTGCTCTCGTCGCCGTTCGAGACCCATCGCGAGGCGCTCGCCGCCGGCTTCCTCGCCGACGACAGCGCGACCCGCGAGTCGGATCTGTCGGCGCTGGTCTCGTTCCTCCTCTCGATCGACGAGGACGCCGAGCCCATCGCCATCCCGCCGCTCGGCCCGCAGGGCGGCGACTTCTGCAAGCTGCCTTGAGACCGCGCAACGCAACGGAACGAAAGCGGAGCTCTCCCATGAGCCTCGAGACCATCGAACAGGACCCCGAGAACGTCGACGTGGGCAAGTACCGTCTCCTCCTCCGCCTCGGACGCGGAGGGATGGCGGAGGTCTACGTCGCCGTCGCCCGAGGGCTCGCTGGCTTCAACAAGCTCGTCGTGGTCAAGCGCCTGCTCCCGGCGATGGCCTCGGACGACGGCTTCCGCGAGATGTTCATGCAGGAGGCGCGTCTCGCCGCGCGCCTCAACCACCCCAACGTCGTGCAGACCCTCGAGGTGGGGCTGCACGACGACGGGATGTTCCTCGCGATGGAGTACCTCGAGGGCCAGCCCTTGAGCCGCCTCGTGCGGAGCCTCCAGCAGAACCAGAAGAAGCTGCACGTCGCGACGTGCGTGCGCATCGCGTGCGACGTGCTCGCGGGGCTGCACCACGCCCACGAGCTCAAGGACTTCGACGGCGCGGCGCTGAAGGTCGTGCACCGGGACATCTCCCCCCAGAACGTCTTCGTGACGTACGAGGGACAGGTCAAGGTGCTCGACTTCGGCATCGCGAAGGCGGAGCGCACGTCGACGAAGACGCAGCCCGGCTGGCTCAAGGGCAAGTACGCGTACATGGCCCCGGAGCAGTTCCTCCAGGGCGAGGTCGATCGCCGCGTCGACGTGTTCACCACCGCGACCCTCCTCTGGGAGCTCCTCGCGGGCCGCTCGCTCTTCGGCGGCGGGACCGAGGCGCAGACGGTGAAGAAGCTCGTCGCCGAGCCGATCCCGCGGCTGTCGAGCGAGGTGCCGGGCATCGACGCGAAGCTCGACGCGGTCGTCGCGCGCGCGCTCGAGCGCGAGCCCGACGCGCGCTTCGCGACCGCGCTCGAGATGAAGGAGGCGCTCGACGAGGTGCTCGCGCGGCTCGGTGCGCACGAGGACCTCGGCCGCGTGGTGAGCGAGGCCTTCGCCGACGCGCGGCGCGACGTCGAGCAGCAGATCTCTCGGCTGCTCGGGGACAGCGCGCGCATGTCGACGGTGGCGATCGCGGATCTTCCGAGCTCGTCGGCGGCGATGCGCACGTCGACGCTCGCTCCGTCCACGCCGGCGTCGTCCGGATCGATCAGCATCCACGCCGGGGTGGCGCACACCGCGGGACCGACGCCGGTCCCCGGCGCGGACACCCCGCAGCGGCGCCTCGGCATGGCCGGGGTGATCGCCGCGGGCGCGGCGCTCGTGCTGGGCACGATCGTCGTCGCGCGCACCGTGTCGGGCCCCGCTCCGTCGTCGGCGCCCGCGACGACGTCGGTCGCGGCCGCGGCGCCCGCGCCGCCGCCCCCGACGCCGCGCGAGGCGCCCTCGGATCCGGCCGCGCACGCGACCGCCGAGCCGAGCGCGTCGGCCTCGTCGGCGAAGTCCGCCGCACCTGCGCGCGTCGTGCAGGCGCCCGTCCAGCGCTGGGCGCCGGCCCCGCAGCCGGCCGCGAAGGCGCCGCCGCCGGCGACGACCAGCGCCGCCCCGCCGCCGACGCCGAGCGCGGCGCCCGTCGCGCACGACGACGCGACGAACAAGAGCCGTCCCGCTCCGACGAGCACGAGCACGTCTCCGGAAGGTCGTCGCTTCCGGACCACCCTCTGAGGTCCGCTTGCGAGCCTTCATTGCCCTCACCGTGATGGGCGTCGTCGCGTGCAGCGACGGCGTGCCCGAGAAGCGTGACGCCGGCTCGGCGCGCCTCGTGCGTTCGGGAGAGATCCCGTGCGCGCCGCGCGCGGTGCTCGAGGCGGTCTGCCAGAACTGCCACACCGATCCGCCGAGGAACGGCGCGCCGTTCTCGCAGAGGACCTACCAGGACATCGACTCGGATCTCGACGGCGAGCCGGTCTATGTCCGGATGAAGCTGGCGATCGAGGAGGGGCGCATGCCGCTCGATCCGTACACGCTGACGGACGCGCAGCGGAGCACGCTCCTCGAGTGGCTCTCGCAGGACGCGCCTCCGGCCCCGGTCGGCACCGTCTGCCCGCCGTGACGTGCTAGCGTCGCCCGCGTCATGAGCGAGAGCGACTTCCAGCGCATCGTCGACCTCCTCGACCTCGCCCCGCATCCCGAGGGCGGCTTCTACCGCGAGACGTTCCGCGCGCCCGGGCCGCGCGCGGCGTCGACCGCGATCTACTTCCTCCTCCCGGCAGGGACGTTCTCCGCGTTCCACCGGATCCGCTCGGACGAGGTCTGGCATCACTACGACGGCGACCCGCTCGAGCTGCACGTGGTCGACGGCGATCGCCACGAGCGCGTCGTCCTCGGGCGCGATCTCGCGTCCGGCGAGCGCCCGCAGCACGTCGTCCCCGCCGGCGCGTGGCAGGCGGCGATCCCGCTCGGCACCCGCTGGACGCTCTGCGGATGCACCGTCGCGCCCGGCTTCGACTTCGCCGAGTTCGAGCTGCCCGGGCGGGACGTGCTCCTCGCCCAGTTGCCCGGGCACGAGGCGCTCGTCCGGCGCTTCACCCGTCAGTGACGGGCGAACGTTCCGACGAGCTCGGCGTAGTCGAGGACGTGCCCGTCGATCATCTTCGCCAGATCCGCGCGGTGATACGCGCGATGCGGGAGCGCGCGGTCGAGCGCCCATAGCTTGAAGAAGTAGCGGTGACGTCCGACCGGCGGCTTCGGGCCGTCCCACGCCGGATCGTCCCAGTCGTTCAGCCCCTGCCCGGCACCGTCGGGCAACCCCGCGCGGCTCGCGTCCTCCTCGAGCGCATGCGCGCCTGCCGGAAGGTCGTAGACGATCCAGTGCACCCACGTCCGCTTCGGCGCCTCGGGATCGGGCGCGTCCGGATCCTCGACGACGAGGAGGAAGCTCTTCGTGCCGTCCGGCTCGCCGTGCCAGCGGAGCGGCGGAGAGACGTTGCCGTGATCGAGCGCATGCGCGCGCGGGATGGGCTGGCCGTGCCTGAAGCTCGGCGATTCGAGGACGAGCGCCATGATCCGTCACCTCCGCGCGGCCGGCGGTGCAATCGGGATTCCACCGGCGGCGCTGGCCGCGCTAGGTTGCCGTCGTGGCCGCCCACCTCGTCCGCGTGAACGACGTCGCGGATCCCGCGCTCGATCCGTACGTCCGCATCCGCGAGCGCGACGTCGTCGGACGGGAGGGCGCGTTCGTGGCGGAGGGCGAGGTCGTCGTGCGCGTGCTCGCGCTGCGGAGCCGGTACCGGATGCGCTCGCTGCTCCTCGAGGAGCGCCGCGTGGACGCGCTCCGCGACGTGCTCGAGGCGGCGCCGGACGGCGTGCCGGCGCTCGTCGTCCCGCAGAAGGTGATGGACGCGGTCGTCGGCTTCCACATCCATCGCGGCGTCCTCGCGCTCGGAGATCGGGGCGAGGCGCTCCATCCGGAGACGCTCCTCCGCGAGGCGGCCGCGGCCGGGGGCTCGGCGGTCGTCGTGGC
>JBDHVD010000466.1:0-7193 GCA_039809525.1 Labilithrix sp. | reverse complement strand
GTCGTCGTTCGTGGCTGGGGACTCCTCTTCGTCGCCACACGACCGTGATGGTCCCGGACGAGCCCGGGCCGGTCACCGGGCCATGCAGCCCATGGCGCTCTGGCCGACGGGCAGGGGAGTCGTGTCTCTCCAGGTGATGCTCATCCCGTTCACCTCGCCGACCTCGACGACCGGCGTGACCGCGTTGTCGGCGCCGCCGATCGCGTAGAGGCGCCCGTTCGCGCGAACCGCGCAGAGGTGCCGGCGGATGACCCTCATCGGGGTCGACTCCTGCCACGCGAGCTCGTGCGTGGGCGTCGGCGTGCCGATGAACACGGAGTTGGTCGCTTTCCACGGTCCGTCGTCGCCTCCGATGACGAACACACGGCTGTCGTCGGTGACGACGCTGAAGGCATGGAGGGGCTTCGGGAGGCTGCCCGCCGGCACCCAAGGCGTGAGCTTCTCGTCTGCGCCCAGGGAGGTCATCGACGTGCTCGCCGTGACCGCTTCGCCGCCGTCGCCGAGGATCACGGCGCCCCCGAGGGCGTAGAGGCGAGAGCCGAGCGCGACGAGCCCGTAGTCGGCCATGGCGGCCGGCAGCGCTCCGACCACCTTCCACGGCTGGAGGGTCGGAGGCGCGCCGCCGATCGGGGCGGCCATCACCGTGCTCGTGAATGTAGTTCCCGCGGCTCTTCCTCCACCCACGAAGACCCGACCCGCCATGAACGCGCCGGGGGCAGCCCACCGCCCGTTGCCCGCGCCGAGCGCAGGCGCCCCCTTCCAGGCACCGGGCGGATCATCGGTCGCCACGCCGACGTCTTCACGAGAGAAGATGAAGTTGGACTGGGGCTGGCCGATGTCCTTGCCGTTGCCCCCGGCCATCACGAGCAGGCCCCCGGGGACATCGATCGCGGTCATGTAGGAGCGGATGACGTCGAGCTTCGGCGCAGGTTCCCAGGGGCCGAGCGACCCATCGTCGAGGATCGACGCGACCCGCGCTTCGAGCACGTACGTTTCCTCCCCGGCGACGAGAGTCACGCCGCCGAAGACGTAGAGCTTGGTCGCCCGTACCGCGGCGGCCTCGGGCGACGCGTCGGCCGAGCCGTCCTGCCCACCGCCGCCACCGCCACCAGCGTCGCTTCCGCCGTCTTCTCCGCCGAGCGTGCCGGCATCTCTGCTGTCCGAAGCCTCGAAGCTCGAGCACGCGACCGGCACGAGCACGGTGAAGGCCAGGGCCGCTGGGAGGACGAGCGAGCGCATCGGTCCATGCTATCGCCGTTGCCTTGGCGGGAGGGTCGAGATCGCGCGCACGCGCCCGCGTGCTCGCGTGCTCGGGTTGGGCAAACGTTCGACGTCACGCACGCCGCTGGCGGTGAGGGCGAGGACGCCGGCGCGGTCCATGCGCCATTGCGACGTCCGAAATGACCATCGGGCGTAGCCAAACGTGCCATGGCGTTCACGGCGCGCCCCCCTAGGCTCGATGCATGCGCTCGTCCTCTCTCCGTCTGCACGTTCCGATGCTCGCCGTCGCCGCGACGATCCTTGCATCATGCACGCTTCCCGAGGGTGAAGGCTCCGTCGCCTCGAGCCGCGCGGCGCTCGGGGGTATGGCGCTCCGCGACGCCGAGGCCGTCATGATCCGCGTCGGGGTGCTCGCGGAGGACAGCTTCTACGCGTGCCTGCTCAACACGCTGACGCAGGGCATTCCGCTCGCGCAGGCCCAGGACGACTGCGCGACGAAGCTGCTCGAGGACGACGGCAAGGGCTTCGGCGAGGACGCCCTCGGCGCCTTTCCGGGATTCGGCGACGACGTGCTCGACCCCGCGAAGATCGTCGGTGCGTGCAACGTGGGCGACCCCACGACGAGCCAGTCCTCGGGCTACATGTCGTTCGGCAAGTACGGGTACGCCTCGTGGGGCGAAGGCCCGGGGCTCCGCGGATACCCGAAGGAGGACTCACTCAAGTTGAAGCAAGAGGCCGTCGACGCCGCGAAGGCAGCCTGGGACGAGTTCCTGAAGCTCGCCGACGAGGAGCTCGCCCTCCTGAACGAGGTCAAGAAGGCGCAGGCCAGCGGAGATGCGGCGGAGGCGGCGAAGCTCGAGGAGGCGCGCAAGGCGGCCAGGCAGGCGGCGCTCGACGCGGCCGCGAAGTGGAAGAAGGCCAAGGAGGCCGCCAAAGCGGACCCGAACGCGATCCCCCCCGGCACCACCGAGACCGCCGGCGAAGGTTCCGTGTGCACGGAGACGATGGCGAGGGCGCGAGAGCTCCTTCGCGAGTGCAACCGCACGGGATGGAAGCCCCATGTCTGCGCGTCGCTCCAGGCCAAGATGAACGGCTGCGCCGATCCCGCGCTCATCTACGTGAACCCCGAGGAGGGCTACAGCTGCGGGGAGAAGGCGGACCCCGAGGCGGTGAAGAACGCCTGGGTCGCCAACTGCGAGAGGTACGTGAAGTACGGACCCGGCGGCGACAATCCGTGCGAGCCGCCGGTCTTCGAGGAATCAGGACGCGCGATCCGCACGAAGCTCGGCGGCGTGTGCAGCAACACCGAGGCGTACGTCGATCCGGAGCAGAACGCGTGCGTGGGAACGCTGGAGGTGGACTCGTTCGGTAGCACCAGCATCCAGGAGATCATCTTCATCGCGCTCGAGAAGATCGGCGGGCCGATCGTCGTGCTCCCACCGCCCCCTCCGCCGGGCGCCCCGGGCGGCCCCAGCCCGGAGCCGCGGCCCTGATCGGGCGATCGCATTCCGTCGTGCGAAATGACTAGTGGGCTGCGTGCAACGTGCCATGGCCTCGCGGACCCAGCGTCTTAGCCTTGGTCGAATGCGACAAAACTTGGTGGGGCTCGGGGTCGGCGCCACGCTCATCGTGGGGCTCTTCGTGGCGGCGTGTTCGAGCTCGGGATCGTCTTCGGGCGCCGGCTCGTCGGGCTCGTCGTCCGGAAGCAGTGGTGGCGGCGGCGGCTCGAGCGGATCGGCGGACGGCGGCGGGCGATCGCGACGTCGTGATCGCCTACGACCGCGCGAGCGGCGAGGCGCGCACGATCACCGAGCTCCGCGGCGACGGGAGCCAGGGTTGGGGGATCCGCGGCTATTCGCTCTCTCCGGACCGCACGCGGATCGCCATCGCGTCGCTCTACGGCCCGACCAAGGAAGACGTCGACACGAAGCTGGCCGCCAACCGGATCTGGACGTTCGCCGTCGACGGCTCGGACTTCCGCCGTCTCACGCCGGTCTGGAAGAACACCGGCGCGGGACGAAAGGACTTCGTGATCGAGGTCACCGATCCCGTCTTCTCGAAGGACGGCGAGACCGTCTTCTTCGAGTACGGCGAGTACTGGTACGAGGGGACGAACCTCCAGGGGGCCGCCGGCATCTGGCGCGCAGGTGCCGCGGGCGGCGCGCTCCCCGAGCTGTTCCAGGCGCCGAGCCCGTGCAGCCTCGTCAGCCCGTCGGTCGATCCGAGCACCGGCAAGGTCGCGATCATCCACAGCGTCTGCGTCCCCGGACAGGGCCAGCAGGACGGCATCTACCTCTACGACGAGAACGGCGGCGGCACGCCGGAGGTGCTCCTCGCGCGATCGAACCAGGTCGACGTCATGCTCGAGCAGCCGCGCTGGGCCGCCGACGGCTCGGGGTTCGTGTTCATCGCTCAGACGCCGATCCAGGACGGAAGCTCGACGAGACAGGTGCGCAGCCTCTTCGTCTTCGACATGAAGACGCGTGAAGCGACCCCGGTCGTCGTCCCCGAGAAGCCCGACACCCGCGTGATCGACGCGACGGTCGCGCCCGACGTGAGCGCGATCGTCTACTGCCTCCAGGAGGGCGATGCGCGGAACCTCCACCTGATCGATCTCAGCGGCGATCAGGCGACCGACACGGCGATCACGAACGACGGCACGAGCTGCCACCCGGTCTGGTGAACGACATGATCCGAACGAACGTCCTCGGCCTCGCTTGCCTCGCCCCGATCGTCGTCGTCGTCGCGTGCTCCGACGATCCGACGCCCGCGTCGACGCCTCCACCGTCGGCCACCACCGATCTCGACGGTGGAGGACTTCCCTCGACCTGCACGCCGCCGACCGGTCCGGGCACGACCCACGACACGACGCCGACCGCCGACGAGACGTGGACGGCCGCCGCGAGCCCGCACATCGTCAGCGGCAGCCTCTCGCTCCCCGCCGGTCGCACGATCACCGTCGAGCCGTGCGCCGTCGTGCAGATGGAGAGCGGCGCCGCGATGATCGTCGAGGGCAAGCTCCTCGCGATCGGAGCCGCGGACCAACCGATCCGCTTCGAGCGTGGGGATGCAACGGCGGCGTGGCGCACGATCGAGGCGCGCAAGGGCTCGGAGCTCCGCCTCGCCTACGCCTCCATCGAGGGAGGCGGATGGACGAACGGCAGCGCGCCGACCCAGGTGGGCGCGCTCGACATCCGCGGCGATCAGGACAGTCCCACCCAGCCGATCCTCTTCGTCGACACCGTCGTCGTGAAGGGCTCCGAGTCGCTCGGCATCCTCGTCCGCGAGGGCGGCGGCTTCGCGCCGGGCTCGAAGGACCTCGCGATCACCGGCGGCTCGAGCTTCCCCATCAGCATCTGGGGACGCGCGGCGGGAGGCCTACCGTCGGGCCTCTACAGCGGCAACGCGGTCGACGAGATCATCCTCCCCGCGATGGGCGGCCGCGACGACGTCAAGGAGGACACGAAGCTCGCCGATCTCGGAGTGCCTTATCGCATCGGCGGTCCGACCGGCGGAAAGTCGCTGACCGTCGCGGGCAGCGGCTCGGTCCCCCTCCTCACGATCGCCGCCGGCGCGAGGCTCCGCTTCGACAAGGAGGTGCGGCTCGACATCGACGCGACCTCCGACGTCCCCGCCGGCGCGCTGCGCGTCGAAGGAACGGCGGACAAACCGGTCGTCTTCGAATCGGCCGCCCCGACGCCCGCCGCGGGCGACTGGGTGGGGATCGTGATCGAGGGGAAGCCCGACGCGCGCGATGCGATCACCCATGCCGTCGTCCGACACGCCGGCGGCGCCTCGCAGATCTCGAGCTACGACTGCCCGAGCCCCGACGGCAGCTTCGCGGACGAAGGCGCGATCCTCATCGTCGGCGGCCAGCCCGGGTCGGCCTTCGTCACGCACACGAAGATCGAAGGCAGCGCGGGCGACGGCATCGTCCGCGGCTGGACCGGCGAGCCGGTCGATCTGCTCCCGACGAACACGTTCACCGGCGTCGCGGGCTGCCATCAGACGTATCCGAAGCCGTCCGTCGGGATCTGTCCGGACCCGGCACCGTGTCCAAAATGACGTGAGCGAGGTATATCCTCACGGGCATACCTCATGGGCCCGGGGAGGAAACAGGTCCGCGCGCTCTGCGCGATCGAGACCGTCGAGCGCGCGTACCGGCTCGACGGAACCGAAGCCGAGTGGCTCGATGGGGTGGTCTCCGCGGCGTGCCCGGACATCGACACCGGCTGCGGTGTGTATGCGTTCACCAACAACGAGGACGTCCCGAACTTCCAGGGGGCCCCGGTCTTCGCGGCGCGTGATCTCGACCCCGGGGTCGCCTCGCGCCTCGAGGAGCTGAATCGCGCCGCTCCCCCCGAGGTCGCCGGGTGGCTCCGGACCCAGCTCGTCACGTGCGGAGGTCTCGAGCAGACGCTGGGACCCGACCACGCCATCGTGAAGAGCCTCCGTCTCGTCATGAAGCCCGCGAAGGTGAGGGACGGTTTCAGCCTCTTCGCGCGGGACGCGCAAGGCGGGAGCGTCACGATGGCCTCCCTGTCGCGTAGCGCCGTGAGCCTCGCGCCTCGCGTGCGTGGCATCTGGCGCCGGGTCGGGCTGCACGTCGCGTCGGCGCTCCGCTTGCGACGCAAGCTCGCGAGCCACGCCACCGTGCGCGATGCGCTGCTCGATCCGTCGGGCAAGATGCAGGATGCAACCGAATCTCTGGCGCGTGACCGGAGCGCGCAGGCCGTCCTCGTCCGCGCCGTCGCGGCGATGGAGAAGGCGCGCAGCGGAGCGATGCGCGACTCGCCGGAGCGCGCGTTCGCGCTATGGCAGGGCCTCGTGGCGGGCGAGTGGTCGCTCGTCGATCACTGGGAGAGCGGCGGACGTCGCTACCTCGCCGCCTATCGCAACCGACCCGAGCTGCGCGATCCGCGCGCGCTCACCCAGGCCGAGTGCGCGACGCTCAAGTACCTCGCGCTCGGCGCGACCAACAAGGACATCGCCTTCGCGCTCGGCCTCCCCGCCGGCACGGTCTCGTCCTCCGTGACCAAGGTGATGAAGAAGCTCGGCGTGAAGCGCCGGGTCGACCTCGCGCTCCTCGCCGATCCGTCCCGCATGGATCGCCTCGACCTCCCCGTCGCGGATGCCGAGGTCGGCGTCCTCACCGTCGACGCGCGCCCCCGCGGCGCCGCCGCGGAATCGCTCTCGATCGTCGAGCTCGAGGTGACGAGCTACGTCGCCCGCGGCTGGAGCAACGAACGCATCGCGGCCGAGCGCCAGGTGTCGCCGTCCACGATCGCCAACCAGCTCCGCGCCATCTACGAGAAGCTCGGCATCACGAACCGCAGGCAACTGGTGCGCGCCGTCACCCCTCGCCCCGACTGAGCGACGGCGCGTCCCTCTCGCTTCCGCGGAGCGAGCCGACTGGCGGCGAGCGGTCCGTGCGCGGACGAATGCGGTGTCGACGAGTCCGCGGTGTTCCGGTACGTATGGCGCCGTGTCGAGGTCCAGTCGCCCGTGGAGCGGCATTCACCGCCTTCTTGCGGTCTCGGTCCTCGCGGCCGCGTACGGCGCGTGTGCTCCCCGACACGGTACTTCGGGCAAGCTCGCGCATCCGTCTCCGGCGACGCCGTCCTCCGTCGGAGGGCCGGTCCGTCGAGTCGAGATTCCGCCGGTCGTCGGCCACTCTCAGCCGATCTCTTCGCTGGCTGTCTCGCCGTCGCGCCGTCTGCTCGTCACCCTCTCCCCCGATCACATCATGGGCGTCTGGGACTTCGCGACCGGTGCCCTCGTGCGCACGGTCGCCATCGACCGAGGACGCTCGTGTGGAGTGCTTCGAGCCACGGACGAAGAGAGGGCGGTCGTGAGGTGCGACGACGGCACTCTGCGCCAGCTGGATCTCCGCTCCGGTGTCGAGACCCGTGTCGCGAAGGCGCATCCCGTCGCCTTCGCGGTCGTGCAGGACCGTGCCGGCAGGCGGGCCC
>JBDHVD010000465.1:0-7268 GCA_039809525.1 Labilithrix sp. | reverse complement strand
GGCCGAGCGCGAGCGCGAAGTACGCGCCCCAGACCGCCAGCGCGCGGCCGGCGGACGTGTCGGCCGGGAGGCCGAGGACGATGACCTGCCAGATCGCGAGCGAGAGCGCGCCGCCGATGAGCTCGACGAGCGGATAGCGCGGGCTCATCTTCGCGCCGCAGCAGCGCGCCCGGCCGCGCAGGATCAGGTACGAGAGCACCGGGACGTTGTCGTACGCGGCGATCGGCGTGCCGCACCCGGGGCACCTCGACGCAGGGCGCACGACGCTGAGGTCCCGCGGCACGCGGTAGATGACGACGTTGAGGAAGCTCCCCCAGAGCAGACCGAACGTGAAGGCGGCGACGCCGGGGAACCACCCGGGCAGCATCGCGATCACCTCGTCGAGGCGGAGCGAGCTCATCGAAGATTACGGACCTTAACAGACACGCGATCGCTTCGCGAACGTGACGGGAGACTGGTACGTTGCGGTGCGTCGATGCTGGTCGAGATCAACCCGCAGTACCCGGAGCCCCGCAAGGTGAAGCGCGCGGTCGATGCGCTGCTGGACGGCGAGGTCATCGCGTATCCGACGGATACCGTATACGGGCTCGGCTGCGACCTGACGAACAAGAAGGCGGTCGACCGGCTCTACCAGATCAAGGGGATGGATCGGTCGCAACCGCTGGCGTTCATCTGCCCCGATCTCTCGGAGATCGCGAAGTACGCGATCGTCGACAACCAGATCTACCGCGTGCTCCGCCGGTTCCTCCCGGGTCCGTACTGCTTCATCCTCGAGGCGACGCGCGAGGTCCCGCGCCTCGTGCAGACGAAGCGGAAGACGATCGGGATCCGGATCCCCGACCACGAGGTCACGCGCGCGCTCGTCGCCGCGCTCGGTCGCCCCCTCATCAGCACGACGGCGCAGCGTGCCGGGGCCGAGCCGCACGTCGATCCGCACGAGATCGACGAGGACTTCAAGGGGCTCGGCCTCGTGCTCGATGCCGGCGCGGGCGGGGTCGTGCCGACGACGGTCATCGACCTCAGCGTGACGCCGCCCGAGATCGTCCGTCAGGGCGCGGGCCCGGTCGACGAGCTCTTCGACGAGGCGCCGCGCTCGCTGCGCGGGATGCGCGAGTCGATGCGCGAGCGCCGCGGGCTCTGACCGCGGCGGTTCAGGCGAGGAGCACGCGCGTGTCGCCGCCCACGTCGGCGGCGCCGGCGAGCGCTCGGTGGTGGACCCTCTTGGCCCACCGGACGGCCGCCTCGACGTCGGTCGGCCCGCGGGAGACCGCCAGACGGCCGGCGATCAGCGACGCGAGCACGCACCCGCCCCCGTGGAAGGGGGCGAGGCGCAGGCGAGGGCGGGCGAGCTCGACGACGCGTCCCGAGGCGGTCGCGAGCACGTCGACCGCACGCGCGCCGGAGAGGTGCCCCCCCTTCACGAGGACCGCGCGTGCGCCGAGCGCGAGGATCGCGCGCGCCGCGGCCCGGGCCTCCTCGACGTCCCCGACGCGGGCGCCGGTCAGGACCTCGGCCTCGGGCGCGTTCGCGGTGACCAGCGCGGCATGCGGGAGGACGCGCTCGCGCATCGCGTCGACCGCGCGCTCGGCGAGCAGCCGCGCCTTCCCCCGCGTCGGCACCATGACCGTGTCGACGACCGCCGGGAGGCGGGGGTGGGCGCCGAGGAAATCGCCGACCGCGCGCGTGTTCTCGACGCTCCCGAGGGCCCCGACCTTGATCGCGCGGACGCGCTGGTGCGCCGTCACTTCTTTGCATGCTGCAATGATCTCGCGGGCCGCCACCGGTGTCGCCGACCGCATGCCGGAGGTCGACTGCACGGTGAGGACCGCGACCGCCGCGCAGCCGAAGGCGCCCGCCCTGGCCACCGCCCGGGCGTCGGCCAGCACCCCCGCCCCGCCGCCCGGATCCAGCCCGCCGACGAGCAGGACGCACGGGATCTGCTTGCGCATGGCGGACGCGAGTATGGCATGATGCGGCGCCGATGCGGACCTGTCGCGCTGCGTGCGTCGCCCTCGCCGCGGGCGCGATGCTCCTCCCGGCGAGCGCCCGGGCGCAATGCGTCGACGAGGAGCTGAAGCAGGAGCTGGTCGGCGGCCGGCACTACCGCGGGGTGCAGGAGCGCCTCTTCACGAAGGCGTTCCGCCACGAGCTCTCGGGGATGGGCGGCTGGTACGCCGGCGACCTGTACTCGTCGAGCTGGCTGGCCGGCGGGGCCTACACCTTCCACTTCAGCGAGGACCTCGGGCTCGAGGCGAGCTTCCAGCTCACGCGCTTCCGCACCGCCGCCACCGACAGCTACGAGCGACGCTATCCGCAGGTGCAGGTCGAGGAGCGGACGAACCGTCCCGGGCGCCTGTACTTCGGTCACCTCGTGTGGAGCTTCGCGTACGGCAAGCTCCGGTGGATGGGCGGCGGGATCAGCCGCTTCGACTTCAACGCCGCGCTCGGCGCCGGCGTGACCGACGACTCGACCTCGCAGGGCCTCACCGGCAGCTTCGGCTTCGGCACGAAGTGGTACTTCGGCAAGTGGTTCGCCGTCCGCATCGACGTGCGCGATCACCTCCTGAAGGAGACGCTCATCGGCGAGGAGCACCTCGTCAACGACATCCTCGTGACCGGCGGCTTCAGCATCTTCATCCCCTTCGGGGGCTGACGTTGGAATACGCGCTGCGAGTCGCGTTCTTCGCGCTCGCGCCGTTCGCGGTCGTCGTCGCGGCCACGCTCGTCCCGATGACCGGGACGTTCATCAACATCGGCATCCTCCTCGCCGTCTTCCTCTTCGCCGAGGCCGTGCGGAAGACCTCGGGGACGCGCCCGTGGCTCGGGCGCGCGCTCCGGCGGCAGCTCGCCTTCGAGGAGTTCTACCGCGAGCGGCCGCCGCGGCACTTCCTCTACTACGCGTTCTATCCGCTCGTGATCCCGTACGCGCTGGTGCAGCGCGACGCGCGCCGCGAGCTGCTCCTGTTCAAGGGCTACGGGCTCGTCGGCCTCGTGATCATCGTGCTCACCGGGTGCTGGCGCTTCCTCGCCTCGTACCTGCCGGAGCTCGGCTTCCGCGACTTCATCGGGACGTTCGCGATCACCCTCGTGCTCGAGACGCTCGTCGCGCTGTCGCTGCTGCTCCCGATCTGCACGTCGGTCGTCGCGCTCCACCAGCGGCGCCAGCGCGGGCGGCTCGTGGTCCTCCTGTTCGTCGGCCTCGTCTCGGCGGGGATCGCCGTGGGCACGTTCGCCGTACGCCGCCGCGCGTTCCCCTCGCTCGAGACGCGCGCGCGCGTCGCCAAGCGCACGGCCGCCGCGCCGCTCGCGTCACGCCGGGCGATGGACGTCGCGCTCCGCGCAGCCTGGGACTCGCGCCACCAGCACGAGTGGGAGCGCGAGGACGACGGGACGGTGAGCGGCGCACCGCTGGCCGCGGCGCGTGCGGGCCTCGAGCCGTTCTACCGCGCCGACGAGGCCGCGGCGTTCGAGCTGTGGACGACGGCGCGAAAGACGAGGCCGCGCCTGATGATCGTCTTCGCGGAGGGGCCTCGTCGCGGCCGGCCCGTGTTCCTCGGCATGCGCTCCGACGGGACGGTGATCGACGACGTCCGCGCCATCCCGCGCGAGGGACGTCGCGCGATGCGTACCGCCGGCGATTTCTGAGCGCCCCCTCAGCGTCGGATCAACGCGAAGTTGCGCGAGGTGTTGCCGGCCCCGAGCGCCGTCGTGCCCTGCGCGGTGAGGGTCGTGCCGGCGACGCCGTAGACGCCGATCGAGCTGCCCTGCGACGTGTAGAGGTGCTTGCCCGTCGGATCGAACGTCGCCGCGGTGATCCCGACCGGTACCACCGGCCCGGCGTCCGGCGCCGCGAGCGTCAGCGTTCCGCCGTCCTCGACCGTGTAGATCTCGGTGCGCTTGTTCCCGGTGACGAGCACGAACGGCGCCGTCGGATGAACGAGCGCCAGGACGGGCGAGCTCGTCGTCGTGGGCTTGGTCAGGGGCGAGAGCGCGTACGTCGACGGGTCGACACGGAACGTGAGGATGCTCGAATCGAAGACGGACGGCGCGTACAGGGTCCGTCCCTTCGCGTCCAGGCTCACGGGCCCCGACTGGCCCGGGGTCCCGTAGAGCACGCCGTCGCCGGCTCCGCCGTCCGGGCCGATCGGCAAGCCGCTCGCGTCGTCCAGGCGGTGGACGGCGAGCTGCGATCCGGCGATCCCGACGACGGCGAACCGCGCGTCGCCGTCGACCGCGATGAACTGGGCGACGGGGGCCGTCAGGACCTCCCGCGCGAGCGAGAGGGCTCCGGTGGCCGGATCGACGGCGAACGCGAGGAAGTGCCCGTTCGAGCCGCCCTGCTGATCGGCGACGTAGATGCAGCGGCCCTTCGGATCGGCCACGACGTACACCGGCTGGTTGTCGGGCAGCGCGAAGTCGGTCACGCCGCCGTCGCGGGCGTCGGCCGCGATGCGGGTGAGCGCGCCGGTCTTCGCGTCGACCGCGTAGGCCGATACGGAGCGCGCCGCGAAGCTTGCAGAATACAGATACTTCCCGCTCGGGTGGGCCGCGAGGGCGATCGGGTAGTCGGGCGCGGAGGTCGCGGGCTGCACGCCGGGCGCCGCCGGATCGGCGTCGACGGCCGAGAGCGCGCCGGTGACGGCGTCGACCGAGAACCCGAAGATCACCGGCTGCGGCGTGCGCGCGGCGAGGTAGAGGAACGTCTGCCCCGACGACACCGCCGCGTCGTCGTCGCCGCCGTCGTCCCCCGGTGGAAGCGAGCCGTCCGCTCCGGGAGCGCTCGGTGCGGGAGCATCGCTGCCGCTCGCTGCGTCCGGCCCCGCTCCGCTTCCGGGAGCGCCGTCGTCGGAGCCGCACGCCAGGAACGCGCCGACGGCCGTCGCGAGCGCGAACGCCGGGATCCCCATGCGGAGCGTGAGACGTCGGGACGGGCGCGTCGCGGGCTCTCCTCGCATCTACGAGAGTCTACGCCAGCGCGGCGCGATCATCCCGATCGTCACTCGGCGTAGGCGATGTTCGGCGCGAGGGCGGGCGGCGCCGGCTTCGCGGCAGGCCGCGAGACCTCGGCGAAGGTCAGCGCCACCTCGCGCAGCTTCACCTTGGGGAAGAACCGGCGCTTGTCCTTCGCCGCCGCGCGCGCCACGTCGTGGAGCGAGAGGATGCCGACGACGCGGTCCTCGGCGTCGACGACCGGCAGCCGGCGCACGCGCTTGACGCGCATGAGCGCCTGCGCGTCCTGGAGATCGTCGGTCGCCTTGCAGGTCGCGACGTCCTTCGACATCACCGCGCCCACGCGGAGCTCGTGCAGCGGCCGGCCGTTGAGGAACGCGGCCATGCACGCGTCGCGATCGGTGAGCATCCCGACGATGCGCCTCCCGTCTCCGACGATCGGGACGCACCCGCAGTCGAGGTCCCACATCACGTTCGCCGCCGTGGCGAGGTCGTCTTCGGGCCCGCAGGTCTGCGGGTCGTGCGTCATGACGTCTTCGACCTTCATGGTCCGGGAGGTTGGGCCCGCGACGCGCGGCCGTCCACGCGGCCTGTTTCCGCGCCCCACACGCGGCAAAAAGCGGCATAGAATGCTCCTCGCATGCGCGCGCGCAGAGTGATCTCCGCCCTCGTCGTCGCCGGAGCGACCGCGCTCGCGACGCTCGCGATCGCCCAGCCGCGAAAGCCCACGCCGGCGGCGAAGCCGAAGCCTCCGGCGCCGAAGGTCGACGCGCAGGCGCCCGCTCCGGAGGAGAACGCGGCCGCGTCCGATGCGGGCGCGGCGCCCGAGCCCGTACCGCAGGTGTCGGAGGCGACGGACGGCGGGCGCCCCTCGCCGCTCAACCCGCAGGCCCAGGAGATGCCGGGCAACGTCGATGCGGGCGTGCCGATCGACTACGACCGGCTGCTCGCCGACATCGCCGCGCTCCGCGCGCGCGTCGCCGCGGTGAGCGACAACTTGTATCAATCACGCATCGCGGTCGCGCTCCAGACCGAGGGCGATCACGGCAAGATCACGCGCCTCACCGTCTCGCTCGACGACGGCGTCGTCTACACCGCGCCCCAGAGCTTCGCCGCCGCCGACATGACCGCGGTCTACGACCATGCGGTGGCGCCGGGCCGCCACGCGGTGACGCTCGACGTCGATCGCAAGGACGACCGCGACGACGCGTTCCGCACCTCGCAGCGCTCGCGCTTCATGGTCGACGTGCCTCGCGATCACAAGCTCACCGTCGAGGTGAGGGTCATCGACGACTCGTCGATGGGCGCGGACTTCCCGGGCGACAAGAGCGGCAAGTACGACCTCCGCTTCCGTGTGAAGGCGGTCGCGAAGCCCGTGGGGAAGTGATGCGCCGCGCTGCGCTCGCCCTCGCGACGCTGCTGCTTCCGTCGCTCGTCGCGGCGCAGCCCGCGCAGCCTGCGCAGCCTGCGTCCGCACCGGCGCCCGCGCCTCCTCCCGCGGCCGAGGCGGCGCCGGCGCCGGCGCCGGAAGCGAGGCCCGCCGATCCGACGCGGGGCGATCGGATGCGCGCGTATCACGAGGCGATGCAGCGCCGGCGCCTCGGCTCGCAGGACGCGATGCGCATCGAGGCGGTCGCCGAGCGCGTCGCCGATGCCGAGGCGCTCGTCTCCGCCGGACGTCACGACGAGGCGATCGCGAAGCTCACCGAGCTGGTCGAGCATCCGCGCTTCGACGCCATCGCGGAGACGGAGCAAGGGCGCGCCGCGCTCTACCTGCTCGGCCACGCGCTCGCGAGCGCAGGGATCCACGAGACGGCACGCGCCTATCTCCGCCGGTCGCTCGCGCAGCGTGGCGCATGGGAGCAGTACGGCGCGTACGCGCGCCGCGCCGTGAGGCGGCTCGCCGAGATCGCGCTCGACACGCGCGCGTTCGCCGCGGGGCTCGACGACCTCAAGAGCGTGCCGGTGTCGGCTCCGGAGGAGGTGCGCGGCGAGGTCGCGTACGTGACGGGCCGCGCGAAGGAGGCCGCGGGCGACGCGGACGGCGCGCTCGCGGCGTACGCGCAGGTCCCGCAGACGTCGCGCTTCTGGTCGCAGGCGACGTATCTGTCGGGCCTGCTCCTCGTCGAGCGCGGTCGCTACCGCGAGGGCGAGAACCTGTTCTGCAAGGTGGCCGATCCGAAGCGGCAGGATCGATCGACGCCGGTGTTCGCGGACGAGCGCTTCTTCGCGGTGCGTGATCTCGCGCGCCTCGCGCTCGGACGCGTCGCGCACGAGCAGCTCCGGCACGACGACGCGCGCTACTACTACTACCTCGT
>JBDHVD010000464.1:0-7271 GCA_039809525.1 Labilithrix sp. | reverse complement strand
TCGCGCTCACCGCGTACCCGGGCAGCTCGGGCCCCGCAGGAGCGCCCCCGCGCGTCGCCACGAACAGCACGACGCCGGCCGCGAGCGCGAGGGGCGCGGCGTAGCGGGCCGCCCTCCGCACGAACGGCAGGACGCGGGCGGGCGCCTTCGCCGCCGTCTTCGCCGGCGCGGGGACGACGCGCGCCACGATCCGATCGACGGCCGCGGCGCCGAGCGGCTGCGCGGCGGCGTCACGCTCGAACGCGGCGTCGTCCGTCCGCTCGTCGCGGACGTGCGCGCCGAGCCGCGCGAGAACCTCGTCCTCCTTCATGATGTCTCCTCGTCAGGCGTACGCGACGACGCCTTCGTTTCTGACACGGAAATGCGGGCGTCGCTGATCGCGATGTCGCGCGCGAGCCTCCGGACAAGCTTCCCGATCCGGCTCTTCCACGCGTAGATCGCGTCGGCGGACATCCCGGTCGAGGCGCAGACCGACTCGACGGGCTCTTCCTGCACGACGAGCCGCTCGAACATCTCGAGGCCGAGCGGCGAGAGCGCCTCGCGCACGCGATCGACGAGCAGCTCGAGCTGTTCGCGCGTCGCGAGGCGCGCCTCGAAGTCGGGCTCCGGATCGAGATCGCGCTCGAGGTCCTCGGCCTCCGTCGGATCCGCCGCCCACGGGCTGCGCCGCCCGCTCCGCAGGATCGACGCGGCTTCGCGCTCGGCGACGAGACCGCAGAAGTTGGCGAGCGACAGCCCGCGCGCGGGATCCCACGCGCGCAGCACTCGCCCGCCGTTCTCGAAGAGCGCGGCGAAGACCTCCTGCGCGAGGTCCTCGATCTCCTGGCGCACGTCGCGACCGCTCGCCGCGCGGCGCTTCACGAGCACGCGGGCGACGCGCGCCTGCACGACGGGCAGCACGGCGACGACGAGCCGCCGCCCCGCGACGGCGTCGCCGGACAGCGCGCGGCGGGCGAGGTCCTCTTCGTCCAAGCGCCCGCGACTCTAGCCGATCTCGTCAGTACACCGTCACGCGGCTCGCCGCGTACTGCGCGCCCGGCGGCGGCGGAGGCAGCTGCACGGAGACCGCATGCGCGCCCGGCGGAGCGTCGACCTGGAACGCGCGGGCCGTGCCGTCGGTGAGCGGCACCTCGAACTGACGGAGCGACGTGAGGAACGGAGGGAGGATGACGATGATCTTCCCGTCGCGACGGAGCTTGCCGCAGACGTCGCAGCCGTTCGCGCCGACCTGCGCGAGCATGTCGATGTGCGGGATGGGCGTGAGCGCGCCGACGTCGACGACCGCGCCCGAGCACGTCGGGACCATCGCGTCGACGTTCACGCGAACGAAGGCGCGAAGCGCGTCCATGTCGGCGCGCGAGTAGCGCTCGCCCTCCCACGTCATCGTGCAGACCGCGTCGCTCGCGCCTTCCTCGAGCGGCACGGCGACCCACGTGCCGTGCGCGCCCTCGACGTTCGCGCACGCGCGATCGCGGAGCGTGACCACCCACTTTCGGGCGTAGCTCTCGCTGCACGCGCGGACCTCGCTCTCGTCCGCATCGAGCACGGCGTCGCCGTCGGCCGGCGCGCTCGACGAGGAGCACGCGGACAGCGCGAGCGAGAGCGCGACAAAGGAGAGCGAAGTTCGACGGTTCATGGCGAAGCGGTGTGTGGGTCTAGCACGAAAGGTAAGACAAGCAATCGCTGCAAGTGCGCGGAATCTCAGAAGGCGCAGACCTCGCCGGGCTTCGTGCAGATGCCCGAGAGCGGGTTGCAGCACGTCTCGCCGACCCCGCACTTCGACGGGCCGCAATCGGTCGTCTGACCGGCGCAGCACGCGTCCGGATAGACGCCGTCGGCCGGGGTGCGGCACGTCCCGTTCTGATCGAGCCACGCGCCCGCGCACGACGACGGCGGCGGCGGCGGCGGCTTCGGGATGCAGATGCCGCCGCAGTCCGCGCCGCCCTTCTTCGGATCGCACGCGTCGCTCGGATCGTCGACGCACTCCTCGTCCGGACCGCACGGCAGACCGGCGAAGCCGCCGCAGAACTTCCTCACCGGCTTCGGCTGGCAGGTCGAAGGCCCGCAGCAGAACGGGTCGTCCACCGCGCAGATCATGAGACAGACCTTCGGTCCACACGCCTCGTTCGCGTCGCAGTCCGCGTCGTCGAGGCACGCGTCCGCGCCGAGCGCGGTGAGCGTCTGCGTGGCGCCGCTGCGCGTGAGCGTGAGCTCGCCCGCGCCCTTCTGCGCGTCGTACCAGCGCGAGGGCTCACCCTGCGCACGGAGGCGGAGGCGCAGCTTGCCGCCGGACCGCATCGCGTTCCACGTGCCCTTCTCCGGGCCGAGGCACGGCGAGGCGATGCAGAAGGCGACGTCGGTGATGTCGACCGACGCGGAATAGGTCCCGTTCGCGTTCAGCGTGAGGCGACCGAACTGACGCGGGCTGGTCGCCTGCGCGTAGTACTTGCCGACGAGCTGCTGCGCAGCGGCGGTGAGGTCGTCCGAGCCCTCGGCGACGGACTCCTCGTCCGCATCCGCGGCGGGAGCCGCGCAGCCGACGGCGAGCGCGCCGGCGAGGCCGAGGGAGACGAGCGTGGTGGCGAAGAGCGAACGAGACAGCATGAGCAAAGCTCCTTGAGGAAGGGCGCGGACGCGTGGATTTTCGGATGGTCTCGGGAAGCACGGTGGTCTACGCCGTGAGCCGCGTGCGTCTGACATCGGCCCCGTCGATTTTTCTCGTCACGCTTTGTTGCGTGATCTCGGGGACGTCCGCCTGCCGCCGCGAGACGAGGGGCGCCGACGCCGGACCGATCGCGCTCTCGGACGTCCCCTTCTCCGGGTGCGCCGCCGTCGTGCGCGGCCCGCACGGGCCGGTCTGCGAGATCGGCGACGCGCGCACGATCCGCGTCGTGATGCCCGACGGTCCGCGGTCGATCGCGGTGCCGGAGGACGCCGACCGGATCGACGTCGACGCGAAGGAGGGCCGCTTCACGCTCGCGATCGCGCGCGCGCGCCGCACGCCCTGGCTCGACGACGCGAAGGGCGCACGGGCAGAGGGCGATCTCGCGCGTGCGGGCGCGGTGGTGGAGCCGCACGCGGACTCGGGCGATCCGGTCGAGCGTGCGCTCGCCGAGGGGATGCTCGCGCGCATCGCGCTCGACGAGGGCCGCGCGGAGGACGCGTTCCCTCGCTTCCGCCGCGCGATCGACCTCCATCGCGCAGCCGGCCGCGTCTCCGATGCCGCCGACGACTCGTTCGCGCTCGCCTTCGCGCTCCACCAGCGGAGCCGGCGTTACGACGAGGCCCGCGCCGTGCTCGACCAGGCGAGCGGCGAGATCGCGCGCTATCCCGAGGGACGTGCCCGCGAGCCGTATTACCGGGGCATCCTCGCGGGCGAGACCGGCGATCATCGCAGCGCCCTCGCGCTGCTCCGCGAGGCGGCGCGGCGGGCGACCGAGCTCGGCATGACGAAGCTCGCGCGCAACGCCCGGTCCTCCACCGCGCTCGAGATGCAGGAGCTCGGACGGGCGGACGATGCGCTGGTCCTGCTCCGCGACCTCGAGAAGGAGCTCGCCGACGCGACCCCGTGCGAGCGCGCCGAGGCGGCGAACAACGTCGGCTGGGGCGCGCTCCTCGTCGACGGCGATGCGCGCGCGCCGCTCGAGCGCGCGATCGCCATCCAGGGCTGCGCCGATGCCTACGTGCGGAGCTTCGCGCTCGCGAACCTGGCGCGCGTGGCCCTGCGGGACGGCGATCTCGACGCCGCCGAGCGCCGCCTCGCCGAGGCGCGCGCCGCGGTGAAGGAGCCGCGCGGCGTCGAGCGCATCGCGCACCTCGAGCTCGAGGGACGGATCGATCTCGCGCGCGGGCGGACCTCCCGAGCCCTCGCCCGCTTCGACGAGGCGCTCGCGTTCGCGCGCGCGGCGGTGCTCCCCCTCCCCGAGTGGAGCGCGCTCACCGCCCGCGCCGAGGCGCTCGAGACGCTCGGCAAGAAGAACGACGCGGCGTCGGCGCTGCTCGACGCGGAGAAGGTGCTCGACGACGCCGCGCTCCTCGTCCCGCTCGGGGAAGGGCGCGCGGCGTTCGTCGCGGATCGATCGCGGAGCGCGCGTGCCGCCGTCGATCTGCTCGTCCGCCTCGGGCGCGCCCGCGACGCCGCGCGGGTCGCCCGCCGATCGCGCGCGCGCGTCCTCTCCGGCGTCGAGCGTGCGCTCCGCATCGCGGCGCTCTCGACCGCCGACCGTGCGCGCTGGGACGACGCCGTCCGCGCGTTCCGCGCCGCGCGTGCCGACCTCGACGCGGCCGCGGCGGACGACTGGAAGCTCGCCGCCGACGAGCTGAAGAAGACCGTCGAGCAGCGCCGCGGCCGCGAGCGCGATCTCCGCGCCGCGCTCGAGGCGGCGATGGCCGTCGTCACGCGCGGCGGCTCGGCCGATGCGGACGATCCGCCGCTCGCGCCGGGCGACGTCGAGCTCGTGGTCCATCCGGGCACGAAGCGATGGGTCGCGATCGCGCGCGACGAGCGCGGTACGAGCGCGTGGACGGTCCCCGATCCGTCGCGTCCACCGCACGAGCTCGCGCGCGCGCTCCTCGATCCGCTCGCCTCGATGCTCGACCGCGCGCGCCGGCTCCGCGTGCGCGCCTATGGTGCATGGCGCGCGATCGACGTGCACGCGCTCGACTTCCGCGACGCGCCGCTCGTGGCCAAGCTCGCGGTCGACTACCCCGTCGGGCTCGGCCCGCGCCCGCGCGCCGCTGCGGGCGACCACGTCGTCGTCGTCGGCGACCCCACCGGCGATCTGCCGAGCGCGGGAGACGAGGCGCGGGCGGTCGCGAAGACGTTCGCGGCGCCCGCGCAGGTGACGCTGCTCGTCCGCGACGAGGCGACGAGCGAGCACGTCGGCGCCGCCCTCCGCGCCGCGTCGACGTTCCACTACGCGGGCCACGGCGTGTACGCGGGGCTCGAGGGCTGGGAGAGCGCGCTGCCGCTCGCGCGCGGCGGCCGACTCGGGGTCGCCGACGTGCTCGCGGTCGCGCCCGCGCCCGCGCGCGTCGTCCTCTCCGGATGCGACGCGGCGAAGAGCGAGGGCGATGCCGAGGGCCTCGGCCTCGCGCAGGCCTTCGTCGTCGCCGGCGCCGAGGAGGTCCTCGCCCCCGTTCGCCCGGTCTCCGACACGCTCGCGGCCGAGCTCGCCACGCGCGTCCACCGCGATCGCGCCCCGCTCGCGGACGCCCTCCGCGCCGCGTCGCTGTCGCTGCACGCCGGAGACGCACGCGCGGACTGGGCGGCGTTCCGCGTGCTCGCGCGCTGAACGCGGGGCACACCGCCTGCTTGCCCGATCGGCGAGGAGGAGTCTCCATGCACCGCGTTCGCCTCATCGCCACCGCGAGCGTCGCCGGCGCAGCCCTGCTCGGCTGCGCCGAATCGAAACCGCCGAGGACCGCGACGACGGAGGTCACCGCCGCGACCTGGACCACGGAGAACCGCCTCCAGGAGGAGAACGCGCGCCTGCAGAAGGAGCGCGACGACGCGCGCGACGCGCTGATCGACGAGCGCGCGGACCATGCGCGCGACCTCGAGCGCTACAACGCGGACAATGCGCAGCGCCGCGAGCACGACGACGTCGAGATGCGGGCGCTCGAGGCGCTGAGCGTCGCCGACGTCCAGGCCGAGACGCTCCGCAAGAAGGCGAAGACCGCGGCGCCCGCGGCGCGGAGCTCGATCGACGCCACGCTGCACGACCTCGAGGCGGCGAAGGCGAACCTGCGCTCGCAGCTCCAGCGCCTGCACGGGGAGATGACGGGCGCGGCGTTCGAGTCCGTGAAGAGCGACATCGAGGCGACGCTCGCCGATCTCGAGCGCGCGACCTCGAAGCGGCGCGAGTGACGCGCACGCGGGCTTCGGGTAGCGTCCGCGCCATGCAGGGCAAGGTCGCGATCGTCACCGGAGCATCGAGCGGCATCGGGCTCGCGTTCGCCGAGGCATGGGCCGCGCGCGGCAACCGCGTCGCGCTGGTCGCGCGCACGGCGTCGCGGCTCGAGGAGGTCGCGCGCACCATCGGCACCGATCGCGCGGCCGCGTTCCCGCTCGACGTGCAGGACCTGCGCGCGCTCGCCGCCCTCCCCGCGCGCGTGAAGGAGCGCTTCGGCCGCCTCGACGTGGTGGTCAACAACGCCGGGCTCAATCATCGCGGCCCCGTCGACCGCATCGATCCGCAACAGCTGGCCGACGTGATCGCCACGAACCTGAGCGCGCCCGTCGTGCTCACGCGCGCCGCGCTCGATCACCTCGCCGACGGCGGCTCGATCGTGCAGGTCGCGAGCATCGCGGGCATGGCGCCGATCCCCGGCGAGGCCGCGTACTCCGCGTCGAAGGCGGGCCTGCGGGCGTTCGCCCGCGCGGTCGCCTACGACGTCGCGCCGCGAGGGATCCACGTGGGATGCGTCTGCCCCGGCCCGGTGGACACCGGCTTCCTCGGCGACCTGGCGGAGGTCCCGGACATCGTGCTGTCGCAGCCGATGATCACCGCCGCCGACGTCGCGCGGGCGATCCTCCAGTGCATCGACGAGCGCGTCGACGAGATCGCGATCCCCGCGCGATCGGGGCGGCTCGCGACGATGGCGTACCTCGCCCCGGCGTTCGCGCAGCGGATCCGCCCGGCGCTCGAGAAGCGCGGCGCGAAGAACCGCGAGCGCCTGATCGCACGGCGGCGGCGGACGATGTCCTGAGCCCGCTCTTCAGCGGCGCGCGCGCATCGCCTCGTGCAGCGCGATCCCGCTCGCGACGGCCACGTTGAGCGAATCGAGCGCCGGTGCCATGTCGATGCGCACGGCGCGCGCGCGCGCGAGGACGTGCTCGGGGAGCCCCTCGCCCTCGGTGCCGAGGAGGATGACGCGCCGATCGCTCGGCGGCAGCGCGTCGATCGTGACGTCGCCGCGCGGCGTGAGGGCGACGGCCTCGAACGACGACCGCGCGATGACGTCGAGCATCACGTCCTCGGACTCGCAGCGGGCGAACGGGACGACGAGCGCTCCGCCGACGGACACCCGGATCGCCTTGCGGTAGAGCGGGTCGCAGGTGGCCGCGTCGAGGAGGACTCCGCGCGCCCCGAACGCCGCGGCGTTGCGGAAGATGCCGCCGACGTTGTCGTGGTTCGTCAGGCCGACGAGCGCCACGACGAGCGCCGAGCCTCCGGCCGCTGCCGCCTCGCGAAGGAGCGTCTCCGGATGGAGCGCCTCGCCGCGATCGCCGAGCGCGAGGACGCCGCGATGGATGTGGAAGCCGACGA
>JBDHVD010000463.1:0-7301 GCA_039809525.1 Labilithrix sp. | reverse complement strand
CCGGAGACGCCGAGCTTCTTCGCCAGCTGAGCCTGAGCACCCCGCGGGGCGCTCGCGAGCTCGTCTCGCAGTCTCGCCAAGACGTACTGCTTGATCCGCTGGACGCGCTGTTGCTCGTCCTGAGTCATGCCTTCTTCGTAACGACCTTAGTTCGTGAATAGATTAGCGGGAGCTAAGTTCGTCGCGAAAACCGCCGGGGAACCGGGGAATCCGTTCAGAGAAGCTCGAGCGCGCTGAGGTACGTGCGTGCGTTCTCGACGTAGTGCGCCGCCGCGTTCCGGATGTCGGCGAGCTCCTCGTCACGCAGCGGGCGCACGACCTTCCCCGGCCGTCCCATCACCATCGAACGCGAAGGCACGCGCATGCCCGGCGGTACGAGCGTGCCCGCCGCGACGAAGCACTCGTCCTCGATCACCGCGCCGTCGAGCACCGTGCTCCCCATCCCGACGAGGCAGCGGCTGCCGATCGTGCAGCCGTGGATGATCGCCGCGTGCCCGACGGTCACGTCGTCGCCGATGGTGGTGCTCGCCTTGCCGCCGGTCACGTGCACGATCGAGCCGTCCTGGATGTTCGTCCGGGCGCCGATGCGGATGGGGAAGACGTCGCCGCGCACGACGACGTTGAACCAGAGGCTCGACCCCTCGCCGATGGTGACGTCGCCGATCACCGCCGCGCCGGGCGCGACGAACACGCCCTCGGCGATCTTCGGCCTCACGCCGCTGAGCGCGTAGATCGGCATGTCACCCCGCGAGCGGCAGCGCCCGGCGGCGCCGCGGTCCGTACGCCTGGTGCCCGCCGGCGGGCGGCAGCGCCGCGATCGCGTCGGGCGTGAGCGTGCCCACGAGCGAGTGCTTGTTCGCGCGGACGAGATCGACCTCGACGAGCGCGCCGATCACCGCGCGGCCCTCCGGCGCCTCGAGGTGGACGATCTCGTTGCGCTGCGTGCGGCCCTCGACGAGCGCGGCGCCCGCCTTGCTCGGTCCCTCGACGAGGACGCGCTGGCGCGTCCCCACGAGCGTCGCGAGGTGCGCCCGGATCTGCGCCTCGGACACCTCGAACAGCCGCGCGAGGCGCTCGCTCTTCGCCTCCTCGCTCACGTCGTCGGCGAGCTTGAGCGCCGGCGTGAACGGACGCGGCGAGTACTTGAACCCGAACACGCCGACGAAGCCGATCTCCCGCACCAGGTCCAGCGTCGCCGCGAACTCCGCGTCGGTCTCGCCGGGGAAGCCGACGATGATGTCGGTCGAGAGCGTCATCCCCGCGCGGGAAGCCGTCAGACGGCGCACGCGGTCGGTGTACTCCGCGCGCGTGTAGCGGCGGATCATTCGCTTGAGGATGCGGTCGCTGCCGGACTGCACCGGCATGTGCACGTGCTCGGCGAGCACGTCGAGCTCCGCGTGCGCGCGCGCGAGCGACGCCGTCGCGTGACGCGGATGCGGGCTCGTGTACCGGAGGCGCCGGAGGCCCGGGACGCGGGCGGCGATGGCGCGCAGCAGGTGCGAAAACTGGCTCTCGTCCGGATCGTCCGACTCCGGCGGCGGGAGCGCCTCGTCGCGGTAGCTGTCCACCGTCTGCCCGAGCAGCGTCACCTCGCGCGCGCCCGCGTCGACCCAGCGCGCGATCTCGGCGACGATCTCGTCGCTCGATCGGTAGCGCTCGGGGCCCCGGGTGTACGGCACGATGCAGAACGAGCACCGCTCGTCGCAGCCCTTCATCGTGGTGACGAACGCGCTCACCGGCGCCTCGCCCGCGCGGGGCGCGGCGGCGAGGAACCGCGGCGCGTCGACGTCGAACACCGTCCGCGCGCGCGGCGGCGCTCCGCCACGCTGCTCGTTCACCAGCGCGGGCAGCTCCGCGATGTTGTCCGGCCCGATCACCAGGTCGAGGTGCGCGACGCGCGCGAGGAGCTTCTCGCCCTCCTGCTGGGCGACGCACCCGGCGACGGCGATCACCAGCTCCGGGTTCTTCGCCTTGAGCGGCGCGAGCTTGCCGACCTCGCTCCGGAGCTTCTGCTCGGCCTTCTCGCGGACGCTGCACGTGTTGAGCACGACCAGGTCGCACGCGTCGACCGACTCGCCGAGGGTCCAGCCGTGCGCGCGCAGCACCTCCTCCATGCGATCGGAGTCGTGCGCGTTCATCTGACACCCGAAGGTGTGGACGAGGTATCGGCCGGCCACGCGGGGCTTCTAGCACTTCGCTCCCGTGGAAGCCCAGCGCGGCAGCACCGCGGTCAGGGAAACTCGATCGTCTCCTCGTAGACGACGCCCCGCGCGCGGAGCTCGGCGAGCAGGAACTCGACGCACGGCCGCTCGAGCCCGACGAGCTCGGGCGGGAAGACGCCCTTCTTCGGGAAGAGCCCCCGGCCGAGCATCCGCACCGCGGCGGTCGCGGTGTAGCCGGTGGTCCGCGCCATCGAGTGGACGCCGGTCGCCGCGTCGTAGGTGTCGAACAGGTCGTAGGTCACGCGGGTGCGCTTGCCGGACTTGAGGCCCTCGACGATCACCTTGAGCACGGTCACGTCGGCCTCTCCGGGCTCGAGCTTCCACATGGGGAAGAGGAGCTTCGCCGTCAGATCGATGGGCCGCACCTTCGCCCCCCCGACGTCGACCGGATCGGTGCCGAAGAAGCCGCTCTCGCGGAGGAGCGCCATCTTCTCGATGTGCCCCGGGTAGCGGAGCGTCTTCTCCTTCATGTTCGGGACGTTCATCGTCTGGGCCATCGTCCGGAGGCCGTCGGTGTTGAAGGCCTCGAGCGTCCCGACCTCGGGGAAGTGGAGGTACTCGGGATCGGACAGCGCCGGCCGGACGACCAGGTGGCCGTTCTCCACGTAGCGCGCCGGGCGCACGTACTCCTCGATCACGTCGAGCGGGGCGAAGACCGCCTTGTACTCGTACGGCCACTGCCGGACCCGGGGCAGGCCGCCGACGTAGCTGAGGATCGACGCGGTCTCGTCGAGCTGCGAATGGGCGTGCGCGGCGAGCACGCTCCCCATGCCGGGCTGGACGCCCATGTCGACGATCGCGGTCACGCCGTTCTTCTTCGCGAGCCCGTCGAGGTCCAGCGGGTTCTCGGAGAAGAAGGCGATGTCGACCACGTCCTTGCCCGTCTCGAGGACCGTCTGGAGCGTCTGGAAGCCCATCGCGCTCGGCACCGCCGCGAGGACGATGTCGGCCTGACGCGCGATCGTCTGGACCTCGTCGGCCTTCGAGAGATCGGCGCGGCGCGTGGAGAGGCGCGCGCCGCGGGCGAGCCGCTCGAGGGCCTCCTCCCGGATGTCGGCCACGAGCACGTCGTGCGCGGGGTCCTTCGCGAGGTCGAGGGCCATGGGCCCGCCGACGAGCCCGGCGCCGAGGACGGCGATCTTCATGAGACGCGAATTATCCAAGAAGGGCAGGGGAAGCAATCGACGGAGCCGCCGTATCTCGACGCCATGAGGACCGCGTCCGCCTGCTTCACCGTCACCCTCGTCACCGTCGGGATGCTCGCCGCCGTCGCGTGCGGGAAGCCGTCCAGGGACGAGCGCGCGGGCGAGGCGAGCACGACGGCCGCGGCGCTCGGTGCGGCCAAGGCGAGCTGCGACATGGCCTCCGAGCTCGGGAGCTGCAACGAGTACAAGAACGGATCGAGCTTCGGGCTCGAGAAGTCGCTCTGCGAGGGCTTCAAGGGGAAGTTCGCGATGGCGGCATGCCCGGCCGCCGGTCAGGTCGGCTGGTGCGCCCTCTCGGACGGCGAGGTGAAGCGCTACTACGGCGCGGCCGCGAAGGAGCACGCGTACACCCTCGAGGAGGCGAAGGCGGACTGCGAGAGCGACCTCCTGAAGGGGAAGTTCACGGCCGATCCGGCCGCGGCCCCGGCCGCCCCCGCCGCGAAGGCTGCAACGAAGAAGAAGTGATCGCGCGCGTTTGATACGCTCGGCGGCGTGAGCGGTCTCGAGCCGGGCGGCATGCTCGGCGGCTATCGAATCGTGTCGCGTCTCCGAGCAGGCGCCATGGGCGTCCTCTACGTGGCGCGGCGCGAGGGACGTGCGGGCTACGCGCGTCCCGTCGCGATCAAGGTCATCCACGACCACCTCGCGCAGAACAAGCGGTTTTGCCGGATGTTCATCGCCGAGGCGCAGCTCTCGGCGCGCATCGACGACGCGCACGTCGTCCGGGTGGAGGAGTTCGGCGAGGCCGACGGGCGGTACTACCTCGTCATGGAGCTCGTGCACGGCGTCTCGCTCGCGCAGGCGCTCGGCGTGCTCAAGAACAAGGGCGGGCTGCCCCTCGACATCGCCGTGGCGATCGGGATGGACATCGCGTCCGGCCTGCATGCGGCGCACGAGGCGACCGACGAGCAGGGCGTGCCCCTCGGGATCGTGCACCGCGACGTGAGCCCCCACAACGTCCTCGTCTCGTACAAGGGCTACGTGAAGGTCATCGACTTCGGCGTCGCCAAGGCGCGGGAGACGGCGGGCCAGACGCTGACCGGCGCGCTGCGCGGGAAGCTCGCGTACATGCCGCCGGAGCAGGCCCGATCGGCCAAGCACGTCGATCGGCGGGCGGACGTCTACGCGCTCGGGCTCGTGGTCTGGGAGATGCTCGTGGGCCGGAGGGTCTTCGACGGCAAGAGCGACCTCGAGCTCCTCAACCAGATCCGGAGCCCGCAGATCGTCCCTCCGAGCACGGTGAACCCGCGCGTCCCCAAGGCGCTCGACGAGGTCGTCCTCCGCCTGCTCGCCGAGGCGCCCGACGATCGCCCGGCGACGGCCGCGCAGGCCGCACGCATGCTCGGCGATGCCTGGCCGGCGGCGACGAAGGTGCTCGCGACCGACGTCGCGGCGGTCATGAACGAGGTGCGCGTCGCGGCGACGAGCAACGAGAAGGCGAAGGCCGTCGAAGGCGAGCCCGATCCGAGCGTCATCTATCTCTCGGAGATCGAGGAGCACCTCCAGAGCGTGGCGTCCGTCGAGGGGGACCTCGAGCCCGATCTCGAGACGGACTCCTCGGGCGGGACGCTCGTCACCGGCCCGGTCATCCCGGCCGCGCTCCTCGCGCAGACCGGCGCCGGGCACGGCACGGAGGTGATGTCGCGGCCTCCGGTCTCGCTCGGGCACCTGAAGGACACCGTGCCGCCGCCCGGCCCGTCCGCTCCTCCCACGGGCGCCGCGGTGATCCCGCCGGAGGAGCCGACGCGGAAGTTCGGCGCGCTGAAGCGGCCGCAGCCGCACGCGTCGATCGGCGCCGGGATCCCGGGATCGACGCCGTCGAGCCCGGACCTCCTCTTCGTCCCGCCGCCGCAGGCGGAGGCGCCCGTCGCGCCGAAGCCCGCGTTCCCGACGGCGGTGGCCGCGCCGGTGATCGGCCTCGGCGTGCTCGGCGTCGTCGCGCTCGTGCTGCTCGTCGTCCATTGCGCCGCGAGCTCGGAGAAGGACGCGCGCCGCGTGCCCACCGAGGCCGAGCTCCGCTACGAGCAGGCCCGGCAGGCGTCGGTGGAGGGCAACTTCCCGGCCGTGCGCGAGCTGCTCGAGGCGCGCGTCCGCGCGGGCGAGGGCACGCCGAAGGAGGCCGCGCTCGTCCACGGAGCGTGCATCAACATGGGCGACCGCGCGTGCGCCGACGACGTGCGGGCGAGGTTCCCCGATGCGGGACCGCCGAAGGCTGCCGCGAAGGGCATGTGATCGTCAGGAGTCGTCGAGCGCGTCGACCTCCGCGCGGAGGAGCGAGAGCAGGCGCTGGCGCTCGGGCGCGGAGAGCGCCCCTTCCGAGGCGAAGAGGACGCGCGCGTCGCGGCCGATGAGCACCACGCTGCTCGTTCCTCGCCGCAGCCCGACCGCGCGACGGAACGTCCCGTCCCAGTCGCAGTAGATCGTCGCGCCGATCTTCTTCGACTCGTCGCGGATCGCGCTCTTCACGAACCCGCGAACGGGCCAGTAGTCGTAGCCCTCGACGTCCGCGACCGGGACGAGCGCCACGGCGGCCTGGTAGCGCCCGCCCCGGGCGAGGCGCGACAGCTCGTCCTTCAGCGGCACGTTCAACTTCGAGGAGTCCTTGTCCTCGTAGACGATGAGCATGGGGCGCCCGTTGATCGAGCGGAGGTCGAGGCCGCGATCGTCGGCGTCGACGACCTGGGCCGCCGGTCTCTTCGCGCCCACCGCAGGGAGGCCCTCGGCGACCGCGCCGCAGACCAACGAGAGACCGAGCACACCGGCGAACAGGATCGAACGGATCATGGATTCCCTCTCAACCAGAAGCGGATCTGGGGTTGCCACTCGGCGGCCGGGCCGCGCACGACCACGCCGCCCGCGTTCGCGATGGTCGCGCCGAGCACGGCGGCCGCGGCGCCGCCCACGAGCCACGGCGTCCCCTCGCAGGCCCTCGCGTACGCCGTGAACAGGGCCGCGGGATCGCGCGGCACCGTCGCGACCGAGAGGCCGACCACGCGCGGCGCCATGCTCCGCACCGCGTCGGCGATCGCCGCCGGCGGGGTGATCGCGCCGAGCACCACCACGCGCGCGCCCGCCGCGGCGAACTGGACGGCGGCGCCGAGCAGGCCGAGCACGTGCGTCTCGCTCTCGACGCACGCGAGCAGGACGAGCGGGCCGTCGCGGCGCTCGAGCGCCCGGAGCGCGCCGCGGAGCGTGCTCTCGAGGCGCTCGGTGAGGAGGTGCTCCTGCGCGACCGACAGGGTCCCGTCGTGCCAGCGCTGGCCGACCTCGACGACGAGCGGGGCGATGACGTCCTCGTAGAGCGTCTGCGCGTCCACGAGCATCGAGAGGCGCGTCAGCTCCGCGTCGAGCGCCGCCGCGTCGTAGCGCTGCGTGGCGGAGAGCAACCTCGAGCGGGCGAGCGCGAGCGCGTCGGCCATCGAAGGGGAGGGCTGGACGTCGTTCGCGACGGGAGGCGGCGCGGTGAGCACCATGCGCGCGGCCTCCGAGGGGGACACGCCGCTGTCCACGAGGGCCCGCATCCTGCGGACGAGCTCGAGGTCCTCGGCGGAATAGAGGCGGTACGCCGACGCCGATCGCCTCGGGACGGGCACGCCGTAGCGGCGCTCCCACGCACGAAGCGTCGCCGGAAGGACCCCGCAGAGCTCGGCGGCGACCTGAATTCGATACGGTCCCGATTGCGCGCTCACAAAGTCTGTATAATGTTTGAACGAACCTTATGCAAGCGGGAGCGACCATGAAGGACGGTAGGGAACGAGCGGTGATCATCGGCGCCGGATTCGGCGGGCTCGCGGCCGCGGTGCGGCTCGCCGCGCGCGGCTATCACGTCACGGTGGTCGATCGGCTGGCGTCGCCCGGGGGGCGCGCGGTCGTC
>JBDHVD010000462.1:0-7303 GCA_039809525.1 Labilithrix sp. | reverse complement strand
GTGATGCAGACGCTCCCGCCTGCCGCTCTCGCGCGCGAGCTCGCCGGCTCGAAGAGGAAGCTCGAGGACGTCCTCGGTGAGAGGGTCCGCTCGATCTCCTATCCGGTGGGAAAGCCCATCGGGAAGACGCCGCACATCCGCGACGCCGTTCGCGAGGCCGGCTACGAGCTCGGGTTCACGAACTGCACCGGCGTGAACCACGCGTGGAGCTTCGATCCGCTCGATGCGCGACGCGTCTCGACGGACGCGGCCGAGTCGGACGCCGACTTCCACGCGATGATCGCCGTGCCCTACCTCGCGACCTGATCATGCGGATCGCGCACGTCCTCTCGTCGTTCGCCATGGGCGGACAGGAGCGCGTCGCGCTCGATCTCGCCGCGGCGCAGGTGAAGCGCGGCCACGACGTCGCCGCGATCTCGCTCGCGCCCCTGCCCCATGGCGCCCTCGCGGGCGCGTTCGAGACGAGCGGCGTCGCGATCCACTCCGTCCCGAAGGGGGCCTCGTTCGACGGAGGCCTGATCGTGAGGCTCGCGAAGCTGCTCCGCCGCGAGCGGATCGACGTCGTTCACACGCACAACCCGCAGCCGCTCGCCTACGGCGCGCCCGCCGGACGGCTCGCGCGGACGGGCATCGTGCACACGAAACACGGCGCGAACCCCGACCGCGGCCGCCGGCTCTGGCTCCGGCGCGCCACCGGGCATCTCGCGCACGCCTACGTCGCCGTGTCCGAGGCTACCGCCGAGATCGCGCGCGCGAACCGCGAATGCGCGCCGTCGCGCCTCCACGTCATCGCGAACGGCGTCGACCTCGAGGCGTACCGGCCGGACGAGGTCGCGCGCCGCGAGGTCCGGAGCGAGCTCGGCATTCCCGCGGACGCGTACGTGCTCGGGACCGTGGGGCGCGTCTCCCTCGAGAAGGACCATGCGCTCCTCGTCCGCGCCGCGGGCCCCCTGCTCGGGCCGGGCCTGCGTCTCGTCATCGCCGGGGACGGCGCCGAGCTCGCGAAGGTCCGGACGGCGGCGCGCGCCTTCGAGCCCTGGGTCGTCCTCACCGGGGTCCGCCACGATGCGCCCCGCGTCCTCGCGTCCTTCGACGCGTTCGTCCTGTCGTCGCGGAGCGAGGGGCTGCCGCTCGCGCTCCTCGAGGCGATGGCCTGCGCGCTGCCGATCGTCGCCACGGACGTCGGCGGCGTGGCCGACGTCGTCGACCATGGGCGCGCGGGGGTGCTCGTTCCGCCGCGCGACGAGGAGGCGCTGCGACGCGCGCTGGCGCGGCTCGTCGGCGATCGCGGCGCGGCCGCGGAGCTCGGCGCTCGCGCACGCGACCGCTCGCGCCGGTACGACGCAGCGGCGGTCGTCGATCGGTACATGGATCTGTATCGCGCCGTCGTGGCCTGAGCCGCGCGCTCCGGTGGTACCCTGACGCCGATGGCATCGCTTCGATCGCGCATCGTCCCGGCGCTCCTCGCGGGCGCGCTGGCTTCCGTCGCGGGCGTCGCGCAGGCGGCGCCGGCGGAGCCGACCGGTCCGCACCCGCGGTTGTGGCTCGACGCAGGCACGCGCGCGTCGCTCAAGTCGCTCGCGGGCAAGGAGGGCACCGCCGTCGCGCGCGCCGTCCGCCAGTGCGGGCGCCTCTCGGGAAACCTCAAGCAGGAGGCGAAGAACCTCTACATGGGGCTCGACTGGGCCGCGCATGCCTCGAACTGCGCGATCGCCTACCAGGCGACCGGCAACCCCACGTACGCGGCGACGTCGCTCCACTTCTTCAAGGCGCTCCTCGACGACTGGGAGTTCGTCGGCGACGGCAAGGGCGGCGACGACGCCGCCCGCCACGACAGCGGCTACGCCATCCGCGCGCTCGGGGTGCACACCGCGATCGTCTACGACTGGCTGCACGACGCGCCCGGCATGACGCCCGAGCTCCTCGCGAAGGCCCGTACGCGCTGGAAGGCGTGGACCGACTGGTACTGGCCGAACGGGTATCGCTACAAGGGCGCGGGCACGAACTATCACGCCGGCTACGCGTTCGCGGCGACGCTCATGGCGATCGCGCAGGGCGGCGAGGCCGGCCCGAACGGCGCGAAGCTCTGGCGCCACGTCACCGAACAGATCTGGGGCCGCGACATGAAGGCCGCCGCGGCGCCGGGCGGCCTGCTCGACGGCGGCGACTGGGGCGAGGGCTGGCAGTACGCGCCGCTCGCGGTGGCGGGCTACGCGCTCGGCGCGCGCGCGATGATCGAGCAAGGCACGCCTCTCCCCGACTACCAGCGCTGGGCCGATCAGGTCGTCGTGCGGCACGTCCATGCGCTCTCGCCCGGCGAGAAGGGCATCTTCGTCGGCGGCGACACGCAGGCCGAGACCCCGAGCTTGCCTCCGAACCCGTGGACGCTCGCGGGGGTCCTCGCCGGCCCCACCTCGGACGCGGCCGCGGGCTGGGCCCGGGCGGAGATCGACCGGATGCACCTCGCGGGCGACGAGAAGTCGTTCCTGATCTTCGAGGCGCTCGCGGACGCGCGCAACGTCAAGGCCGTCCCCTTCCCGCGCGACACCACCCCGACGTTCTATCTGGCGCGGGGCAACGGCGCGTTCTTCGCGCGCTCGACCTGGTCGCGCGCCGCCTCGTGGATGGCGATGCAGTGCACCTCGGCGATCGACGTCGATCATCTCCCGCCGAACGCGGGGAACATCGTGCTCACGCGCGGGGCCGACGAGCTGGTCGTCGATCCGAGCCCCTACGGATCGCTGACCTCGCTCACGAGCAACGCGCCCACGGTGGAGAGCGGGCACCTCCTGCCCGAGTACAAGCCGAGCCAGGCCTTCTGGAGCGAGAAGACGCGCTACGCCTGGGCCCGCCAGACGGAGTCGGCGATCGTGGCAGCCCGCTGCGACTACGCCGATCAGTACAAGTTCCAGGAACGCCCGAGCGACGTTCCGATGGCGCTCCGGGACGTCGTGCTCGTCCCGAGCAAGGACGGCAACGCGACCGCCGTGGTCGTCGATCGCGCGAAGACCGGCGCGGCCTCGCGGCCGATGCATCTCCGCTTCCGCACGCGCGCCGCCCTCGCGCTCGCGGACGGCGCCGCACAGGGCTCCGCGGGCGGATCGCAGCTGAGCATCGTGCCCGTCTTCAAGAGCTCGGGGACGCCGGAGGTCCGGCGCACGGGGAAGGGCGACTGCTTCGGCAAGGACACCACGCGCGGCAACTGCATGGCGGCGCGCTTCCCGGTGACCGACTACCTGCTCACGGTGAAGGGCGAGGACGCGTCCGCGATCCACGTCCTCGATCTCGCCGGGGTCGGCGACAAGGTCTCGCCCCCGCGCCTCGTGAACGCCGCCGACCACCGCGTCGTCAGCTTCGAGCGCGCCGGACGTCACGCGTCGGTCGTCGTCGCCTCGCCGGGCGACAAGCCGAAGCTCGTCTACCGGGCGCATCCCGGACACCACGTGGTGCTCGACGCGCCGAGCTCGCCGGCAGGCCGCGCGAACGCGACGGCGAGCCTCGAAAGCGGCGTCTGCGTGGTCACGGTCACGCCGGCGGCCTCGGGCGGGATGGACGCGCGGCCCCTGGCGCTCGCGCTCTCGGACGCTTGCGCGGTGAAGGAAGACCCGACGCAGGTGAAGCCGGTCGCCGCCTCGATCGACGGCATCGCGGCGCCGCCCTCGGGTCCGCCCGACAAGAGCGGGACGAGCGTGCCCACCTCCGGCGGCTCCGCCCTGCCGGCCGACCTGTTCGCGCCCCCGCCCGATGCGCAGCTCCTCCCTCCGCCGGCCCAGCGCCCGACGGGCGCGCGCAGCGGATGCGGCTGCGGGACGACAACCACGGAGCCCGCCCCCGTACACGCCGCGATCGCCGCGCTCGGGCTGCTGGCGCTCGCGTGGCGGCGCCGTCAGCGCTCGACGACGACCTGACGGCGCTTGCCCGATCGATCGAGGGCGATCGCGTCGACCCGCTCGAAGCGGATCGGCAGACCGCGCAGGTGCGGCGTCATGAAGGCGCGAAGGTCGGCCTCGGTCCGAGCCGGCAGCTCGTCGCACGCGACCCGCACGGTCACCGCACGATCGCGGTGCTGCACGACCTGGAAGCCGCGGACGCTCTGGCCCTTCGCGACGAACGCGACGACGAACATCAGCCCGGAGACGCGTCCGCCCTCGGCGTCGATCAAGGTCTCGGTGACGCGGCCCTCGATCGGCCCGATCCGGAGGAGGCTCCTGCCGCAGGTGCAGCGCCCTCGGCCGCGCGAGACGGCCAGGTCCCCCGAGGCGTAACGGACGAGGGGCGATCCGTAGTTGTGGAGATCGGTGACCACGATCTCGCCGGTCTCGCCCTCCTCGGCGGGCCGCTCCCGCTCGCCGTCGCGCACCACGAGCTCGACGAGCAGGTTCTCCATCGAGAGGTGCAGCCCGTCGTGCGCCTCGCACTCGGCCGCGATCAGCATCACTTCGCGCGAGCCGTACGTCTCGAACACCTGCGGGCCGAACGCCTTCACGATCTCCTCGCGATCGTGGGGGAACAGCTTCTCCGCGGCGCAGATGACGTGGATGTCCGGCCAGCGCCGCGCGCCCTTCGCGTTGACGAACCGCGCGAGATCGGCGGCCGCCTGGGAGAAGCTCACGAGCACCGCCGGCGGATCGCGCTCGAGCTCGGTCGCCAGCGCCGAGAGCTCGCGCTCCGACCGCACGTTGCAGTCGAACCACCGCTCCTGGCGGAGCCGCCGATCGGCGACGATCTTCGTCCCCTTGAAGCCCTTCGGCAGCGGCGCGAGCCCCCAGTAGTGGACCGTCTTCACGCCGACCCGGTGCCCCGCCCAGCCGTAGCCGCGCAGCTTCGTCGCCTGGCGCCAGTTCTCCGATCCGCGGTCGTACGAGATCTGCAGCGGCTCGCCGGAGGAACCGCTCGTGGTCTTCGTGATCGTGGGCAGCGGCGGCGCGGTCGAGACGCGCGTGGCGACCGAGGCCCGCACCTCGGCACGATCGAGGACCGGCAGCCGCCGCAGATCGGAGAGCGACCGCACGTCCTCCGGCTTCATCCCCGCGGCGTCCATGCGCGCGCGATAGAACGGCACGTGATCGTACGAGTGGCGGAGCAGGCGGCGGAGCGATCCGAGCTGGAGCGCCTCGATGTCCTCGAGCGGGCGGAACTGGGTCTGCTCGAGGTAGCGGAGCAGATCGAGCGTGGGCCGCCTGCGGATCGTCCCTTCCCAGATCGGATACAGGGCGCGCTGGACGAGCTCGGCGTAGAGATCCATGGCTACTCCGCGGCAGGAGGTGGAGCGAACACGAGATCGCGGTAGGCGCTCGGATCGCCGTCGAGCCCTCGCGTCGCGGCGATCGCGACGTTGTACATCTCGCGGGCCGTCACGTAGTGGAGCGACCAGCGCTTTCCGTCGTTGTACTCGTCGCGCAGGGCCTCGTGCATGGCGCGCCCGGCCTCGCCGAGGAGCGAGCGCGCCTGCGCCTCGGGCGCCCCATGGGTGTGGATCTTCACGAAGACCCACTCGGGTCGGCCCTCCACGTGGATGGCCTGCGCGGTCCATGTGCGGAGGCGCGCGCGGGTCGCCGGATCGCGGGCGGTGACGGCGCTCGACTCGATCCGCAGAGCGAGCGACCGCGGCCGCCGTGCGAGCGAGAGCGGGCCGGTGATCATGAGAAGGCGGTCGTCGTAGCCGGCGCCCACGCGCGCGGGCTCGGCCTGCTCGTACGCGCGGCGCCGCGCGAGATCGCCGACCGGCCAGAAGATGCGGTTCACGACGTTCGGCTGACAGACGTCGGGCGCCGAGGGGAACGTGAAATCCGCATAGCAGCCGGTCTCCCACAGCAGCGGGAGCTCGGTATCGACGCCGCAGTACTTGCCGTCGGGCCGCGCGTTCGAGAGGCACCAGTTGCCATGGATGAACGCGTAGCGCGGGCGGCCCCCGGCATCGCGGCCGAAGTGGCCGTGCTTCGCATAGAGCTCGACGTAGCGCGTGATGTCGCGCCGGAGGTCGTCCTCGGTGTCGTCGTCGTGGTGGAGGTGGAGCTCGACCTCGCCGAAGCCGTCGCGCGTCAGCTTCGCGAGCGCATCGAGCCACGCCGGATCGTACTGCTCGCCGGGAAAGAAGAACGAGTGGCGCGGCGATCGACCGTCCGCATCACGGAAGTCGCGCGCGAGCCGAGGGTACTGCTCCGACCAGAAGCCGACGCGCTCGGCGCCGACCTCGTGGCTCGCGTCCCCCCACAGCGGCTCGTAGTGATCGCAGAACGCGAACAGGAGGTGGCGCGGACCGTCGCCGTTCCAGCGCTTCTTGCCGCGGCCGACCTGACGCAGCCATCCCCCGATCCAGGTCTCGAGGTGCTTCTCACGCAGACGATGGAGGACGCGAGCCGGACGCACGGAGCCCTCCTGATATCACGCCGCGCCGCGGCGCTTCGAGTCGCTCGCCGCCTGACGGAGCACCTCGGCGAAGCGCCCGGCGAGCGCGCGGCGGTCGTAGAGCTCCGCGCCCTTCGCCACGGCGCGCGCGCTTCGCTCGTGGATCGGCGCGTCCCGGAAGGCGCGGAGCCGCCGCTCGAGCGCCTCGGCGATCGCCGCCTCGTCGCGCGGCGGGAGGACGTCGCCGAGCTCGTGCCTGCGCGCCAGGCGCGCGAGCGCGCCGTCGGGGGCGAGCGTCAGGACGGGGCGGCCGAGGTACATGAGCTCGAAGATCTTCGCCGGATAGATGCGCTCGACGCCGGGCACGTCGTCGAGCAGACACAGCGTCAGATGGCTCGCCGACAGCGAGGGCAGCACCTGATCGTGCGGGACGTAGCCGTGGGTCGTGACGCCGAGCGCCTCGGCGCCCTCGAACCACCGGCGCTCGGTGTCGACGATGCGGCCGAGGAAGCGGACGTGCAGCAGCCGCGCGAGATCGGGCGAGCGCTCGTGGAGCCGCCGGATCGCGCCGAGCAGCCCGCGCGCGCTCGTGAGCTTGAAGATGGTGCCGGCGTACGTGACGGTGAAGCGATCGCTCGGCGGATCGGGCAGCGTGTCGGGGAAGTCGGCCGGATCGTAGCCGTTCGGGATGGTGACCACGCGATCGGGGGCGAGGAACGGGTTTCGCCGCAGGAGCTCCTCGCGGAACTCCTCGGTCGCGGTGGTGACGCGATGCGCGCAGCGCAGGATCGCCGGCTCGAGCACGTCACCGGAGAGGCGCGCGAGCCGGCTCCCGGTCATCTCGTAGGTCGTGCGGTAGGTGCTCCACTCGTCGCGGTAGTCGAGCACGATGCCGACGCCGCGCCGCGCCCGCGCAAGCGGCGCGAGGAGGAACTGCGAGAACGGCGGCCCGCTC
>JBDHVD010000461.1:0-7320 GCA_039809525.1 Labilithrix sp. | reverse complement strand
ACTTCTCGAGGATGCTGACCGCGGGCGACTCGCGCTCGGCGAAGATGGCGACGAGCAGGTTCGCGCCCGTGACCTGATCCTTGCCGCTCGACTGCACGTGCGTCAGCGCGCGACGGATGGCGCGCTGGACCCCGAGCGACGCCGTCGGGGTGCCGTAGGCGTCCTCGGGGACGCTCTCGAGCTGGTCGGTGAGGAATTGCTCGAGCTCCTTCTTGATCGCCACCGGATCGCCGCCGGCGTGACGGACGACCTGCGCGGTGCCCTCGTCGAAGAGCAGCGCGTACAGCAGGTGCTCGAGCGTGAAGTACTCGTGCCTCCGCCGCGCCGCTTCGTTGGCGGCGAGGGAGAGCGCGATCTCGACTTCGGGGCTGATACGCATCGTTGGATCTCTTAGCGCGCTGCGCGCGTCCGTGGGGCGGGGCTACTCGGGTTCGGTGGTGAGCAAGAGCGGCATGCCGTTCTCGCGCGCGGCGTCCATCACCTGCTGGGCTTTCGTCTCGGCGACGTCCTTCGTGTAGACGCCCGCGACGGCCGCGCCCTTGAAGTGCACCGTCAGCATGATGTGCCGCGCCTCCGCCTCGCTCTTGTGGAAGAAGCGGATGAGCGCATAGATGACGAACTCCTGGGTCGTGTAGTCGTCGTTGTGAAAGATGACCTTGAAGCGACGAGGTGTCGTCGAGATCGGCTTGTCCTCGACGTCGACGTCCTCGCTCTCGCCGAGATCGGGCTTGCCGGGCTCGGAGGGCGGATCGTTGGGCCCACCCGCGCGAGCGCCGTCCGCGCGAACGGAGCCAGGCAGACCGGGCAGACCCGACGACGACGGGAAGACGCGCGCACGCTCGAGCTCGCCATGGACGATCAGGTCTTTCACGGGCAGACCCCATTGTGCGTCTGCGTGCGCGCGAAACAAGTGTGAATCCGCGAAAGAGCGTGCGGACCTGCCGCTCGTGTAGCCGTTTGGATGCGCCCCTCGCCGTCCCCGTTCCGGTGACGCGCCCGGAGGCCTCGCATGCTTCCTCGGGGGATGCGTCCTTGGTACGCTGAGCCCATTGCCGGGGGCCTCGACCGACGTCGAGCACGGCGCGGGAGACGCGCGTTCAAATGGTTCTTACGGAGAACATGGTCGTCGCCGATCGCTACCGGCTGTCCCGGATGATCGGGCGCGGTGGGATGGGTTCGGTGTGGCAGGCGCAGCACATGGGCCTCGACGCGCCTTGCGCGATCAAGTTCATCGAGGGAGAGCTCGCCAACGTCGCCGAGGCGCACGCGCGGTTCGAGCGGGAGGCGAAGGCCGCGGCCGCGCTCCGCAGCCCTCACGTCGTCCAGATCTTCGACCACGGCGTCTGGCAGGGGATGCCGTACATCGCCATGGAGCTGCTCGACGGGCAGGACCTCGGCAAGCGGCTCACGAGCCAGGGCGGACGTCTCGCGCCGTCCGAGGTGAGCTCGATCATCCAGCAGGTCTGCAAGGCGCTCACGAAGGCGCACGCCGCGGGCGTCGTCCATCGCGATCTCAAGCCGGACAACATCTTCCTCGTCAACGACGACGACGGACGCCCGATCACGAAGATCCTCGACTTCGGCGTCGCGAAGTCGACGTCGCAGGCGATCGACGGCAGCAACACGAAGACCGGCGCGATGCTCGGGACGCCCTATTACATGAGCCCGGAGCAGGCCCAGGGCATCAAGAGCGTCGACTCGCGCAGCGATCTCTGGTCGCTCGCCGTCATCGTGTTCCAGTGCATGACCGGGCGGCTGCCGTTCGAGAGCGAGGCGCTCGGCGACCTGCTCGTGAAGATCATCGTCAACCCGATCCCGAAGCCGTCGGACTACTACGCGAACGTCCCGGCCGGCTTCGACACGTGGTTTGCGAAGGCGGCGGACCGCAATCCGGACAACCGCTTCCAGACCGCGAAGCAGTTCTCCGAGTCGCTCCAGATGGCGCTCGGACAGTCGTCGATCACCGACGTGAGCTTCGATCGCGCGAAGCTGCAGAAGCTCGGCGGGGGAACGGCGCTGATGACGTCGCCGTCGAACGCGCCGCCGCCGAACCCGGCGCAGACCGCGGCCATGGCCACGCCGAACCCCGCGCTCCAGAGCGGCGGCCACGCGCCGATGATGCAGACGCCGCAGCCTCACGCGGGCGGCGCGATCCCCACGCCGGCGCAGCCGATCCCGAACCCGAACATGTCGACGGGCAGCCCGGTCGCGGCGACGTTCTCGGGCGTCGATCAGCCGGTCGCCGTACCGAAGAAGGGGCCGCCCGTGGCCGTGATCGCGGCGGCGGCCGGCGGGTTCGCGCTGGTCGGTGTGATCCTGATCGGCGTGACGCTCTTCGGGAAGAAGCCCGCGGCCGCGGGGCCGTCCGACGAGCCGGCGACCAGCGCGTCGGTCGCGATGACCGCGACGGCGAGCGCGTCGGCGGAGCCGCCGCCGGTCGCGAACAACGCCGAGCCGCCGGCGAGCGCCACCGCCGAGCCCGAGCCGCCGGCCAGCGCGGCCGCGAGCGTCGCACGCGCGCCGAGCCCGCCGGCGACGCACACGACCACGAAGACCGCGGGCGGCACGGTCGGCGGCGCGAAGGCGACGACCACCGCGACGGCGGCGGCGAAGCCGACGGCGACCGGGACCACGAAGGCGCCGTCCGGCGCGAAGAAGCCGGCCGACCTCGGCTTCTGAGCGTGGACCGCGCCGCGGAGATGGCCGACGCGCTCGTGCGGGCGACGCGCGGGATCGCGGAGGCGGAGCTCCGCGCCGCATACATGCGGAAGCTCCTGCTCGACGGAGACATCGAGCAGCTCGCCGCGACGCTCGACGTCGTCTGCGCGCGCGCGGAGCAGGCGGAGCACGCGGCCCGCGAGGCGCTCGTCGCGCTCGTCGACGCGCTCCACGATCCGTCGATCGTCCACGTCGTGCAGCGCCTGCGCGAGCAGGCCGTCGGCGTCCCGCACCTCGCGCTCGAGCGGCTCGTGCGCCAGCCGGTGTCGGTCGCGCCCGCGCGCGACGTGCCCGAGCCGGAGGAGGACCGCGTGCCCGACTACGGCCGCGGGCGCGCGCTCACGCTCGGCGAGCGCAAGTCCCTCGCCCGACGGCCCGATCGCGCGATGATGGATCGCCTGCTGCGCGACCCGCACCCCGACGTCATCCGCCAGCTGCTCGTGAACCCGAAGCTCACCGAGGACGACGTGCTCACGCTCGCGGCGCGGCGGCCGTGCCGCCCCGACGTGCTGACCCAGATCGCGCGCTCGACCAAGTGGGTGCATCGTGCACGCATTCGCATGGCGCTCGTCCTGAACCCCGACACGCCGCTCGACGTCGCGGCGCCGCTCGTCGGGCTCCTCATGCGGCACGAGCTGCGGCTCGTGGCCACGTCGACGACGGTCCCTCCCGCCGTCCGTGCCCTCTGCCTCGAGCACCTCGAACGGCGCCCGCCGTCGAGCCTCGGCGGCGAGGACGACGAGACGCTCCAGTAGGACGCGGGGGAGGGGCTCAGCCCTCTTCTTCTTCGATTTCCCAGCGCTGGAGCGCGGTCATCCCGATCGCCGCCGCACAGCCAGGGCAGAGCGGGGGCTCCTGGTAGCGGCGCTCCTCGCCGCGCGTCCAGACGAGCAGGCCGTGGCCCGACACCTCGTGGCTACCGGCGTCCTCGTCGTCGCAAGCGATGGCCTCGTGGCACACATCGCAGCGATTCTTCTCTTCGTTGTCGAAGAGGACGGCGTGGCTCGCGGTGACGAAACCCGTGGGGCGCTCGCTCATCGAAGGTGTCTAAACATAACCCAGCGCCCGGAAATCAGCACGCTCGGCGCGCCGCTCGAACAAATCACGCAACCTCGGCAGAGGCGGGCCGAAGGGGGGCGCGATGCTGCTCCGGCTCTTCACTGTTTTCGCGCTGTTGGCCGCCGTGATGGGGTGCTCCACGGTCCCGCCGCTCCCCCCAAAGGCGGTCGAGCTCAACCGCGACGGTGCGGCGGCGCTGGCGGCCGGCGATCTCGCGACCGCCGAGGCGCGCCTGTCGGTGGCGATCGAGTACAGCCCGCGCTTCACCGAGGCGTGGGTGAACCTCGGGTACGTCGAGCTCCGGCGAGGGAACCTCGAGCTGGCCCAGAAGCACTTCAAGAAGGCCCGCAGCCTCAACCCCGATCTGCCGGCGCCGCACCACGCGCTCGGGCTGCTCGCCGATCGGCGCGATCGCCAGAAGGAGGCCGAGGGCTTCTACCGCGCGGCGCTCAAGGTCGATCCCGGGTTCGTCCCGTCGCGGGTGAACCTCGCGCGCCGCCTCTTCCAGCGCGGCGCGTTCGAGGAGTCGCGCGAGCAGTTCCTCAAGCTCACGCAGGTGGAGCCCGACGCGCCCGCCGGCTACCTCGGCCTTGCCGAGTGTCTGCTCCGCCTCGATCGCGAGCCCGAGGCCGACGGCGTGATCGAGCGCGCGCGGACGCGCTTCGGCGACACGCCCGAGCTGCTCGTGCTCGTCGCGCGCCAGCTGCTCCGTCGCGGCGCGAACGCCGAGGCGGAGGAGATCCTCGCGCCGCTCACCGAGGACCCGGACCGGTCGCGTGCGGCGTCGGCCTGGTCGTGGATCGGCGTGGCGCGCCTCGCGCGGAGCGACCGCCAGGGGGCGCAGGCCGCCGCGCGCGAGGCGCTCGCGTTCGACGCGAACGACGGCGTCGCCAGGTCCGTCCTCGACGCGTCGACGACCGCGCGCTGACGCGCGGTCAGGCCCCGCTCAGGGCGACGTCGGGGCGCCGAGCGCCCAGTCCCGCGCCTGCTCCGGTACGTCGGCGAAGCGCGCGCACGTTCGCGCGGCCCTCGCCAGATCGGGCTCGAGGGTCATGCGCTGGACGCCGGGCACGAGCAGGACGCCGACGCGCTTGCCCGCGGCTTCCCAGGCGCCGACCAGCTCCGCGAGCGTGCCCCGCGTGCGCGGTCCGGTGAGGACGGGCGCGTCGCGGAGATCGAACACGAGCCCCTTCGCCCGATCGTCGCGCGCGAGCGCGCTCGCGGTCGCGAGCATCCGCCGCGCCAGCGCGGCGCCCTTCTCGAACGGGAGATCGGGACGCTTCCAGACGCGCAGCATCACGACGCCGTCGTCGTGGAGATCGATCGTGAAGTTGTCGTCCTCGTCGACCCGCATCGCCTGGCTATCTTCCCGCATCCTCGCGCCGAACGCTCGGTCCACGCGGCGTAGACGGAGCGAGAGATCAGTGGAGGAAGAGATATGCGGCGCCGAGCAGCAGCACGACCACGCCGACGACGATGCCGGCGACCATCCACAGCGGCACGTGGGTGCCCGGGATGTCGATCCGATCGTGATCGCCGCCGCCGTGCTCGTGCCACATGCCCGCGGGCGGGACCGACTGCACCGACGGTCCGCGCGGCGCGCCGTCGGGCGACGCCTCGATCCCGCCGTGGCCCTGGACCGCGCCCGCGTTGGGCACCGTGGCGCTGTCTGCCTCCTCGCCGAGGATGTACTTCCGGTACTTGAGCGGCTCTTCCTCCGCCTCGATCGCCTTCAGCCCGGAGCCGTCGAACTGCACCACGATGACGGTGATGTTGTCGTGACCGCCCGCCTGGTTCGCGCGCTCGGTGAGGGCCTTGCAGATCTCGAGGGGCTCGGTCGACGAGCGGAGCACCTCGCGGATCTCCTCGAACCGCACCATGCCGGAGAGGCCGTCGGAGCAGAGGAGGAGGACGTCGCCCTGGCGGACCTCGGCATACGTGAGGTCGACCTGCACGGTGTCGGACGTGCCGAGGGCCTGGAGGATGATGTTGTTGTGCTCGAAGGTCTCGGCCTCTTCTTCGGTGAGCTGGCCGGCCTCGATGAGCTGGTTCACGAGCGACTGATCGCGCGTGAGCTGCACGAGCGTGTCGCCGCGGAGGATGTAGCCGCGCGAGTCTCCGACCTGCGCGAAGAAGAGCATCTCGTCGACGAGCGCCGCGGCGGTGACCGTGGTGCCCATGCCCCGGCGGGAGCGATCGGCCTTCGCCTCGTGGAAGATGCGCAGGCCCGCGGCCTCGACCGCGCGGACCAGGCGCCGCGCGAGCTCGTCGCGCTTGACCGGTCGCTCGTCGAGGCCTTCGACGAGGCGCTCGTAGATGATGTCGACCGCGAGCTGGCTGGCGATCTCGCCCGCGGCGGCGCCGCCCATGCCGTCACAGACCGCGAAGACCGCGCCCTGCGGGCCGACGGTCGTCGCGCGGTTCGCCTCGAGGAGGCCGCGCGAACGCCGGGTCAGATCGGCCACGAGGAAATTGTCCTCGTTGTGCTCGCGGACCTGGCCGACGTCGGTGCGCGCGAAGAGCTTCACCCGCACCTCGGCCGCGGACGACGTCGCGTCCTTCTCGCTCGAGGCGGGGCTCGGCACGGGCGTCTGGGGCTGCGTCACGAGCAAGGCCTCATCTCCGGCGCCGTCCTCTTACGCCTCGCGCGGGCCGAGGGCCCCCGCTTGCGGAGCGACGTTGCCTCCGATTTCGACCCGGAAGAGCTGCTGCCCGACCCTGAATTGATCTCCCGATTGCAGCTCGACCTCGTTCCGGATGCGCAGGAAGGTTCCGTTCGAAGAGCCGAGGTCCACGAGCGCGAACCGGGCCACGTCGGACGGTTTGGCGGATGCGGGAAGGGGAGCGCCGTCACGGCCGAGCGCGCGGATGGCCGCATGGCGTCGCGAGAGGAACGGGTCCTCCGTGAACACGACATCCCCCGACTCACGCCCGAGCACGGTCTCCATCTTCCGAAGGTAGTAGACGTCGCGGGTCACGCCCTCGACGGTGCGTTGCCCAAGCCGAGCGTATCGCGGAGCGGCGGGAGAGCCAAACAAGAGGGTGCCGTGCTCGGATGCGGCCCCGAGCCCGTTCTCACTCTCCCGCAGGACGTCGAAGCGCAGCACTTGCTGTCCGACGAGTATCAGATCCTGGTCCTGGAGCGGAACCGCGACTTCGCTCCCGGCCCGCGAAGGGCCGTCCATGTGCCTGGCGGCGGCCAGCCGGAGGAAGACCCCGTTCGTGCTGCCCAGATCGCGCAGGAGCACCTTTCCGTTCGCAAAGGCGATGCGCACGTGACGCGGCGAGAGGTACGGATCCTCGCCGACGATCACGTGACCTTCCGTGCGCCCGACGTCGAGGGCGTCCCCGAACGGATAGCTCGGACCGTCGGCACCGCTCTTCGCGATGACGACGAGACGGCCGCGTGCCGGGATCGACGCGGGCTTCGCCGCCGGCGCAGGAGCGGGCGCGGGCGCCGGTGACGGGGCCGGCGCAGGTGCAGGCGCGCGCGTGGCCGCCGGGGCCGGCGGCGGTCCGTACGCCGGCGAAGGCGCCGGCGGC
>JBDHVD010000460.1:0-7334 GCA_039809525.1 Labilithrix sp. | reverse complement strand
GCACGAACGCGATCCGCTGCTCGCGGTCGAGCGCCTGGAGCATCGCCTGGGTGCAGCCGATGAACACTTGCTCCTCCAGGAGCCGCTCCTCGGCGACCGCGAGCGTGCTCTCGTCGATCGCGTTCGGCGGCTTGCCGAGCTCGTCCTCCGCGAGCTCCTCGAACCTCCACCTCCGCCCGCGGCGCTTCTGCCGGAGGAGGTGATGCGTCGCCACCCGATAGGCCCACGTGGTGACCGAGCTCTCGCCGCGGAACGCCGAGAGCTGCGTGATGATCAGGATGAGGATCTCCTGCGTCGCGTCGCGCGCGTGCTCGCGGTGGCCGAGCATGCGCACCGCGAGGCCATACATGCGATCCGACAGCCCCCGCACGAGCTGCTCGAGCGCCTCGCGGTCGCCGCCCTGCGCGCGCCGCGCGAGCTCGTCGAGCGTGCTCATCGCGCGCGCCCCAGGTTGACGAGGAACGATCCGATCGCGTCGGCGATCTCCGCCGGCGAGTCCTCCTGCAAGAAGTGCAGCCCGCGCACGGTCACCTCGCGTTGATTGGGCCAGCGCCGGCACTCCTCGCGCAAGCGTCCGGTGAGGATGCGTCCGGGCTCGGCGTTCACGAAGAGCTTCGGTAAGGGCGAGCGCGCGAGCCACCCCGCGTAGCGCTCCACCTCCTCGCAGACCTCGCGCGGCTCGCCGTCGATCGGCAGCTGCCGGGGGAAGGCGAGCGTCGGCAGGCGTGATTCGCCGGGCGCGCGGAAGGGCCGCCGGTACTCGTCGAGCTCCTCCGGCGCGAGCTTCCGCATCACGCTGCCGGGCAGCACGGCCTCCACGAACGCGTTCTCCTCGAGGACCATCCGCTCGCCCTCGGCCGAGCGCAGGCGCTGGAAGAGCGCGCGCGGCCCGGGCGCCCACTCGTCCCAGCGCATCGTCCCGACGATCGCTTCCATGTACACGATCGCGCGGACGCGGTCGGGATGCCGCCGCGCCCAGTCGAACCCGAGCGCCGAGCCCCAGTCGTGCACCACGAGCGCGACGTCGTCGAGCCCGAGCGCATCGAAGAACGCGTCGACGAACGCGCGGTGCTCGAAGAACGAGTACGAGCTCGGCCCGGCCCCCGCGAGCTCGTCCGAGTCGCCCATGCCGATCAGGTCCGGCGCGATGCAGCGGGCCCTGTCCGCCAGCGGGTCGAGGACGTTGCGCCAGAGGAAGGAGGAGGTCGGGTTGCCGTGCAGGAACACGAGCGGCCGGCCCGCGCCGCGGTCGACGTAGGCCATGGCGTGCCCCCGCACGCGGACGCGTTTCTTCTCGAGGGATGTGGTGCTCATGCCCGTTCAGGGCCCCGCCGGCCCCCGCGTGTGACCGGAAATCGACCGGACCGCGGCGGGCGCATGCGATGCAACGCGCTCTCCCATCCGAGGGAGGGGGACGCGATGAAGAGCACGACGATGCGAGCCAGCGCCGCGCTGGCGATCGCCGCGGCGGCGGCGGGATGCGCGAAGACCGGCGTGACCACGGGACCGGCGGAGCCGCGGAAGGTCGAGCCGCTGACGTCGGTCGAGGCGGCCGGGCCGTTCGTCCAGGCGGGGACAAAGGTCACGCTCACGATGCAGGACGCGATCGCGACGGAGACGAGCCGGGAGGGCGACGTCTTCCTGGCCAGCGTCGATCGCGACCTGGCGTCACCGTCCGGAGAGGTCGTCGTCCCGAAGGGCTCGACGGTCCGTGGCCACGTGGCGCGCGTCCGCCGAGGCGCGAAGCCGGCGCTCGCGCTCGAGCTCGACACGGTGCACACGGAAGGCGGCGAGGCGTCGATCCAGGCGAAGGTCCTCCGCGCCGACACGGTGAGGTCGAAGGGCACCGCGCAGGTCTACGATCCGTACCTCACGTCGTACGACCGCTTCTCGTACCCGACGAACGTCGTCGTCTACCCGAACGGGCCGGAGCCGACGCCGCTCGCCTTCTCGTACTACACCGTGCCGACGAAGGAGGTCGGCGTCCCCGCGGGCGCCACGATCACCATCGAGCTGACGCGCGCGATCCTCCCCCCCGCGCCAGCGGTGATCGCGCGCGACGATGCGCACGAAACTCAACCGTCGGTTTGGTTTCGTGCAACCGCGCCGGGGGACGACCGCGGCCGCTGCCAGCTGACCTCGAGGAGGATGCCGTCGCCGATGCGCGCGTAACAAAGGACGCCACGCCCGTTGCGGAGCACGTCCGAGACATCGAGCCCGCGTTCGCGCGCATGCCGCTGGAAGCGCACGACGGTCGCTTCGTCATCGACGAGGCATCCGAAGTGGAAGCCGTCCGGATAGCGGTCCTCGGCCCGCTTCATCTGCTGGAGGACGAGCGTGAACCCGGCGCCGTCCTCGAGGATGGCGATCGCCTTCGAGTCGCGGTTCGAGACGACGCGAAGACCGAGCAGCTCCTCGAGGAGGGCCGCGGTCTTCGGAACGTCGGAGACGTGGAGATCGAGATGATTGAGGTGCATGAGAATCCCTTCGCGGGCACACGTCTGCCCAACGTCGGGGGATCTCACCGCACCGTGCGGGGACCAAGGACTCCACACGTCGTGGAGCGACCGGGGCTCACCTGAACCGGCCTGCCGTTTTTCGACGCGTCCTTCGTAAGCACGCCTCTCCGCGCGCGCAAGACCGCGGCTGCACGAGGCGGCGCGGCGGCCTATGGTGCCGCCCGTGAGCTACGATCGCGCGTACTGGGAACGGCTCTGGGAGAAGACGCTGCGCGAGCACGCGGACAAGATCGCGCAGCGCCCGCCGAACGCGCGCCTCGTCGCCGAGGCCGCCCGTCTCCGGCCGGCGCGTGCGCTCGACGCGGGCTGCGGTCATGGATCGGAGACGCTCTGGCTGGCCGCGCACGGCTGGGAGGTCACGGCGGTGGACTTCTCGGCGAGCGCGCTCGCGCATGCCCGGTCGACCGCCGAGGCGCTGGGGCCGGACATCGCCGCGCGCGTCGCGTGGGTCGAGGGCGATCTGGCGGTGTGGGCGCCGCCACGCGAAGACTTCGATCTGGTCGTGTGCCTCTACGTGCACGTCGCGGGCTCGGTCGACGAGATGGTGCGTCGCCTCGCGAGCGGGGTCGCGCCCGGCGGGACGCTCCTGATGGTCGGCCATCGCCCGATCGATCCGGCGACGGGCAAGCCGACGGCCGCGGCGAGTCAGGTGCAGGTCTCCGTCGAGGAAGCGGTCGCCGCGCTCGACGCGATGGCGTGGGAGCTCGTGGTCGCGGAGGAGCGGCCGCGCGCGGTCGCCGGCACCGGCGTCGACGCGGTGATCGTCGCGCGCCGCCGCTGACGCCCTCCGCTCGGGTCACCGTCGGGCGAGCAGGCAGCGGAACCACGCCGACGCGCGGTAGCTGCCGTCGGGCTGGCGGAACGGAGCGATCGCCTTCGCGTAGGCGTCGATCACGACGTCCTCGTCGATCTGCTCCATCGCCCGGACCGCGTTGCCCGTCGACGTCAGACCGCGCATGGCCGCGTCCCTGTCCGCGTAGATCCACGGGCTGTCGACGTCGAAGATCTCGACGGGCTCGAGCCCCGCGTCCACGGCGAACTGGCGGAGGACGGCTCCGTCGGACAGCGCGAACGGGCCGGGCGCGCCCGGGGGCGGGGGCGGGAGGAGCGATTTCAGCGCGGTCAGCAACGCGACCACCTCCATGCCCTCCGGATCTCCGAACGTCATGACCACGATCGCGCCGCCTCGCTTCGTGACCCGTCCGGCCTCGCGCAGCGCCGCGACCGGGTTGCCGGCGTACTGCAGCGAGTTGAAGCCGGTCACCACGTCGAAGGTCTCGCCGGCGAACGGCAGCTCCTCGAGATCGCCGCGGCGGAAGTCGCCGGCCGGCACGCGCGATCGCGCGATCGCGAGCATCGCCTCCGCCGCGTCCACGCCGGACACGTCGGCGCCACGCACCGCCGCCATCTCCGCCGCCATCCCCGAGCCGCAGCCGGCATCGAGGTAACGGGTCCCGGGCCCCACGCGCGTTCGCTCGAGCACGGCCTCGAAGACCGGGCGGACCGTCCCTTCCTGGAAGTCGGCCCAGTCCCTCGCGCGCGCACCCCACAACCGACCGTGGGCTTCCGACGTCCTCGGCTTCGACTCGCGGCTCATGGCGATCGTCCCCCCTCTCGAGGTCATCGTAACCGACGCTCCCGAGACGAGCGCGCGGTCGCGTGCCCGGGCCGGCCCCCCGCGCGAGCTGTTTCACCCGTTCAATTGAACCAGTGAAACAAGGCGGGCCGCGGCGCCCGGCCCCGCGCGAGCTGTTTCACCCGTTCAATTGAACCAGTGAAACAACGCGAGCGGCGGCGCCCGGCCCCCCGCGCTGCCGGGATCGGCGAGCGCATCGCTTGACAGAGCGCGGCCGGCCGCGAATGCTTCGGCGTACGGGCTGCTTCCGAGTCCGGCTCCTCGCGCCGTCGCCGGCACGACTCGCGGGAGGAGCGAAGAGGGCGCTGCCCTTCGGCGTGCGGGTCGTGATCGCTGCCATGTTCCGTCGGTGCCGGCCGATACGAGGGAGCGCTCGGCAGATCACCCGGACGGCACCGATGGGGAATCGTCATCACCACAAGAGGCTGCGCGCCGAGGTCCGCGCCCGCATGGCCAGGACCGGCGAGGGGTACCAGCGGGCGCTCGCGCGAATCCTCGAGGAGCGGACCGCGCGTCCCGCGAACGCGGTGGATCTGGTGCGCATCGACTACTTCGGCGCGTCCGCCGCGCTCGCGACGTTCGAGGTCGCCGGGCGGCTCGCATGCGTCGTCGTCTCGAGCCGCCACGCCGCTCGACCGTTCCCCGAGACCCCGCTCTTCGCGCTCGAGAGCCTCGATCCGCACGCCGTCCATTGAGTGATCGTCGCGCGCTCGGAACGCCGCGAGGTCATCATGAGCAACGCAGGAGACCGAATCGTCGCCTTTCGTGAGCACGGCTTCTTCGTCGTGCCTGGCTTCGTCGACACCGCGGAGCGCCTCCCGCTCCGTCGTGCCTGCGACGAAGCGCTCCGTCGGGCGCGGGAGAGCGCGCTCGAGACGGGGCACACGACGCCCAGCATCTCGCTCCTCGGGGATCCGAGGTCCTTCGAGCGCGCTCCCGGAGCGCTCGAGATCGTCGCCATGCTCGTCGGATCGGCGCGCGTCTGCGCGCTCCTCCACGGGCTCGCGCTCCCGGGCGAAGAGGACGCGCCGCGGGTGAAGGACGTCCAGTACTTCCACGAGCAGACCCGACGTGACTGGGACGGCGACTGGCACCGCGACAGCCAGTTCGGCCGGCCCGATCCCGAGGCCGAGCGGACGATCGTGCAGATGACGACCGCCGTGCACTTCCGGATCGCGCTGGAGGACGACGACCGGCTCGAGATCGTGCCGGGCTCGCATGCGCGCTGGGACACGCCCGAGGAGCTCCGGGTCCGCAAGGGCGCACACCGGACGGCGCCGATGCCACACGGCGCGCGGGTCGTCCTCCGGGCAGGAGACGCGTGCGTGTTCCACGCGTGGTCGATTCACCGCGCCACCTACCGTCGCGATCCGCCGAGGCGCACGCTCGACGCGCTCTACGCGTTCGCCCGTCCCGCGAAGCCGCGGTGGACGCTCGAGCGGCCGTGAGCGGCGCCGGTCTAGGACGGAAGCGGGTGCGTCTTGCGGAACGCGAAGGTCGCGTCGAGCGCCTTGCGTACGGCAACGCCCTCGAGGGGACCGATCTGCGCGAGCAGCGCGAGGTCGGGCAGATCCTTCACGCGCGAGTTCTCCCGCGGGCGTGGGAGGGTGTACGCGTGAAGCTTCTCGGCGATGTGAACGACACGCGGGTAGATCCGGTGGCGCGCGCGAGGAGCGCCCGCGAACGAGAGAAAGTCGCTCCCCTCGATGGTTTCGGGTGGCTCGGTGAGGACATCGCCGAAGCCGACGTCGAGACCGAACGGACCCGCGTAGACCTTGCCCGCGAGCATCGCCTGCACGCGGAAGCGGAGGCCTTCGTAGATCATCCCGTCGCCCTCGATGGTCGGATGATCGCGATCGGGCTCGATGACGAACGAGAGGAAGTCGCCGAGGTCGCGCCGGCCGATAGCCTCGAGCTCGCCGAGCAGCGCGTCACTCGAACCGCTGAGGCGGATGTCGACGTCACGCGTCGTGCGCGCGCGCTCGAGGCGAAGCTCGAGGACGACGCCGCCCTTCACGATGGCCCGCTCGCCGAAGTGCTGGAACATGCGCGCGAGAAAGCGGTCGAAGACGAGCACCTGCCGGAAGCGCGCGATGCCGGGCGCACCCGCGGCGGTACGAATGCGCCGCTCGAGAGCCTGCCTGAAGGCCTCGGGGCTAGCGTACGTCTGCGGCGGCATCTCGCTCTCGTCGGGCATGCTTGATCGCGTCCTTCGCCTCGGTTCGCGAGAAGAGCTTGCGACGGACGCCCTGCTTCACGGCTTGTTCGACGAGATCGTCTGCAACTCCGCCCGAGGCGCAATCGGTGACGGTTCGGAGGGGCGTCGTGATTGGGACTGGGCCGAGCCAAGTCATCGCCGTCTTCGGTACGTCAGCGAAGTGAAGGACGAGGCCGCGCGGAAGTCGAAGGCGGCGCTTCGACCAAGCCGCGGGTACCGTCATGTGGCGCTTGGCCGGAAGTGCGTCGGAGAGGTCGTGGAGCATGAGCGCGGTCTCGTGGCTGAACACGCCTCTTTGCTCGGACCAGAGCCATAGCGGCACGAGGTCCTCGTGCTCGCCCGGCGGGTAGTGCACGAGGCGGAGGACTCCACGCTGGACGCGCTCGAGCCGCCCCTTCTGGACGTAGAACTGCAGCAGCGGCAGCGAGTACCCGGCGTCGGCGGCCTGCTTGTTCGTGACGTAGCCAGCCTGGGCGGAGGCGAGCTCGAAGAGGCGGTCCCAGTTCGGAACCGAGCCGTTGGTGGCGACACGGGGCACGCACAAACATTAAAATCTATTTTATGTTCGCGCAACGGTCTCGGCGAATTCCGGGAGAGCTCGACGTTTCAGCATCGCGGCGTGGCGTACTCGGCACTGCGACGGTCCCCCAAGGCCGCTCCCGGCAAGGACGAACGACGTCGACCGGCGGCATGCCCGCGAACCCGGAGATCTTCGGTGCGCTCGACTCGAACGGCTCGGCGTGCCCTGACCGAAGCGATGGCCGCTCAGCGATGGCACGTCGCGACCCAGCTCACGACGCCCGAGCAACGGGAGAGCGACCTCCCATTTCCGGCGGTGAACAGGAAGTTGCGTTCGCCTTCGGTCGTGAACGAGCCGCTCGACGGGGTCGCCCTCGAGCTCGGGTTGCCGAAGCACATCACGCAGCGCGCGCCTCGCAGGACGTTCGACGATCTGGCGCGG
>JBDHVD010000459.1:0-7408 GCA_039809525.1 Labilithrix sp. | reverse complement strand
CGGCGTCGGGCTTCGTCGCCTCGCAGGCGCCGGCGTCGACGACGCCCGCTTCTGCGCCGGCGTCGCCGGCGTCGGCGCCGCCTTCGGCGCCGGCGTCGCCGGGCGGCGGCAGACACTTGCACGGGATCGCGCCGCAGGCCGTCGGCCGCTGCGGGCCCTTGCAGTCGAGGTCCACGCCGCCGTCGACGTACGGGACGCCGTCGGGCCAGGTGCCGCCGCTGTTCCACTCGTCGGGCACCGCCTCGCTTCCCGCGAGCTCGACCGCCGACGTGATCGGGCACGGCGCGAGCGATCCGGCGCCGAGCACCGGTCCGTCGGCGGCCATGAGGCTCGCGCCGCGGAGGAACGGGCGCGGATCGATCGTGATGACCTTCGCCGACGAGCGCCGGTCGCCGGGGAGCACCGCGACGAGCTCGTAGTCGGGGACGTCCGACGGCGTGGTCGCGCCGGCGTCGCCGGCGTCTCCGGCATCGCCCGCGCCCGCGCCCGCGTCGGTGGCGCCTGCGTCGGCCGCGGCCGCCGCCGGCCTGCGCGGCACGACCGTGAGCGAGCCCGGGTTCTGCGGGAGCGCGCAGACCGGCCACGACGCGAGCGTGACGGGTCCGTCGGGATCGCGCGGACGTCCCTCGATGTCGCCGAGGATGCGCCGCGTGCTGATGCCGTAGATCGCCGCCTTGTTCGGCTCGGCCGAGGCGACGAACGCCATCTTGCCGTCGGGCGCCGCCGCGATGTCCGTCGGCACCGCTCCGACGGGCAGGAAGTTGATGCCCGGCACGCCGCGGTTCTGGTCGACGATGAAGCCCGCCGAGAGATCGACCACCGCGACCTCGCCGCGCGTGGTCTGCGTCACGAGCGCGAAGAGCTGGTTGGTGAGGCCGCCGCCGTTGACGTCCGACGGCACGGGCGCGCAGTTCTCCTGCGGCAGGCCCTCGGGGACGATCGGGTTGCCGTCGGTGCCGAACAGGCGGAGGCACACGACGTCCATCCGCTGCGCGCGCTCGAACGTGCGCACGGGAACGCTCGTCGGCGTCTGCGAGCACGCGAAGAGCACGGCCGCGGCGATGAGCGCGAAGAGCGCGGCCGCGACGGCGAGCATGGAGCGGGAGCGAACGAGCATCCGCACGGTGGGTTGCCTCACGAGCCCTTCGGATTCGTCGGATTGCCGAGCGTGAAGACGATGCGCTCGAACGTCGCGCGGTTCGCCTGCGCGTCGTCGAGATCGATGATCTGCACGAACGACTGGGTGAAGCTCGCGAGGTACGCGAACCGGTACCGGCGCAGACCTCGTCCGGCGTCGCGCGTGTCGAACGGCACCTGCGCGTGCGTGGCGACGTCCTCGAGCGTGAACGGATCGAACGCCATCGCGAACGGCCCGGGGCCGGTGCGGATGACGTTCTCGAGCGCGAGCGTGTCCGGATCGATCACGAACAGCGTCGCCGCGTCGAAGCACACGACGAAGACGCGGAGCGCGTAGGCGCCGTCGCGATCGACGATCGGAGCGAGGTACACACGCGACGGTCCCGACGCGAGCGGGATGGACGTGTGGATGAGGAGGCGATCGGGATCGTACGACCCGTCGGCGCCCTCGGCGACGCCGACGTCGCCCACGAGGAGCGCGGCGGGCGTGCGGTTCGCGAGGAACGCGCGCGCGGGCTTGCGGGCGCACGCCTGGACCTCGCGATCGACGTCGGCCTGGGTCCGGTTCGTCGCCGCATCGGCGGGGCGCACCTTCGCCTTGCACGCGAGGCGCGGCGTCGGATCGACGACGAGGCCGCGCGAGTCCGTGCCGCCGGCCGCGGCGGTCACCGGGAAGGCGCGCTCGAGATTGAGGAACGGGCGACGCTGCGCCGACTGGAGCCCGCCGAACTCGTCGGGGTACTGGCGGATGAGGCTCACCTCGGCGATGACGCGGCTCGTCTCGAGGAACGCCGGGCGCGGCAGATCGGCCGCGCCGAGGAACGCGTCGCGGTCGTGCGGGATCGGCGTGATGCCGACGCCGCCGAACGGCACCTTGTCGAGGATGAACTGGATCGACGGCGTGCGGACGCTGCCGTCGCCGTCGTTGTTCTCGCGCGAGAGGCCGGTGAGGAAGAGCGACGTCTTCGTCTCGTTCTGGTGCGTGATGACGATCGCCTTGCCGTCCTCGCTCACCGCCATGCCGAACGGCTCGCCCGGCATCGTGATCCGGCGGGTGTTGTCCGGCTCGTTGGGATCCTCGCCGACCTGGTGGATCGCGTCGCAACGCCGATCGCCGCCCTGCCCGCACGCGAGCGAGAACGGCGCGTACGGCGCGTTGCGATCCTCGGGCGGCACCATGTCCGGCGTGTCGCGCGCGACGTCGGCCCACGTGAGCGACGCGTTCCCGCGCACCGGCGCGAAGAGGCGATCGAACGAGCGGTTGCCCGCGGGCGGCGTCGGATCGGACGCGCTGGCCTTCGGCGTCTGCGGGACGAGCTGCGAGGGCGGCCGCGAGATCTGGAGATCGGTCGCGAACGCGCCGATCACCGCCGCGTCGCGGAAGTAGAACGTCGAGTCGACGGGCGGCGCGCACGTCTCGCCGAGCGGCTGCCGTCCACCCTCACCGCCCTGCTTGTCGATCGGCGGGTTGCTCGGGCACCCGGTGCCCGGCGGGTTCGCGCCTCGCACGAGCGGGACGTTCGGGTCGTTCGGGTCCGCGATGATGTCGAGGACGTGCCGGCGGATCAGCCGCAGGTCGTACGACTGGAGCGTCCCGCCGTTGAACTGCAGGTCGAAGTTCGAGTTCGCCGCGTAGAGGACGGAGCCCCCCGCGGAGACCTGCAGGCCGACGGGAAAGTAGAAGCGATCGAGCGGCGGAGCCGTCCCGTCGCCCGTCGAATAGCAGGCACTCATGCCACCGAGCCCGAGCAAAATTCCCGGGATCGCAGCCAAAAGTCGGAAGGGAAGCGGCCGCCTCATCGGAAGCGGGCGCAGCCTAGTGTCCCCCCGGCCGGGAGACAACAGCGTCGAGCGAGCGAGAGCGAGAGCGAGAGCGAGACTAGATGTCGAGGACGATGACGCCGCGCTTGCCCTCCTCGGGCTCTTCGCGGCGGCGGGGCGCAGGAGGCGTCATCGGCAGCTCGAGCTGGGGCTGCTCGTACTGCCTCTGCTCTTCTTCTTCACGCTTGCGGATTTGTTCGATGATGAACGGCGGGAGCATCGTCTTCTCCTCTGAAGAAGAAGGAACTGAGGCTTCTCAGATCCAAGCTAGCAATAGGGTCATCCCGGTCAAGTGTGCGGCTGCTCGCGCGCAGCGTGTCAGGTCCGAACCGACCCGGGCGGCAACCCGAAGACGTAGGGCGCGACACGGTCGCGCCGACACAGTTAGAGTCGAAGATCGCGATGAACAGGGGAACGCGCGGGAGGACGAGCTCGTCCGTAGTGCCGCAGATGGCGCGACGCGTCGCGGCGCTGCTCGCGTTCCTCGCGCTGTTCGCGTTCGGATGGTCGTCGCACGCGGCGCCCTTCGATCTCGCGGGCTCCGACTGGGAGGGCTGCGGCGAGCTGATCCGCCTCGCGCGGTCGGAGCTCGGCACGAGCCGCGTCGTCGCGACCACGCAGATCGACTTCGGTCAGCTCGACCCGAAGGACGGGCTCCTCCTCCTCTATCCGGAGAAGTCGCTCGACGTCGACGAGCTGTCGAAGTTCATGCGCGCCGGCGGGCGCGTGGTCCTGCTCGACGACTTCGGGCGCGGCGAGTCGCTCCTCCGTCACTTCGGCATGGAGCGGGTGCCCACGCCGAAGAACCCCGTCGAGTCGCTCCGGCACAACCCGCAGCTCGCGCTCGCGGAGCCGGCGAGCGCGCATCCGGTCGTCGCGGACGTGAACCGCGTGGTCACGAACCACGCGACGGGCCTCGCGCATCCGGACCTCTCGCCGGTGCTCAAGATCCGCGGCGCGGGCGAGCCCGACGTGTTCATCGCCGTCGCCGGCGCGGTCGGCGACAAGCCGCCGGCGCCGCAGGGTCGCTTCCTCGTCGTCGGCGATCCGTCGATCGTGATGAACTCGATGCTCCGCTACGCGGGCAACAAGGCGTTCGCGCGCGGGCTCGTCCGCTATGCGGTGGAGAACGACGCGTGGGGCAACCGCGGCGGGCGTCTGTTCGTCGCGACGGGCGCCTTCGAGCAGAAGGGCAGCTTCGGCGGCGAGGAGAACACGCTCGCGGAGTGGCTGCGCGCGGTGAAGGACGCGCTCGAGATCATCCGCAAGGACGGCCTGCCGGATCCGCTCGCGTGGGCGGCCGCGATCGCGCTCGGCCTCGCGCTCGTCGTCTGGGTGGGGTCGCGCGCGGGCAAGCTGCACAAGCCGGTCGTCCCGCGCTTCGTGCGCCGCGTCCCGACGGTCGCGCAAGGCGGCGTCGCCGGCCACGCGGCGGTGATCGGCGCGCCGCAGACCTCGCGCGTCCTCGCGATCCTCGAGCTGAAGAGCGCGCTCGAGGAGCAGCTCGCGGTGCTCCTCGGCCTGGGCAAGGTCCCCCCGCACAAGGAGCTGCTCACCCACGTCGCCGAGCGCGGATTGCTCGACGCCGAAGGGGTGCGCAGCCTCTCCAAGCTTCTGCTACGAATGTCGAACGTCGAGACGATGGTGGTCTACCAGCGCACGGGAGGAATGGTGCAGCCGATCCGGGACAACGAGGTCGTGTCGATCGCCCGCTCGGTGAAGCAGCTCCTCGAGGCCGCGCAGGCGAAGACCGCGTCGGCGCGCTCGTCCTCGTCCTCGTCGTCGGGGGCGTCGGGATGAGCAGCAGCACCGTGCCCATGGGCGGCGGGCAGCAGCAGCCCGAGATCTCGGCGGCCAAGGAGCGCATCGACGAGCTCCGCCGCGAGGTCCAGCGCACGTACATCGGCTCGCCGCGCGCGCTCGACGTCATGGTCGTCGCGCTGCTCGCGAAGGGGCACGTGCTGCTCGAGGGCGTGCCCGGCGTCGCGAAGACCACGCTGGTGAAGGCGTTCGCCACCGCGCTCGGCTGCTCGGCGCGGCGGATCCAGTTCACGCCCGACCTGTTGCCCGCCGACATCACCGGCACGTACGTGCTCTCGCCGCGCGACGGCACGTTCAGCCTGCGCGCGGGACCGGTGTTCGCGAACGTGGTCCTCGCCGACGAGATCAACCGCGCGCCGGCGAAGACGCAGTCCGCGCTCCTCGAGGCGATGCAGGAGCGTCAGGTGACCATCGAGGGCGACCGGTTCGAGCTCCCGAACCCGTTCCTCGTGCTCGCCACCCAGAACCCGATCGATCTCGAGGGCACGTATCCGCTGCCCGAGGCGCAGATCGACCGCTTCCTCGTCCGCGTGGTGATGGGCTACCCGTCCACCCGCGAGGAGGCGCAGATGCTGAAGACGCACGGCGTCGAGGCGCCGGCGCTCCGCGCGGTGCTCGGCCCGCACGACGTCATCACGCTCCAGCAGATCGCCTCGCGCATCCACGTCGAGGACGACCTGCACGAGTACGCGGTCGCGCTCACGCAGTACACGCGGACGCACCCGAAGGTCGCGCTCGGCGCGAGCCCGCGCGCGACGCTCGGCCTCGTGCAGGCGGCGAAGGCCCATGCGCTCGTCGCCGCCCGCACGTACGTGGTCCCCGAGGACATCCGGGCGGTCGCGCCGAGCGTGCTCGCGCACCGCCTCGTGCTCGTCGCCGACGCCGAGGGCGACACGCGCGCCCGCGACGCGGTCGTCGAGGAGGCGCTGTCGAAGGTCGGCTACCGCCGCGGCTTCCGCGCGGTGTGATCGATCCGAGAGGCGCGCATGCAGCTCCATCCGACGCGCGCCACGTTCCAGGTCGCCCTCGCCGGCGCGGCGATGGTCACCGTCGGCTTCATGACGAAGGTGAGCGCCGCGGTGGCGTTCGGCGGCGCGATGATCCTCGCGGTCTCGCTCGGACGCGCGCTCGCCCTCTCCACGGTGACGCGCATCCGGGCCTCCGGCTTCGAGATGGTCTGGGGGACCGCGCGCCGCGTGACGCGCGTCGATCGCGGCACCGAGATCGTGCTCGACGCCGAGCTGCGCAACCGCGGCTTCGACGACGCGCGCGGGGTCAACCTGCGGCCGGTCGCATCGAGCATGCTCGAGGTCACGCTGCATCCGAACGTGCTCGACCTGCCCGCCGCCTCGAAGGTGCGCTTCGAGGTGCGCGTGCGCGCGAAGCGCGTCGGTCGCTGGGGCGTGCACGGGATCGCGCTCGAGGTGCGGGGGACGCCGCTCGGCGGCGAGGGCCTCTACGAGGTCCCGCTGATGTTCGCGAACCCCCACGGCATCGAGGTGGTGCCGAGGCCGCTGCTCGCGATGCTCGCGGCGCCGCGCGGAGGGCGCGCGCGCCACGCGGCGGAGACGGGCAAGTCGGTGAACTTGCCCGGCGAGGGCGAGACGCTCAAGGAGCTCCGCGAGCACGTGCCGGGCGATCCCTTCAAGCGCATCGCGTGGAAGGCGAGCGCGCGTCGCGGCCAGCTGCTCGTCCGCGAGATGGAGCGCGAGGAGCGCGACGTCGTCTGGCTGCTCCTCGACGCGTCCGTCGAGCTGTGGGCGGGCGAGGAGGGCAAGGCTCCGCTCGATCTCGCGGTCGACGAGGTCGGCGGCGTCGCCGCACGGCATCTCGCGCGCGGCGACAAGGTCGGCCTCGCGGTGTTCGCGTCGCGCGTCCGCACGTGGCTCCCGCCCGAGGGCGGGCCGCAGCAGGCGTCGCGCATCGTCGCGGCGCTCGCGAGCGCGGCGAGCATGATCGACGCCGATCGCTGCGAGCTCGACGAGGCCGAGCTCGCGCAGCGCGTCGCCGAGCACCTCCGTCCGCTCGATCCGCGCGGGCTCGCGGACGTCCCGCGCGGGAGCTTCGATGCGCTCGCGACGCGCGCCGAGGCGATGCGCGTTCGTGCGCCGTTCGCGCCGCGCCTCCCGCACGCGCCGACGCCGCGCGAGCAGCGCCTGCGCCACTACCTCGCCGCGTTCGGGGTCGAGGTGCCGCCGCGGATCGACGGCGAGCGCGACAAGGCCGACCGCGAGCTCGCGTCGCTCATCGACAAGCTCCTGCTCGAGAAGAAGCGCCGTCCGACGATCGTGCACGTGTGGGCGCCGCCGCCTCCGCCCGGCAGCCCCGTCGAGGCCTCGGTCAAGAAGCTCCGCGCGCGCCGCGCCGAGGTGCGCTGGACGATGCCGTCCTTCGAGCCGGGCCTCGAGCCGCGAACGCCCGGCCCGCCGTCGACGGTCGAGGACGTGGTGCTCGACGCCGTTCGCCTCCGCGTGCGCGCCTCTCAGTCGCGCGCCGAGCGCGCGATGCGCGGTCTCGGCGTGCGCGCCCGCGCCGTCCCGCAGCGCACGAAGACCGAGCCTCCGCAGGAGAGAACGTGACCGATCCGCGCGCGCTGCTCAAGGAGGCCGGACTCTCGGCGAAGAAGAGC
>JBDHVD010000458.1:0-7426 GCA_039809525.1 Labilithrix sp. | reverse complement strand
TCGGCGAGCGCCATGTTCGCGAGCACCTCGGCGGTCGCGCAGATGATCGGCGCGTCGCGGTTCACCGTCGCGTCGCCCGTCATGAGCCCGACGTTCTCCGCGCCGAACGTCCGCGCGAGCGCGAAGAACTTCTCGTTCGCGAGCGCCTTGATCGGGCAGGTGTAGAACGAGCGCTCGCCGCGCACGAGCGCGTGGTAGTGCGCCGCCTCGGCCACGAGCGACTTGCCCGAGCCGGTCGGCGTGTTGAGGATGACGTTGTTGCCCTCGAGCAGCTCGAGGATGGCCTCTTCCTGCGCGGGGTAGAGATCGAGGCCGCGCGCAGCCACGTACCCGAGGAACGTCGTCAGGATGACGTCGCTCGGTGCGTCCTTGTCCGGTAGTTCGGTGAGCTTCGCGTCGGCCATCAGTTGGAGGGGACGATACTTATCACGTTGCCGTCACGTTCGACGCCGAGCCCCTTCGCGCGCGCGATCACGTCGAGCGCCTGATCCCACGGCACGTCCTTCAGCTTCACCGTCACGGTGCCGCTCACGTCGCCGGCGACGACGATGTTCACCTTCGCGACGTCGGCGATCAGCCGGAAGACGTCGTGCAGATCGGCGCCCTTCACGTCGAGATCGATCCGCGCCCCGCGGTACCGCGTCCGCTCGCCGCCCGACTCCGCGCCGATCCGCCGCGTCGCGAACCGCTCGCCTGCGTCGCCCTCCGGACCCTGGAACGCCGTCTCGGGCAATGGAAGAGGAGGAGGCGCAGGACGCGCCGGCGCACCGGATGCGCGCGGCGCGACCGGTCTCTCTGACGTCTCGCGCGCGCACGCGGCGAGGATCAGGCACGCAAACGCACGCGCGAGCCGCATCACGCCATCATGGCTCCGAGGGCGCGAAGCGGCACGTGGTGACCCTGTTGTCCATGATCGGATCGCTTGCCGGCTCGGGATTCGCGGACGATTCCACGATCACGCGTCACGTGCAGGATGCATCGAGACGGCATCGTCATTGCTACGGCGGAGATCCCATGAGCCGTCGCGCTTCTCTCGTCTTCGCGCTCGGAGCGCTCGCGCTCGCCGCCGTCTCCGGAGCGACTCCGGCCGACGCCGCCCCCAAGAAGAAGGCGAAGAAGCCCCCCGCCGCCGCGCCCGCCCCGCCGCCCCCTCCTGCGCCGGCGTTCGATCGCGAAGCCGCCGCCCTGGCGATCGGCTCGGTCGATCTGCAGAAGTGCCGCGCCACCAACGCCGAGAAGGGCGAGGGCCACGTGATGATCACGTTCACGCCCGCCGGCGCCGCGTCGTCCGCGACCATCGACAAGGGGCCGTGGGTCGGCACCCCGGTCGCCAAGTGCTTCGCCGGCCAGTTCAAGAAGGCGAAGATCCCGGCGTTCAGCGGCGAGCCGGTCACCGTCGGCAAGTCGTTCCGATTCGAGTGACTTGGGTTAGAGTGGCCGCGTGCGCCGCGCGGCCCACCACGCGCTCTTCGTCGCCGTCCTCGCCTCCGCCTCGCTCGCCGGCGCGCCGGCCCGTGCCGAGGAGCCTCCGGTCGATGCCGCCGACGGCCCCACCGCATGCAAGGCCCTCCGCGAGCGCAACGAGCGCGAGCTCGCGGCGTGGCAGAAGCAGCAGCCCGCCACCCCGTACGTCTACCCGCGCGAGAAGCTGATCCTCGACGCGCCGTGGGTGAAGCTCCTCGACAGCCTCGGCACGTCGGGCGGCGTGCTCCTCGCGTCGATCATCCCCCACGTCGGCGCCCAGCTCCGCGCCGAGACCCCCGCCTTCGTCGTCTCCTGGCCGTGGTCGTTCCCGCTCGGCCCGCCCTCGACGTGCACGCGCAAGCAGGGCTCGTTCAACGTCAACCTCCACCGCCCGCACCGCGCGATGCTCGAGCCGGGCATCGTCGCGAGCAACCGCGGCGTCGGCATCTTCGTCCGTCCCGGCTACCGCTACATCCACCATCCGAGCGACTGGGTCGTCGGCGTGGGCGGCGGCATCGGCTCGACCATCGAGGTCGCCGGCAACCGCGAGCCGTTCCGCATCGGCATCGGCCCCGAGGCGCTCCTTCACTTCGGCCACTGCTGCGAGTCGAGCTACTTCACGCTCGCCGTGCGCTACGACCGCTTCTTCACCGGCACGGTGCTGAACCTCGTCACCGGCTCGCTCGGCTACACCTTCTTCTGATCCCGAGGGATCGAGTACGTCGCCGTCGCGTGCGCGACGAGCGCGTCGTCGCCCTCGGACCAGATCCGCATCTCGGTCACCGCCAGCCGCCGCCCGAGCTTCAGGAGCGACGCCTCGCACACGATCGCAGCCTCGGAGGAGGGCCGGCGGAGGAAGTTGATGTTCAGGCTCGTCGTGACCGCGAGGGGGACGATGCCGATCGCCGAGAGGATGGCGGCGTAGCTGGCGGCGTCCGCCGTGGCCATCATGACCGGCCCGGAGACCGTCCCGCCGGGGCGGAGCTGAGCGTGCCCGACCGCCTGCCGGACCCTCGCCCGGCCGTCCCCGGCCTCCTCGATCGTCACGGTCGACTGCGGAAAGTCGCGGGCGAAGAAGGCCCGAAGCTCATCTACCGACGGCAATGCACGTGCTCCTGTTGCGCCGCGGCCCCGGCCGCTGTAGATCGACCGCTCCTTCGGAGAGGTGACCGAGTGGCCGAAGGTACCCGCTTGCTAAGCGGGCGTCGGGCTAAAACCCGACCGCGGGTTCGAATCCCGCCCTCTCCGCCGTCGGGGCTCTCCGTGCCCCTCCCTTGAGTGAGGGGCACGTCGAGCCCCTCGCCCCACCGCTGATCGGGCGGGATTTAGACCTCCGCTTCGCTCCGGTTACGAATCCCGCCCTCTCCGCCGTCGGGGCTCTCCGTGCCCCTCCCTTGAGTGAGGGGCACGTCGAGCCCCTCGCCCCACCGCTGATCGGGCGGGATTTAGACCTCCGCTTCGCCTCGGTTACGAATCCCGCCCTCTCCGCCGTCGGGGCTCTCCGTGCCCTCGCCTGACCCACTACCGACCGACAAGAGCCCGTTCTGGCCGCTCAGCCAAGACGCTTTGGTCTTCGGATACGGTTCGCGACACGTCCGGGCGCTACCTGCTTCTTGCGCGGGTCGTACCGGCGAAGCGTCTCGGCGGACCACTTCCGGCCGGTCACGTTGCTCCACAAATTGGCGATCAAGGTCCGCTTCGTCGGTCGTCGAGGGCTGTCGTCTCTCCAGCGCGCGAGCACCTTTGCGACGTCATCGACGAACATTGCCACGCGAATCGCGAGCAAGACGTCGTGAAAGGACAACGCGAAGCACACGACCTCCTCGGGGGGTTGCCCAGCGTCGAGCGGTTCTGTCAGCGAGGGGTCGCGCGTCGAGACCGCCTGGATGACGGCGAGGAATGCCATCGCGTCGATTCGATCTTGCGAGACCTGTCCTGGCATCGCGTCTACGAACGCACGGACGCGGCTCTCCGCTTCCATCACCACGTCGGTCGAGAGGTGCGGACTCGGCGCCTGTGAGACGACGTAGATGCACTTGCCAATCTCGTCGTGAAGCTGCTTCGCACGTCGCAGCCACGTCGGTTCCACGCCGTCGGTCGCTCTCCGAAGCGTGTCCATGAAAATGTCGTCGCGCGTGAGGTCATCGCGCTCCGCCAGTCTGGCGGCGTACTCCTCTCGCGCCGCCCACGTCCGTTCGAAGTGAGCATCGAGAATGCGAATCGCGAGCGGTTTCCCGGCAGCGCTCGCATGACCTGCAGTGTGCAGATCAGACATCGATCTACACGGCGAGGGGCAGCTTCTCGCCGATCGCGGCGCAGTACCGTTGAAGCGTCGACAGCTTTACGTCGCCTCCGGCTTCGAGCTTGCTCACCACGGACGCGGCCGTGCCCATGCGCGCCGCAACCACGGTCTGAGACAGCTTCTTCTTCGCGCGGATGGCCGCGAGCTTACGTGCGAGTCGACGGCGCGCTTCTGCCTCAGCCACGAGCTCCGGGAATTCAGGGTTGCGCTTCGTTCGCTCGCGCACGATCTCCGTCAGGAAGTCCCTCGCCACCTTCCCAGTCTGATGCTTCGACGCGATAGCGTCAACGCTATGGCTTCGACGCTCGTTTCGTCCGCGCGCGGCTTCGCCAATCACGCAGGCGGGCTTCCGCGAGCTCGAGCTCGCTCGGGGGTGTCTTCTGGGTGCGCTTTTCGAAGGCGGAGAGTGAAAGAAGGACGTGCTTTCCCCGTCCCTCCGCGGAGAAAAGCACGCGGAAGCTTCGGGTCGTCGCCTGCGCGCGTACCTCGTAGATTTCGCCGCGGAGGTGCCGAGCGGCGGAGCGGCCCCGCTGTGCGACTTCATTCATTGCTGCCACGACCGCTGCGGCCTCCTCGTCGGTCAGGGCTTCGATGAACACCTTCACGGGACGAGCGCCCGAGCGCGTCCTGTAGTCTCGCCAACGGTGCTTGGGCTCGGCCTCGCTCGAGGCGACCTCCTCGTGGCACCAGCCATCTCTGGCGTAGAGGATGCCCCCTCCAGTCGGGGCCGTCGATGCGGGATCCGCGGGATCCCGGACGAGAGACTGGTGCCAAGCGCATGGGGAACGGATCGCGGCCGCCCCCCGTGAAAGGGCCGCCGCACGTGCACATCCACCAACCAGCCTCGTGCTCGCCGGCGGGTATGCCGTCTTCGAAGGCGGAGCACTCGGCATATCTCCCGAAGGAAGGCATGCCGCGCGAGCTCGGGCGGGCTCGGGGCCGTCGACCGTCTGGCGGAACGGCCACCTCTACTGGCCACCTTTCTTCGCGACGGCAGTCGCGTCAGTGCGCCCGTCACTTGCCGCGCGAGGCGAGCCAGAAGTCACGCCCGCCCTTGCCGCCGGGGCGATCGAGCGTCGAGAAGTAGAGGCGGCAGCCATCGTCGGACAGGAAGTGGGGCGCCGCGTCCGAGTTGCCCGCGAAGTCGGCCACCACCGCGCCCGGCGACGGGAACGGATCGTTCAACGTGGTGCGCGACGTCTGCCAGATCTCGCGCTTGCCCCCGGCGTTGCCGTCGGCGCGCGCGTAGAAGAGGGTGCTGCCGTCCTTGGAGAGCACCGGATCGGTGAAGGCGACGGTGGCGGACGGCGACGGGAGCACGATCTCGGCGCTCGCGTAGTTGCCGCCCGACCACTCCCAGATCGATCGCTCGCTCGGCCCGCCGGCCTGGTTCGTCCCGGTGACGAGGAGCGTGTTGACGGCGGTGAAGAACGTGCCGACCGGCAGCGCGTCGTTCATCGAGGAGGGAACGCCGATGGTCCCTCCGTTGCCGAAGGGCGAGCTCGGATCGAGCCTCGTCACCTTGAACGGCGCGCCGCCCGCGCCCGTCGTGACGTAGAGCGTGAGCCCGTCGCGCGAGAGCGCCGATTGCTGCGGGGCGCCGTTGCCGAAGTTGATCGTCTCGGCGCGGAGCGTGCCGAACGCGCCCGGGTTGGTCGTGCGCGAGGCGCTCCAGTACTTCGCGCTGCCGTCGCGCAAGGAGACGAGCACCACGTGGAGCTCGTCGGCGCTGACCGAGAGCGTCGACTCGTCGCTCGGCGAGTCGAGCTCGGCGAGGTTCGTGAACGTGGTGAACGGCTTCTTCGGATCGCAGCCGAGCGGATCGCCTCCGCCGTCGGCGACCGCGTCGGTATCGGTGGCGGCATCGCTCGCGCCCGGGCCGGCATCGGAGGCCGCGGAGTCCGGCAAACCGCCGGCATCGACCCCTCCGGTGAGATCGGGATCGCTCCCGGTACACGCGCTCGTCGCGTAGGCGGCGCCCGCTCCACACACGATCGCGACCGCGCCGATGACCGCCCGCTTCGTCCCCTCGACCATCGGACGATTGTCCGCCGAGATCTTCGCGAAGGGAAGCCCCGGCGCCGGGTCACTCGCTCCGCAGGATGATGTGGTAGCCGAAGTCGGTCTCGACGACGTGGCTCACCTCGTTCGGCTTCAGCTCGAACGCGGCGTCCGCGAAGGCCGGCGCGACGTCGCTCCGCCGGATCGAGCCGACGCTCCCCTCGCGCGTGGCCGCGCCGGGCTCGTCGCTGTACGTCGCGACGACGCTCGCGAACGGCTCGCCCGCCTGGAGCTGCTTTCGCGCCTCGAGCGCGCGGAGGCACGCCTCGCCGCGCGTGCGCGTGATCTGCGGAGACGCGTTCTTCGCGCCCGCGAACTTCACGAGCACGTGCTTGGCGACGATCTTGTCCGGCTCGTCGCGCGGCCGTTCGCGCGCGCCGCGCGCGATGGCGATGCAGCGGGTCTCGGGCGTCTCGAGCCCGGACTCGCCGCTGTCGTCGGGGGTGGCGAGCGCCTCCTTCGGCTTCGCGCCGCCGCACGAGAGAGCGATCGATGCCGAGAGGAGGATGCCGATGCCCGTCCACCGCATGGTGAGGGCGAGCATAGGCCCGTCCTGCGAGCGGCGGAACTACTGCACGTTCACCGTCGCGAGCACGCTCGCCGACGCGCTCGCGCACCCGATGACGTCCTGCACGCTGCGCTGAACCGCGGCCACGAGCGGAGGGATGCACGCCGCCTTCAGGTCGGTCGCCGCGGAGACGGTGCCGGCGAACGAGGCGGCGATGTCCGCCTCGAGCCGGCAGTGGTTCCTGAGCGAGACGATCGTCGGGAGCGCGCTTTCGAGCGTGGCCTGCAAGGTCGCGGCGGTGACCGGATCCGACGGCGCGGTGCTCGAGACGGTGACCGACGGCTTCGGACAGTCGGCCTTCACGTCGACCGTCATGTCACAGGCCACGTCGCACTTCGCGTCGACCGTGCATCCGCCCTCGAGCTTGCCGCCTTCGCAGAAGTCCGCGGTGAGCTGGCCGCCGGTGCACACCATCGGGTTCGTGCTCCGTCGCAAGGCGTGCCCGCGCAGCGGCCCTGACACTCCGCCTTCACCGCGAGCTCCGTGCGGCACGGGGCGCGCGGGACCTGCACGGAGAAGCTTCCGCCCGCGTTCGCCTTCGCGGTCTGGATCACGCGCGTCGCGATCTTGCACCATGCATCGACCTTCTCGGCGACGCGCCCGCGAGGTCGGACGTGGCCTGCGCGACGACCTTGCTCGTGGCGCCGCCGCCGATCGCGGGATCGTTCGTGCCGCCGAGGCGGAGCTCGGTGCAAGCGCCGGCGTCGCCGCTCGCGCCCGAGCTGCCCGAGCTGCCCGAGCTCGGTCCGCCCGAGCTGCTCGACGTGCTGCTCGCGCCGCCGTCGGTCGGTCCGGAGTCCGCGCCGCCCGAGCAACCCGCGGCGACGAGGAGCGAGAACGACGACAAGGAGAGGACGGCGACCCCGACACGTGCCCCGGCGTGCATTCGTTCGCCTTACACGAGGGGCGCGCCGGTCCCGACGCGGCACATGGCCGTACTCCCTGGGAAGTACGTCGGACCGCGGGCTCAGGCCGCGACCTTGGTCGGGGCGCGGTAGGGCGCGAAGCTCGGGGCCTGCCCGAACGGCTCC
>JBDHVD010000457.1:0-7435 GCA_039809525.1 Labilithrix sp. | reverse complement strand
CTTCAACATGCGGAGCTCCCCGGGACGATCCCGCGCACGAGCTCCTCGACCGTGCTCCGGAGCATCCCGTAGCCGAAGTTGCCGTAGAGCATCGCGCGCCCTCCGTCGAACACGTACGTGGGCGAGCCCTGGATCTTCAGGCGCTCCTTCTCCGCGAAGTCCTCGCAGACCGCGGCGAGCGCGCTCGCGTCGTCGAGGCGCGCCTCGATCGGCGCGCGCGGCAGCTCGAGCGCCTCGGCGACGGAGAGCTGCACGTCGCGGCGCGCGATGTTCGCCTCGTGGACGAAGAAGCGCTCGCGGAGCGCGACCTGATAGCGCGCGCCGCTGCCTCCGGCGATGGCCCCGTCCCGCTCGAGCGCGAACACCGCCTTGATCGCCGTCGCCGGAGCCCACGACGACGCAGGCGCGGCCGTCCGCCAGCACTCGCCGCTGACGTCGGTGCGTCCGCCCTGCTCGGCGATGCGTCGCGTGGCGGAGCAGCGCCCGCCGACGCCCTCCTTCGCCCACGGCCCCTTCTCGAACCGCCAGGGGACGCTGCCGAACACCGGGACGATCCGGTAGTCGACGTCGAGGTGCGCGCCGAGGTCGGCGAGGATCCGGTCGAGCTTCGCCTGGGCGACGAGCGCCCAGACGCACAAGGGATCGGACCAGTAGCTGAACGCGATGCGGTCCGCGGCCATCGGTCAGCCGCGCCGCCCGCTCAGCAGCCACTCGTCGACGGCCGATCGGACGCGCTTCGCGATCTCCGGCGTGACCTTCGGCGCCGGTATCGCCTTGCACGCGCGGAGGGCGTCCTTCAGCGTGTCGCAGCTCTTCGCGCACGAAGGACACCCGAGCACGTGCTTCTCCATCTCCGCGCAGGCGTCGGCGTCGAGCTCGTCCTCCAGCTTCTGCGAGAGCGCGCGGACGACGTCGGGGCATCCGCCCGGCGACGTCGGGACGTTCTCGTCGAGCAGCGGGCGGAGGGACTCGCGCAGCGCGGTGCGCGCGCGATGGAGCCGGCTCTTGAGCGCATCGACGGAGATGCCGAGCACGGCCGACGCTTCGGCCGCGGTCATCCCTTCGACGTCGCGGAGCAGGAGCACCTCGCGGTGCTCGTCGCTGAGCTCGTCGAGCGAGCGCGTGACCAGCTCGCCGAGCTGCCGGCTGGCGGCGTGATCGTCCGGCAGGGGCTCGTCCGTCGCGCGGTCGGCGAGCGCGTGATCGCCTTCGGTGGGCTCGTTCTTCTTCCCGCGCCGCTTGCGCGAGCAGGCGCTGCGCGCGATGGCGAAGGCCCAGCTCGCGAGCGACGAGCGGCCCTCGTAGCCGTCCAGGTGCTGCGCGATCGAGAGGAGCGCGTCCTGGAGCACGTCGTCCGCGTCGGCTTCGTTGCGGCACATGCGGAGGGCGAAGCGACGGATCGAGGGCGCGACCGATCCGAGCACCGCTTCCATGGCAACACGGTCACCGGCGCGTGCGCGCGTCACGAGGGAGTCATCCACGACTCGCCAGCTTAGCGCGAACGTCCGCCGTGCACGGTCGATTCCCAGTCGACGCCGCGGCGCCGGAGCTCTGCGGTGTAGATCGAATCGCGACCCAGGCGCCGCGACACGAGCGTCGCGATCGCCGTCGCCAGCACGAGCGGCAGCACGATCGCGTAGTCGCCCGAGAGCTCGAACACGAGCACCGACGCCATGAGCGGCGCGTGCGTCGTCGCCGCGGTCACCGCCGCCATCCCGACCAGCGCATAGCTGCCCTCCGAGCCGGGCGTCCCGAGCATCGCGCCGACCGCGTGACCCCACAGCATCCCGAGCCCGCCGCCGATGAAGAGCGAGGGCGTGAAGACGCCGCCCGGGCTCCCCGACGACACCGAAGACGTGGTCGCGACCGCCTTCGCCACGACGAGCACGGCCACGAGCCGGAGCGAGTAGCGCTCGTCGAGCAGGAGGTTCAGCGGCTCGTAGCCGTTGCCGGTCACCTGGGGCAGCGCGATCGCGAGGAGGCCGACGAGCGCGCCGCCGATCGTCGCGCGCCACGGCTGGGGCAGACCGCTCCGCGCGAACGCGCGCTCGCCGGTGGAGAGCAGACGCATGAACGCATGGGCGGCGAGGGCGGCCAGGAGGCCGAGCACCGCATGCGTGAGCAGCTCGGTCGTGGTCGTGACGGTGAACGCGCGCTGGCCGTAGATCGGTCCGCCGCCGACGGTCGCGCGAAGGAGCGCCGTCGCGATCGCGGTGGCGACCATCACCATGACGAGCAGGCCGATCGTCACGACGCCGCTCACCACCTCGATGACGAACAGGACGGCCGCGAGCGGCGTGTTGTACGCCGCCGCGAACCCGGCCGCGGTGCCGGCGGCGATCAGCGCGCGCGCGGCGGTCCCGTGGATCTTCGCGAACGACGCGACGGCGGCGCCGAGGCTCCCGCCGAACTGGATGAGCGGTCCCTCGCGACCGACCGATCCCCCGGTCGCGATCGCCAGCCACGAGGCGAGCGCCTTGAACGCGGTGCCGCGCATCGAGAGCCGCGTGCGCCCGAGCACCACCGCCTCCATGACGTCGCCGACGCCCTGCGACGGGACCTTCGCCGCGAGCCGGACCACGACGCCGGCGAGGAACGCCCCGATCGCAGGCAGCGCGATGCGCGCGGCGACCGGGAGCTTCTCGAACGCGTCGAGCACGTCGTGCGCGTGCAGCAGCGAGCCGTAGACGAACGAGAGGGCGCTGCGGAACGCCATCGCGAAGGCGGCGGCGCCGATCGACACGGCGACGAGCGCGCCGAAGACGCGCGGCGTCGCCCTCCAGTCGCTGCGGTCGTTGCGCCGGCTGAGCGGTGCGTCGTCGGTCATCGCTCCGCGCCGCATGCTCGCATGTTTCCCGTGGTCGGGCGCGTCCGTCGACCGCCGTCGGTTCGTGCCTGCCCCTGCTCCCAGACCTGCAAGATCGTCAGCATGCTCTCATCCTTCAACGCAGGCGCACTGTAGGAATACCGTGCGGAAATAACTGGGAGTTCAGGCTTCCCATCCCGGATCGAGGATGATCAAACGGAGGCATGGATCAGCGAGTGGACGGCCGTGCTCTTGCGCGCGAGGTCGCATCGGGAAACTTCGCCGACGAGCGACTGACGACGCGACTTGGATTACTCGTCGAGAGCTTGGCAAACGATCCATCGATGAGCCTGCCGCGCTCGTTCAACGCCGCGGAGCTCGAGGCCGCGTACCGATTCTTCTCGAACGTGCACGTGAACATCACCGACATCCTCGCCGCGCACGTCGGAGCGACGAAGCGAAGAGTGGCAGAGGCGAAGCGTGTGCTCGTGGTCCACGACTCGACGGACTTCTCGTTTCGACCTGACGGTGCACGCCGAGGGCTGGGACGCGCGCGGTCGTCGAATCAGACCTTCTATGGTCACTTCTCGCTGGTCCTCTCGGCCGATGGGTCGCGAAAGCCACTTGGTCTCGCGGAAGTGACGACGTGGGTCCGCGGGCCGAAGGCGGACGGCACCGAACACGAACGCTGGCTGCGCCAGATCGAGTCGACCGCGAAGACGCTCGAGCTCGGGACGCGAGCCATTCACGTCTTCGATCGCGAGGGAGACGACTACTACCTTTTCTGGCGCGCGATCACCGAGGGCGTTCGTTTCGTCACGCGAGCGGACACGGATCGCAACACGGTTGATGGCGACGGAGTCGTCACGAAGCTCCGCACCGCCGTGACGACGGTCGAGCACGTCGTCGAACGCACCGCGTACCTCAGCCGTCGTCGGCAGGAGCGCTCGCCAGCGAAGGCCAAGACGCATCCGGCTCGCGCGTCGCGAACCGCGCGGCTCTCCGTATCCGCAGCACCGATCGCGCTCGTGCGTCCGATGAACTACGGCAAGGCGAAGTACCCCGACCGGGGGTCGCTTCCGAAGTCGCTCGACGTCAACGTCGTGCGCGTATGGGAGCCGGAGCCACCCGAGGGATGCAAGGCGGTCGAGTGGATTCTCTACACGAACGAGTCGATCGCGACCGTCGACGACATCCTCGACGTCGTCGATCACTATCGTGGACGCTGGGTGATCGAGGAGTACTTCAAGGCGTTGAAGACAGGATGTGCCTTCGAGAAGCGGCAGCTCCACGACTACGACTCCCTGGTCAACTTGCTCGGCGTGCTCGCGCCGGTCGCGTATCAGCTCCTCCTCATTCGCACGGAAGCGCGCATCGAGCCGGATGCTCCTGCGCTCTGCGTCGTCTCGCAGGATCAGCTCGACGTCTTGCGCGCACTCGGCCGTCGCCCGCTCCCAGACAACCCGACCGCGCGCGATGTGATGCTCTGCATCGCCGCCCTCGGCGGACACATCAAGTACGCGCCTGACCCGGGTTGGATCACGCTCGGGCGAGGATACGAAACGCTCGCAACCCTGACCGAGGGCTGGGTAGCTGCAAAATTACAGCCTCGCTGCGATCAACGATGAGAGCATGCTGACGATCTCCGCACGGCCGTTCGATCGGGGTGGCCGGGGCCAGGTCGCGCCTGGCCCGTGCCACCGAGATCGTCAGCATGCTGACGAAGTCGGCGCTTCGGGAGGGGGAGGGCGGCGTGCAACCGGGGGGCGGCGCGTCACCGGGGCGCGGCGCGTCACCGGGGCGCGGCGCGTCACCGGGGGGCGGACGCGTCACCGGGGCAGCCGGCGACCCGGAGCGAGTCGCCGCGCTTCCGTGGGTCTCTCGGTAGGAGGCGGTCGAACGCGAGAGACGGCCACGGAAGCGCGCGCAAGGAAGTCCGATGCGCTACTCGGCCGGCGCCGCCGCGAGCTCCGGCTCGTCGAGGATCGCCTCCTCCGCGTCCTTCTCCTTCACCTTCGCGAGGAGGGTGAACATGGTGGGGACGAGGAACAACGACAGGATGGTGGACGAGAGGAGGCCGCCGACGACGGCGAGCGCGAGCGGGCGGTTCGACGCCGAGGCCTCGTCGAGCCCGATCGCCGTCGGGAGGAGGCCGAAGATGGTCGCGAGGCTGGTCATCGCGATCGGGGTGAAGCGGACGCGCGCCGCGTCGACCATCGCGTCGATCGGCATCTTGCCCTCCGAGAGGTACTGGTTGGCCTGATCGACCATGAGGATGCCGTTCGACACCGCGATTCCGATGACCATGAGGACGCCCATGAGCGCGGTGATCGAGAAGCCCTGACCGGCCGCCATCAGCGCCAGCACGATGCCGACCAGCGACACCGGGATGGTGAAGAGCATGACGAGCGGCAGGCGCAGCGACTTGAACTGCGTCGCCATGATCATGAAGACGACCATGACCGCGAGGCCGAGCGCGACGCCGAGGCCGGAGAACGTCGTGCGCATCAGCTCGACCTGTCCGACGAACGAGAACTTCACGTCCTTCGTCGTCGGGCTGGCCTGCAGCTTGCGCTCGATCTCCTCGGCGGCCGAGCCGATGTCGCGGCCCTCGGTCTGCATGAAGACGTGGGCGGCGCGGGTGAGCTGGTTGCGCGTGACGAGCACGGGCCCGGTCGAGCGCTCGATGTTCGCGTACGCGCCGAGCCGCACCGGGGCGCCGTTCGCGCCGATGCGGATGGGCACCTCCCCGATCGCGTTCGTGTCCTTGACGACCTGATCGTCGTAGTAGGTGATGACGTAGTACGACTGGCCGTTGTTGCCGTCGACCCAGACCGCCGGCGTGTTCACGTTGCCGAGCGTGGCCTCGAGCGTGGTCTGCGCGGCCGAGCGGGCGTCGACGCCGACGAGGCCGGCCGTCGCACGGTCGGTGTTCACGCGGAGCTCGGGGTAGTCGTTCTCGAGGCGGACGTAGACGTCGCGTACGCCCGGTACGGTGCGCGCGACCTCGGCGACCGCCTTCGACTGATCGAGGATGGTGTCGAGGTTGTCGCCGCGCACCTCGACGACGAGCGGCGCGATGTAGCCGTTCGAGAAGACGCTCGCGACGAGGCCGCCGGGGGCCTGGAGGAACTCGACGCCCGGGTAGGTGTGCTCGAGGATCTCGCGCATCCGGTCGGCGAGCTCGCGCTGGTCCATCTGGCGCTGGCCCGGCTCGGTGAGCTCGACGCGGATGAAGCCCTGGTGGGTGCCCATGTTCGGGCTGGTCATGGCCGAGCGCGCCTTGCTCGGCGAGCCGACGTTCGTGAGCACCAGCTTCACGCTCCCCTTCGGGAGCTTCTCCTTCAGCGTGTTCGCCATCTCGACGGTCTTCGCCGAGGCGTCCTCGAGTGACGTGCCGGGCGTGAAGCGCACGTAGACGCGCTCCATCGACTCGTCGATCTCGGGGAAGAACGTGGTCGGGAGGCGCTTGGCCGCGAGCACCGCGGCCGCGACCATCACCGCGGCGCCGCCGATGACCCAGGCGCGATGGCCGAGGGCCAGGCGGAGCACGCGCGAGTAGCCGGTGGCGAAGCGCTCGATGAACGTGGCGAGCGCGGCGGCGAGCCGGCCGGGGTGGTGGTGCTCCTTCGGCAGGAAGTAGCGGCACGCCACCGGCGTGACGATCATCGATACCGCGTAGCCGGCGAACATGCCGGTCGCGACGGTGATCGCGAGCGGGACGAACAGCTTCTTCGCCAGGCCGGCGAGCAGCACGACGGGAAGGAGCACGGCGACGGTGGCGAGCGTCGCGGCGAGCGCCGCCATCGCGACGTTCGCGGTGCCGAACAGCGCGGCGTGGACGCGTCCCTTGCCGTCGAGGCTCTTGCGGTGGATCGACTCGAGGACGACGACCGAGATGTCGACGAGCGGGCCCATCGACAGCGTGAGCCCGCCGAGGGTGAACGCGTTGAGGCTCTGCCCGCTGACGTAGAGGACGATGAGGATGATCGCGAACGAGACCGGCACGGCGATCGCCGCGACGAGCACCGAGCGCGGGCTCTGGAGGAAGAGGAGGATGACGACGCCGATGAGGACGAGCGCCTGGAAGATCTCCTTCTTCAGTCCGTCCAGCGTCGTCCGGACGAACGTCGACTGGTCGAAGATCGGATCGACGTGCACGCCCGGCGGGAGGTCCTTGAGGTTGCCGACGATGCGCTTGATCTCGTCGTTGATCGCGACGACGTTGCCGCCGGGGACGCGGAGGACGTTGAGGTAGACGCCGACCTCGCCGTTGATGGTGACCGCCTGCGCGTCCTTCGAGCCGCCGTCGACGATGGTGGCGACGTCGCGGATGAGCACCGGGCGCCCGTCGACCTCCTTGATCACCGCATCGCCGATGTCGGCGACGTTGGTGGCGACCGCGTTCGTGTACACGTTGGCCGAGAACGTCGGCGGGTTGAAGCGGCCGGACGGGAGGAGCGCGTTCGCGCGCTCGATCGCCTTCGCCACGTCCGACGACGAGAGGCCGCGGGCGGCGGCGCGCGACGGATCGACGATGACGTTGATCTGCCGCTCCTTGCCGCCGTTCGGCGAGGCGCTCGCGACGCCGGGAATGCCCTCGATGAGCGGCTCGACGTTGTTCGCCGC
>JBDHVD010000456.1:0-7436 GCA_039809525.1 Labilithrix sp. | reverse complement strand
CCTGCACGATGGCGGGGCGCGTCAGGACGAGGATGTCGCTGTTGCCCTTGAGGTCGCTCGGGTGCTTCTCGAAGCGATCGCCGCGGAAGTCGGCCTCGCCGAGCTTGTGGCGCTGGAGCATGGTGCCCATCGCGCCGTCGAGCACGAGGATGCGCTCTTCGAGGAGCGCGCGCAGGGTTTGTTCCGCGGTTCCAGCCATTTCGACGCTGGCTTTAGCACAGCTCCCCGCGGGCGGCGCATGCGCGGCCCTTGCCCCGCTCAAGCGCGTCGATGCGCTGGCCGCAGCCCCCTTCGGGTGGGTCCCCGCCGCCCCCGCCTCTCGATGTCCCGAGATCGTCAGCATGCTGACGATCTCGCGTGGCCATGCTCGATCGAGGGGTGGCCCGGGGGGCCCGGGGGCCCGGGGCACCTCCCGCACCGTCGCGCTGGAAGAACGTCAGTATGCTGACGTTCTCGGCCGGATTCACGCGGGGGGGGCGGGCCCACACTACCCTCGAGGCGCCAAGCGCCACACCGCGACGGCGACGGCGCGGACGCTAGCGCTTCGGCCGGTCGCCGAAGTCGCTCTCGGGCGGCTCCCCGCCTGCCGTCGAGCTGCCGGCGCAGAGGGCGTAGTCGGCGGCGGTCTTGAACGACGCGAGGCAGGTGCGCTGCGCGTCGTCGACCTCCGGCGGCCGGGTGCTGCACGACGCGAACTTGTGCGAGAGGAGCATCGAGCGCGCCTCCGCGTTGCCGGCGAACGCCTTGTCGCTCAGGTTGAACCATTGCACGCGCTGCTGGAGCTTCCGGCAGTCGGCCTCATCCATCGCCGACCGGCCGCGCGCCGCGTTCGCGGGCGACGCGAGGTACTTCGCCCAGGCCGGACCGACCAGCACGGCGAGCGGCGCCTCGGGGACGGGCTTACGCGCCTGGAGCGCGTCGATGATCGAGGCGGCGGCGATGCGCTTGGCCTTCGTCGTGCGATCGGCCTCCTCGACCGCGGCGAGATCGTCCTCGGAGATCTTCTCGAGGAACGCGACCCGCACCGAGCGGCCCTTTCGCGAGACCTTCGCCTTCTTGAGCGCCGCGAAGTACGCGTCCGCGACCGCGCCGAACTTCTTCTGCCGCGAGGTCGTCGCGAGCTCGCGCGAGTCGTTGATCAGCTTCGCCTCGTTCGCGTCGACGTGGGCGCTCCACTCGCCGACCACGTCCTTGATGTCGCGCTCGACGTCCTTCGCCGCGCGGTCGTCCTTCGCGACGAACACGAGGTTGCCGTGGAAGGCCTTGGCCTTCTGCTGGTCGCCGTCCATCTCGAAGGCCGCGGCCTTGATCTTCGAGTCGATCTCCTCGAACGTCCGGTCGAGCGTCTTTGCCGGGAAGCAGCCCTCGAGGAACTTGGTGAGCGGCGCCGCGCTCTGGACCGCGCCGTAGAGGCACGGCGTCACGAAGAAGTCCTTCGCGCTCTTCGGGTTCGCCTGGATGCGCATCACCGGCAGCCCCTCGGTCTGCGAGGCCGCCTCGCGGATCGCCTCGACGCGAAGCGCGATCTTGTCCTTCGGCCGCCGCACCGACGGCGCGAACGACTCGAGCGCGTCGCGGGTGCCGAAGAACCAGCTCGTCTCGTGCTTGAACGCGCCGTAGTCGGCCGCGTCGCACGCCGCGTCGCGCTCGCCGGTCCGGCAGAAGCCCGACATCCCGCGGAAGGCGTAGGGCGAGAAGCCCTGCCCGTTCGGCACGCCGGCGAGCGAGAAGTGCCCGACGCCGATGCGCTGCTTCGTGCCGAGGTCGTCTTCGAACGAGATCGCCGCCTGGTAGGGGCTCTCGAGCGTGCCGCCGAGCACCGCGCCGCACTCGAGCAGGCGCGCGGTGTCCTCGCGCTTCTTCGCGTCGAAGAAGAAGTCCTTCGCCTCGCGCGGCGTCCGCGAGCCGAGCTCCTCGAGCCGGTGCGCGGGGTTCGCCGTCCCGGGCCGGCACATCTCCGAGCCGAGCTCGGCGGCGAGGTACGCCCGGCGCACGCCCTCGTCGGTCTCGCGCGTCGCCTCGATGAGCTGCGTCGCGACCTCGTTCGTCTCGGGCGGCAGGAGCGACGCCTCGACCGGCAGCGCCGCCGGCTTCCGGTTCTTCAGGTACGCCCACGCGCCCACGCCGCCGATCGCGGCGACGAGGACGAACGCGCCGCCCGCGATGCCGAGGATCAGGCCCACGTTCGACCGCTGCGGCCGATGCGGGTTCGGCGGGATCGAGGGCATCGACGGCCCGGTGACGGGCGCGTAGCTCGGGCTCGGCTGCGTCGGATGGTACGAAGGGCTGTGCATGACGGCCCTTGGTACGCGCCGTGGCGCGAGATCCTCCCGCACGAGCTCGCACAAAACAACGAAGCCCGCCGGTGAGGGCGGGCCCGCTGGTCGACGTCGTCCGTAAGCCGAGTTCTGTTCCGCTCCGCAGTCACCTGCGGCGCGGCGGCGGTCATTCCTCTAGGACGACCATTGCTGGCCGTCTCGAGCAGCCTACCCGCGGACGGAGAGCGAGTAACTCTCTGCCGGACCCTTGCGAGCCCGGCGTGCCCGCCTATGTGGCCTTGCTCCCGATGGGGTCTGCCGTGCCGTCTCCGTCACCGGAGACGCGGTGGGCTCTTACCCCGCCCTTTCACCCTGACCTGGCGGGGCGTGAGCCCGGCCAGGCGGTTTGCTTTCTGTTGCACTTTCCTTCGCGTTCCCGCGACCGGGCGTTACCCGGCATCGCACTCTTCGGAGCTCGGACTTTCCTCCCGCAGCTTTCGCTGCCGGCGATCGCCTGGTCGGCGTCGACGGCCGCTAACATGGAGCGTCGGAGCACGATTCGCAAGCACCATGGAAGAGCTCGTCGAAAGCCTCTGCTCGCCGGCGTGCGCCGGCCGCGCCGCCGGCGCGCTCGGCGGCGTGCGCGCGCGCGGCCTGGTGGTCGACGCGCTCCGCGAGGCCGGGCTCGATCCGCACGAGCAACGCATCGGCCGCTCGGACGGCGCGAACGTCCTCGCCACGCTCCCCGGCGACGTCGATCGCTGGGTGCTCGTCGCCGCCCATTACGATCACCTCGGCGGCACGCCCGAGCGCTTCTATCCCGGCGCCGACGACAACGCCGCCGCCGTCGCGATCCTCGTCGAGGTCGCCCGCGGCCTCGCCCGCCGGCGCGCGCAGGGGCGCGGGGTGATCGTCGCGGCGTTCGACGCGGAGGAGCCGCCGTACTTCCTCACCGGCGAGATGGGCTCGGCCTGGTTCGCGAACCACGCGGAGCACGCGGGCGTCGCGCTCGACGCGATCGACACGATGGTGTGCATGGACCTCGTCGGCCACGCGATGGGGCCCGAGGGCCTGCCGGACGACGTGCGGAGCTCGCTGTTCGCCCTCGGCGCCGAGCGGAGCGTGGGCACGAGCGCGCTCGTCGAGGGCATCGCGCGCGCCGAGCCGGGCGTGATCGTGCGCCGGGCCGACGCGGAGATCATCCCGCCCCTCTCGGACTACGACGCCTTCTGGAAGCGGCAGATCCCGTTCCTCTTCCTCACGTGCGGCCGGTCGCAGCGCTACCACACGCCCGCCGACACGCCGGAGCACGTCGACTTCGCCAAGGCGCGCGCGACCGCGCGCTGGCTCGAGCGCTTCGTCCGCCTCTCCTGCGAGCGCCCCGAGGACCGCGTGCGATTCGTGCAAAATGCACGCGACGACGCCTCGACCTTGCGGAGCTTCGCCGAGCTCGTCGCGCCGCTCGCCACGCTCTCCCCGATGGCGCGCGAGGGCCAGGCCCGCGCCGAGGCGCTGCTCGCCGAGTGCGACGCTCGCGGCCGGCTGCCGCGCGCGCTCGCGGACGCACCGTCCGAGCTCGTGCTCGCCCTCGAGGCCGCGCTCGGCTGAGGTCTACCTCGTGCGCGGCCGGTAGAACGCGAGCGCGGTCACGAAGGGCAGCACCACGAGCCCGTAGCGGCCCGATCCGAAGAACGCCGCGTGGATCGCCGCGGTCGAGGCGATGGCGATCGCCGAGAGCGGCACGAGGATCGGCGCGCGCAGCATCTCGCGCACGCCCGCGAGCATCACCGTGAGCGCACACGCGAGGTACGCGAGGTACCCGGGGACGACGATGCATGCGAGGAGGCCGAGGCCGCCGGTGATCCGCCGCGCGATGCGAGCCCGCCCCGGCGCGCGCATCGCGGCGACGAGCGCGGCGGCGAGCAGGAGGCGCACGGCGATCGTCTCGATCGTGCCGAGCACCACCTTCGCGCGGTACGGAAACGCCTCGGGGCTCGCGGTGTGGAGGTACCAGGGCGCAGCACCGAGGTAGTCGAAGGTCGCGCGGAGCTTGTTCGGCGCGCGCGCGAGCCACGCGCCGGGGTGCGCCTGGATCGCCCGCATCGCCTCGTGCCCGAAGCAGCTGTCCTTCGCCGCCTCCTGGAACACCGTCTTGCACGCCTCCGGCACGTCGATCGGCGCCCAGCCGCCGTCGGTGGTCTGCGTGCCGATCGCGAGGTTCCACCCGCCGTTGACGCTGACCAGCGCGCAGCGCTCCATCTTCGCGCAGTTGCGCGCGGTCCACGGCGCACACACCGCGAGCGCGAGCGCGGTCACGCCCGCGGCGAACGCCAGCCGGCGCGCGAGCGTCGCGTGCGAGGGCGCCGCGAGCAGGCCGAGCACCGGCGCGAGCACGAGCGACTGCGGGCGCACGAGCGTCGCCATCCCCATGACGAGCCCCGCACCCACGATCCATCCGCGCGCCCGCGACGTCCGCGCGCGCTGGGCGAGCGCCGCGGCGACGACGAGCAGCGACGCGGTCACCCCCTCGGTCATGAGCGCCGCGGTGTACGGCACGAGCGCGGGATGAAGCGCCGTCGCCAGGCCGCCCGCGAGCGCGAGGCGCCGCGACGTGGCCGGGAGGAGGAGGTCGTGCACCGCGAGCGCGCTCGCCGCGCCGAGCAGCGCGTTGACGATCATCGCGAGCGCGGGCTTCGCGCCGAACAGCGCGTACGGCAGCGCGATCAGCGCCGGATAGCCGACGGGATAGTGCGCCGCGTACGTCACGGCGCCGTCGGGCCACAGCCACGTGTAGCCCTGCCCCTCCGCGATGCGGGTCGCGAGCACGTGGTAGTAGCTGCCGTCGGCGGTCGGCGGGATCCGCGACGCCGCCCAGACCACGACGGCGATCCGCGCCGCGAGGGCGATCGCGCCGACGACGACGCGATCGCGGGCCGGCTTCAAGACACGAGCCCGAGCGTCTCGAGCGCGATGATCAGCTCGGCCGCCGGCAGGCCGACCACGTTCGAGTACGAGCCCTCGATGCGCGCCACGAGCGCCGCGCCGAGGCCCTGCACCGCGTACGCGCCGGCCTTGTCGTCGCCCTCGCCGCTCTCCGCGTAGCGCCGGATGCGCGCGGGCGTGAGCGCCCGGAACGTCACCTTCGTGATCACCGTCTCGACGTGGAGCACGTTCGGCGAGGTCTCGGGCGCGCCGATGGCGAAGCGCGTCCACACCTCGTGCGTGCGCCCGGCGAGGCGCGCGATCATCTGCTCGGCTTCGTTCACGCTCCCCGGCTTGCCGAGGATCGCGTCGTCGCAGATCACCGACGTGTCCGCGACGAGCACCGCGCCCGCCGCCGCCGCGACGTTCACCCCGCGGAGCGTGTCGCCGAGCGCGTTCTGGGTGAGCGCGAAGACGCCGCTCGCGGCCGCGAGCTTCGCGCGGACCACGCGGTCGAGGTACGTCGCGGGGTCCTCGCCCGCGGCCACGCTCTCGTCGACCCCGGCCGGAGGCGCGACGAGGTGCGGGATCCGCAGGTTCTGGAGGATCTCGCGCCGGCGCGGCGAGCCGCTGGCGAGGAGCAGGGGGCTCGCTTCGGAGAGCTTCACACCGCGTTCTTTTCCCAATGAAGCCGAAGAGTCAACTCTGGTATGGTGCCGCCCTGCTCATGCGAGCGCTTCGCTCGACCTTACTCGCCGCTTCGCTGCTCTGCGCTCTCGCGTCCCGCGCGGACGCGAAAGAATGCACGAACCCGCTCGTCAACACGTGCATCAACGCGGAGACGTTCTGGCCCAATGCCGGCCCGCAGCGCTTCGCCGCCGTGTCCGGCACCGAGACCGTCGGCCGAGGTCTCGTCGGCTTCGGCCTGGTCGCGTCCTACCAGTCGCGGCCGGTGATCCTGCGGGTCGCCTCGCCCGGTCCGGGCGGCAGCGACCAGTACGTCATCGACAACCAGGTCAACGGCAACTTCCTCTTCGCGTACGGCGTCACCGACCGCCTCCAGCTCGACTTCGGCCTCCCGCTGACCTTCGCGCAGGACGGCGCCGGCACGAGCCCGCTCACCGGCGGGCGCGCGCTCCGCGACACCGCCATCCGCGACATCCGCTTCGGCTTCGCCTACGCGCTCGTCCCGCGCGTGCGGATGGATCCGATCAAGGCCGCGGCCGAGGGCGGCGAAGGCAAGTCCTGGTCGCTCGCCGCGCGCTTCCTGACGAGCGCGCCGACCGGCGATCAGACCGACTTCGCCGGCGAGCGCACCGCGGTGTTCGTCCCGAGCATCGCCGCCGACTACCGCGCCGATCGCTTCTTCTTCGGCGCCGACGTCGGCGTCCGCATCCGTCCGGTCGCCGAGTTCGCGGGCGCGCGCATCGGCACCCAGCTCACGACGGCGCTCGGCGCCGGCTACGACATCCTCAACCGCGAGCTCCTCTCGGTGCTCCTCGAGGGGCGCGCGTACTGGAACTTCCCCGAGCAGCACGAGACCTCGCAGTCCGCGTTCGGCATCTCGAGCCAGCCGCGCAAGGACGACACGATGATCGTCCCGGCCGAGTGGCTCCTCGGCCTTCGCAGCGCGCCGATCCTCGGCGGCGACGTCTCCTTCTACGGCGGCGGAGGCGGCCCGATCCCGCTCGGCCCCGACGCGATCACCGTGCCGCGCTTCCGCTTCGTCCTCGGCGCCACCTACGCGCCGACGGAGCGCGACACCGATCGCGACGGCATCCCCGACAAGGTCGACATGTGCCCGACCCAGGCCGGCCCGCGAGGCGGCGAGCGGCCCGGCTGTCCGGTGGAGGCTCCGCGATGACGCTCACGACGACGACGAACACGCGCCACATGCTCCTGCAGCTCACGGAGCCGGCGCGCCTGCCCGACGCGCTCCTCGGCGTGCTCCGCGACGAGGTCGTCCTCGCCGGATGGCTCCGCGGCAGCGGCACCCTCGCCGACGTCACCATCCAGGCCTCGCGCGGGATGCCCCGCCGCATCGCGGGCGAGGTGAAGCTCGTCGTGCTCGACGGCAACGTCGGCTTCGCCGGCGGCGACGTCACGTGCACGCTCCGCGCGGTCCTCGCGCGCGAGACCGACTCCGGCCTCGAGACGATCGCCGGCGATCTCCTCGAGGCGCGCATCGTGTCGCTCGAGGCGAACGTCACCGCGCTCGACGAGCAGGCCGCCGCGCGCGCGCCGGCCCCCGCGCCT
>JBDHVD010000455.1:0-7451 GCA_039809525.1 Labilithrix sp. | reverse complement strand
AGGAGGCCGCCCGCGATGGGCGTGAGGTACACGAGGCCCGTGTAGAGTGCATAGACCTCGAGCGCGTCGCTCCGGGAGGGGCCGCCGCCGTTGCATGCGAGGACGATCGCGCCGGTGAGGATGGCGCAGGCGCAGGCGAAGGCGTTACTGGAGGAGCCCACCGACGCCCATCATACCCCCGCCTTCGGACGGCATCAGCATCGGCCTGAGGCGGGCGATGGGGGACTTTTCTTCGTCTTTCGGGTCCTCGGTGCGGAGCCGGTCGTCGGGCATGGAGGAGGTGAGCGCCCACGCGGCGGCGAGGCCGCCGAGGCCGCCGAGCGCGGTGATGCCGGACGCGGCGCGGCCGTCGGCCTTGTCGTTGGCGAGGGCCACGTACAGGCCGGCGGACAGGAGCCCGCCGCCGAGGCCGCCGAGGTCGATGAAGCGGACGCGCGCGATCGACGGCGAGACGGCGCTCGCGGTCGCGAGGCCGAGTCCGGTGCCGAGGGTGAGGCCCACGCCGGCGGCGGCGAAGACCGCGGGCGGCGGATCGTCGGGCTTCACGAGCGCGCCGGTGGTGAAGCCGAGGAGCGTGCCGGTCCAGAGCGCGGTGGAGCCGACCCACGACGAGCGGCCCGGGGTGGTGCCGAGCGTCTGCCCGAGGATGCCGCCGGTGACCGCGCCGACGGTGGACAGGCCCCAGATGATGGTCGCCTGCTCCTTGCCCGTGAGATCGGTCTCGCCCTTCCGGTTGTTGTGCCAGACCGTCCAGGCGATGCCTTCCTCGAGGCCGATGTAGAGGCCGCTGACGATCGACTGCGGGACGCCGTAACGGAAGCCGCGCCCCGAATCGAGCGCGATGATCGTCCCGACGGACGCGCCGGTGAGCGCGATCGCGGGGAGGATGCCGGCGGCGGCGCTCTTCGGCTCGGTCAGCACGCCGAGCCAGATGCCCGAGCCGATGCCGTAGAAGACGCCGTTCGTGTAGAGCGAGACGAGCTCGTCGGTCGTGCGGCGATCGAGGGCCTTCGCGCTCGCGGTGCTCTCGCCGAGGTCGTGTCGGTTCACGAACGCGAGGTTCTTCTGCGCCCACTCCGCCGCGAGCGTCGCCTGCTCGTGCGCGATCGCGCGATCGACGCGGTTCGCGGCCGTCCTCTCGAGGTCGGAGAAGCGCGCGGCAGCTTCGGTGAACTCGCCGGTGAGGAGCTTCGCGCGCGCCTCGTCGTAGCGGAGCCGCCACTCGGGCGGCGTCGGCACGAGGAGCTCGCTCGGCGCCGCCGCCGCGGGCTCGGACGCCGGCTCGGCGGCGGGCGGCTCCGCGGGCGCGGGCGGCTCGTCGTTCTGCGCGCGCGCAGCAGGCGACGACAGCAGGACGGCGAACAGTGCGCCGGCGGCGGCACACGTGGAGACGACCCTCATGCAGACTGCACCGAAGCAGCGAACGTGCCACGCACGCAGGCCCGTCGTTTCCGCCCCGTGATGCGGGTCAGGAAACGACGACCCTGACGTCGGTGTCAGCCGGCGCGCGCGGACCGGCCGGCTCAGGCCTTGAACATCTCGTCGACCTGGGCCTGCAGCGCGGCCTCGGTCAGCTTCTTCGCCGCCGCGAGCTCCTTCATGAGGAGGCTCTTGGCCTGATCGAGGAGGCGGCGCTCGCCGAACGACAGGTCCTTGTCGAACTTGAGGCGGTACATGTCGCGGAGGACCTTGGCGACCTCGTGCGGCGAGCCGCTCTTGATCATCTCGGTGTACGCGCGGAACCGGCGGCTCCAAGGCTGGAGATCGACGGCGACCTCGCGTGCGCGCATCGTGTCGAGGACCTTGTCCGCTTCCTTGTTGCTCATCACCGGACGGAGGCCGGCGGCGGGCGCCGACGCCTTCGGCACCATGACGCGCATGCCGTTGTCGAGGATGCGGAGGATGTAGAACTCACCCTTCACGCTGCCGATCTCGCGGTGCTCGATGGCGATGACCTCGCCGAGGCCGTGGGCCGGGTGGACGGCCTTGTCGCCGACCTCGAGCTTCATGTTCTTCGGCGGCGGCGGGAGCGGGGGGATGTCGACGAGCGGCACGTAGCCCTTCGGCACGACCGAGGACAGGCGCTTCGGCGCGATGTCGGTCGAGGGCGTGGGCGCGGGGGGCGGCGGCGACGCGGCCTTCTTCGTGACCGCGGCCTTGGTGGCGACGGGCGCCGGCGCGGGCAGCGCGCGGAGCGGCGCCTGGGCCTTCGGGGCCGGGGCCGGGGCCGGCTTGGCCGGCTTGGCTGCGACTTTGACTCCGGCTTTCGCGGCGCCCTTCTTCTTTCCCACGACCGCGGGCTTGATGCCCGGGCGTGCAGCGGGACGGTCGATGGAAGAAGAGGAGCGGGTGGAGCGTGCGGTCTGAGCCATCCTCCCGCGCGCGTACCATTGCCCTCGGTTCGGCGTCAACGGGCAACGACGCAGGCCGTCAATCGTCCTCTTCTCGCCTCGGATCCTTGCGACCCGTACGCAGCGCTTCGGGCTTGATTGCGACCATCCGGCGCACCGTCGGACGGCTGTGGACGGAGTCGGCCTTCTTCGGCGTGGGCGGCGGCGGCTCGGCGGGAGCGGCAGGAGCGGCGGGCGGGGTGGCGGGATCGTCGAGGAAAGCGCCGAAGGAGTCGCCCGGATCGTCGAGCTCGGTCGTGAGCTGGGGCGAGCGCCCGCCCTCGGGTATCCCGGTCGGGATGTCGAAGGGGCTCGGCTCGGCCCCGGGCGGGACGCTGAACGGCTCGGGCTCGCGCGCGACGAGCGCGGGCGGAGGCGCGGTGCCGACGCTGTTCTCGTCGAGCTCGACCGGGGGCGGCGGCGCGCTCGGAGCGACGGGCGCGCTCGAGAGGATGACCTTGCCTTCGCGCACCGTCGCGCGGAGCGGCTCGAAGCGCTTGGCCGAGATCTCGACCGCGCGCGTGAACTCGTCGAGCGGCACGGCGAACCGCGCGCGCGGCGCGAGGCGCTCCTTGATCCCCCAACCCTGCTCGCCGAACAGATCGAGCGTCGTCGCGTCGTCGTCGCCGGCGAGCTCGACGGTCACGTCGCCCTCGAGCCACGGCACGTCGCCTCGCGCGAGGCGCGCGAGGACGAACAGGATCTTCGGGACGCCGTCCTCGGGCTGGGCGATCTCGGCGGCGCGCGCGAGCAGAGCACGCAGCGCATCGGGCGAGCGCGCGGCGTGCTCGACGTGCTCCGTCGTGAGCTCTCGACAGCTCGCCAGCGCCGCCAGATCCATCGGCGACAAGTATGCACGATTCTATCGAATGTCGCGCCCGCGTCAGCGACGCATGATCTCGCCGACCTCGGCGTCGAGCGCATCGTGCACGCCCCGAGCCAGCGCGTCGGCGTCGTAGGTCGCCTCGAGCACGAGGGCCTCGGGCGCGGAGCGCACGCGCGGGCCTTCGAGCGGGCGATCGAGGCCGAACAGCCGGCCGACCGGGCTCTCGGACACGACGTGGACCGCCGCGGCGAGCCGCTCGCCGGCGACCGCCGCGTCCTCGCCCCACGCGCCGGTGAGCACGAGGCGGACGGCGATCCGCGGCGCGCCCTGCACGGGCGTAGCAGCTACGGCGATCGCCGTGCTCGCGCGGAGCAGCCCGCCGAGGCCCTGCGCGGTCTCGCCCTCGAACGGCCCGGGCGCGAACGCGCGGATCGGCGCGTCGCCGAGAACCTGCGCGGCGCGCGAGAGGGCGGCGCCGCGCAGCGCCGGCGATGCGCGGCGAAGCCGGCCGAGAGCGAACGCCTCCGAGGCACGCAGCGGACCCGCCTTGCCTTGCTCGAGCGCGAGCGCCTCGCGGCCGAAGACGAGCAGCTGCTGCGGCTCGGTGTGGACCTCGCCCGAGAGGCGGACGACGACGGGGTTCGGCACCACGGTCGCGCGGACGGTGGGCTTCGTCGAGCGCTCCTCGAACGCGGACGTCACGCGCGCGGGATCGAACGGCGTGCGCGCGACGGCGAGCGTCGTGTCCTTGTAGCGCGCGACGCAGAGGTCCTCGATCTGCCGGAGATCGACGCCGCCGTGCGAGGCGGCGAACGCACGGAGGCGGTCCTCCGGGACGACGAGCGCGATCGCGGGGATGAGGTCGGGCGCCTGCGCGATCGCGCGCGGGCTCGCCTCGATCACCCACGAGAGTCCGGCCGCCGGCGCGAGGTCGCACGCGGGCGCGAGGTGCAGCGGGACGGGAGGAGGCGCCGGCGGGGGAGGCGGCGTGGAAGGTCCGCACCCGAGGAGCAGCGCGAGCGCGAGGCTCGCGCGCTTCACGACGCGACCACGATGTACGCGAAGCGGCGGTTCTTCGAGCCGACGCGCACGAGGTAGCGCTTGCCGCGCTCGAGCTGGTGGTTGCCGTCGGTGACGCGCACGCGATCGATCTCGACGCCGCCTTGCTCGACCATGCGCTTGCCCTCGCCGGTGGACTTCACGAGGCCCGCGCTCGAGAGCGCCTTCGCGATCCACAGCGTGGGGCCGTCGGTCGTGATGGTGTGCTCGGGCACGTCGTCGGGCACCGCGTCCGCGCCGTAGACCTTGTCGAACTCCTGCTCGGCGGCGCGCGCCGCGGCCTCGTCGTGGAAGCGGGCGACGAGCTCGCGCGCGAAGATCGCCTTGATCTCCTTCGGGTGACGGCCGGCGGCCTTCTCCGCCTTCAGCTGCGCGATCTCGGCGCTCGACTTCGCCGAGAGGAGCTCGAAGTAGCGGAAGATCACTTCGTCGTCGATCTGCATCACCTTGCGGAACATCACGATCGGCGGCTCGGTCAGGCCGATGTAGTTGTCCGCGCTCTTGCTCATCTTCTTGCCGACGACGGCGCCGTTCTCGATCTTCGCGTCGATGCCCTCGAGCAGCGGCGTGGTGAGCACCATCTGCGGGCGCTGCCCGTACTTGCCCATCAGGTCGCGGCCGACGAGCAGGTTGAAGAGCTGATCGGTCCCGCCGAGCTCGATGTCGTTCTCGAGGGCGACCGAGTCGTAGCCCTGGAGCAGCGGGTAGAGGAACTCGTGCTGGTAGATCGGCTTGCCCTCCTCGAAGCGCTGGCCGAAGTCCTTGCGCTCGAGCATGCGCGAGATGGTCATCTTCGCCATGAGCTCGACGATCTCGCTCGGGGTCATCTTGTCGAGCCACTCGGAGTTCGAGCGGATCTCGGTGTTGTCCTTGTCGAGGATCTTGAACGCCTGATCGGTGTAGGTCTTCGCCGATGCGCGGACGTCCTCGCGCGAGAGGCGAGGGCGGAGCTCGTTCTTGCCCGTCGGATCGCCGACCATCGCGGTGAACTCGCCGACGAGGAGGATGACGTGGTGGCCGAGGTCCTGGAACTGGCGCATCTTCGCCATCAGGACGGCGTGGCCGATGTGGAGATCGGGGCGCGTGGGATCGAAGCCGGCCTTCACCTTGAGCGGCTTGCCGGTCTTCGCGGACTCCGTCAGGCGCTCCTCGAGCTCCGCGCGGACGTGGAGGTCCACGGCGCCGCGCGTGATGATGGCGATCTGCTCTGCGACCGGCGGAAACGTCGTGCCCATGCGGGCCGACGTTCTACACGATCGGCGGAGCGGTCAGTCGTCCTTGTCGTCGCCGCCCGTGATCTGCGAGGTCAGCCGGCTGTTGTTGACGAGCTCCTTGAGCTCCTTGCCGACCTTGAAGAACGGAAGACGCTTCGGCGGGACGGGGACCGGCGCGCCGGTCCTCGGGTTGCGACCCGAGTAAGCCTTGTAGGGACGGACGGTGAAGCTCCCGAACCCCCGGATCTCGATGCCTTCCCCCCGCTGGAGCGCTTCGGTCATCGCCTCGAAGACGCAGTTGACCACGAGCTCGGCGCGCGCCTTCGTCAGCTGACTGCGCGCGGCCATCGCGTCGATGAGCTCACTCTTCGTCATGATTCGACTCCCGCTGCGGTGCTTCTTCTCAGTGGGACCGCCGCTCTGCGGCTCGGGCGGCCCCACACCCCTCTGCCAAGCCTCCCCATGGAAGCGGTTAGTGGCCGTATCGTCAACGCTTTCTGTCCTACGGACGAGGTCGCGATTTCGTTCCTACTCGCGCTCGAGCGTGACCCGATCGATCGCCACCGGGCCGCCCTTCGCCTCGAGGTCGAGCTTCACCGACGGGCCGTCGAGCTCGAGGACGTAGCTCGGGAGGACCGTGCACCCGCTCCCCGCGCCCTGCCATTCCCAGCGCGCGGTCCCCAGCCGGGCCACGCCCGTCGCGCGGTTTTGCGGGGAAATCAGGGGTTCGCTGAAGGGCGCGGCCGCGCCGAGGACCACGTGCACGGCCACCCGCCAGCGGCCCTTCTCCGGGACCGGCACGGCGATCGTCGCCTGCATCGATCCGCTCGCCGGCACCGGCGTCAGGATCAGGCCGCGGCCCTTCGAGGCGCACGCATGGACCGGACCTGGTACGGCGAAGCCGCCCTGCTGGGCGAGGGGAGGCCACTCGGCCTCGGCCTCGAACCGGAGGGGGCGCTCGAGATCGGGGGGCGCCCACGGCACGAGCCGGGGCTCGTCGCCGAATTCGTACTTCCACGTCGGCGGTCGATCGAGCCGATCGAAGAGGAGCCGATCGCGATCGTCGCCCCGGTAGCGCGCGACGACGATGCCGTCCTTCGCCCGCGCCGCCGGATCGTGGCCGATCGAAAATCCGTGATCGGTGTCGACGTAGACGAGCCCCTCGCGCGCGTTCGCCTTGGCGAGCAGATCGCCGTCGAACATCGGCTTGCCCCCGTCGCGATCGGCGAGCTGCCGGTGATCGAACGACGCGTGCACCGCGAAGCCGGCGAGGGCGAGGCCGAGCGTCGCGAACGCGCCGCGGACGAAGCGCCGCTCGGCCTTCGCGACGAGCGCGACGGCGACCACGAGGAGCACGTGCTCGACCGGCAGGACGTCGGCGAAGAAGCGCGCGCCGCCGGCGGGGTAGTTGCCGTCGAAGTAGAACGGCGCGTACGCGAGGACCTGCAGGCCCACGAGCGCGGTCGCGGAGGCGATCGCGCGTGCGCGCGTCCTCGCGATCGGCACGAGCACGAGCAGCGCGAGCGGCTCGAGGTTCGCCACGTCGAGGAGGTGCATCTTCAGGCGGCGCAGCGTCGTGCCCGCGGCGGCGAGCAGGCCGTAGCCGTCCGCGAGCCGCGCCCGCACGAACTCGCCGTGCTCGTGGAGGCACCCGATGCCCTCGCCGAAGCCGTAGCGGAAGCAGCCGGGCGGGCCGTCGCTCGTTGCATAGTACATGCGCTGGGTCGACCCGAGCCACGAGCCGGTGACCGCCTTCTGCGACACGAGGAGGAGGAGGACGCCGGGCACCAGGCCGAGCGCCGCGCGCGCGACGACGCGGCGGTCCCTTCCTCGTGCGCCGCCGCGGGCGAGGAGCGCGAGCGCGACCGCGCCGATCGGCAGCGCGGAGACCGGGCGCGTGGCGAACACGTAGCCGATCGCGAGGCCGGCCAGGAGCGCGCGCCCGCGGAGCGCGCACGTCAG
>JBDHVD010000454.1:0-7457 GCA_039809525.1 Labilithrix sp. | reverse complement strand
GAGCGCCACGAGGAAGACGCCCGCCGCCGCGAGCACCGCGCCGACGGTCGCGCCGAGGACGCCCGGGGTGGTGCCGAGCGAGGCGGCGAGCGCGCCGGCCTTGCGGGTGAAGAGCGCGCCGAGGCCGATGAAGCCGGCGGTGCGGAGCGTCGCGGCGATGACGTCGAGCGACGCCTGGCGGGTGAACTGGCGACGGCCGTTGAGGTAGCCGACGAGCGGCGCATAGAAGCCGTAGACCAGCAGGACGCCCGCCATGATCGCGAGCGGCGTCGTGACCTCGGACGCGTGCTGGAACATGGCGACGAGCGGCGCGGCGGCGGCCAGGAGCGCCGCGAACGCGAGCGCGACGACGGCGTGCACGCGGAGCGTCGCGCGGAGGACCTCGCGATGCTTCTCGCCCGCCGGCGCGACCGTGCGGCTCACGCCCTGCGTGGAGCTCGCGACGACGACGTTGTTCACGACGTTCGACACCGCGAGCACGCGCGAGAGCGCGCCGTAGTCGGCCGCGCCGATCGCCCAGTTCAGGAGCGGCTGCTGGATGAAGCCGGTGAGGATGAAGTAGACCTTGGCGCCGAGGACGGCGAGCCCTCCGCGCCCCGCCTGGCGGCTCTCGTCGCGCGGCTCGTTCATCGCGTGGGGCGCAGCGCGACGGGCCGCTGGGGAAGCGTGATCGTGCGGCCCGTGTCGCGAAGCGTGCAGGATGCACCTTCTCGCTCGAGCACGTGGACGACGTAACCGGCGCCGTTCGGGCGCCGGTCGCCGACGAAGAGCGTGTTGCCCCTCCACGCGAGGCCTTGCAGGTCGTAGCCGGTCGTCGGGCCGAGCACCGGCGCCGAGGGCTTGCCCAGCACGGGATCGAACGTCACCACCGACGTCGGGTTCACCCCCCACTCGGGGCCGGCGACGATCGCCGCGCCGCATCCGCCGGCGACCGCGATCTCGGCGACGCTGCCGTCGAGCTCCTTCTCGGAGACGACGAGGCGCGTGGTCGACGTCGCGACGTCGAAGCGCTCGATGCCCGCGCCGTCCTCGTGCACCGCGTCGAAGTTCCCGGGCTCGGCGAGGAAGAGCGCGCCGTCGGCCTCCTGCATCGGGTTGAACGGGTTGCGGCCGGCGAGCGGGATCTCCGCCTCCACCTGGCGCGAGGCCACGTCGATGCGGAGCATCACCGACGGCCGGGTGGAGAGGTACTGGTTCCTCGCGACGTCGAACTCGAGGCGCTCGAGCGTCACGAAGGCCTTCGCCTTGCCGCCGACGTCGACGATGCGGATCGACTCGGCCTCCGGGTTGCCGTCCTTGTCGTCGAAGCGCGAGAGATCGATGGTGCCGTCCACCTTGCCGTCGCGCACGATGGCGATGGCCGGGACGTTGAACAGCGTCACGAAGAGGGAGCCGTCGGGCGCCGCGGCGACGTCGTGGGGGTTCGCGATCTTCGTCTCGTCGAGGTGCACGCTCGCGCGGGCGATCGGCACCGCGGTCGTCGGATCGAGCTCGAACACGAGGTCGTTGTCCCGTGCGAGGAAGAACGCGCGCCCGTTCGAGATCGACAGCTGCGGGTCCTTGCCGAGATCGGCGCCGCGCCGGCAATCGCCCGGCGCGCCGCAGACCAGCGCCGACGAGTAGTCGCTCGCCGCGACGATCAGCTCGGTCGGACCGGACGTCCGCGGGGCGCCGTCGTCGGACGCGCACGCGGCGACGAGGACGCCGAGACAGAGGAGGGGGGCTCGCACGGCGGGCGAGTCTACTGCGAGTGCTTCGGATCGAGCAGCTTGCCGTCGGGGCCAAAACCTGCCTTCTTCCACCGCTCCTCGTCCGTGAGGTTCGGCTCGATCGGAGGCGGCGTGGTGTCGCGAACGGTCATCTCGCTCCGGGCGTCGCCGGTCAGCACCGGCCGGCGGACCTCGATCGTGAGCCGCCGCTGCGGCTCGGCCGGGACCACCACGTCCTCGAACGTCGTCGCCGCGCCGCCCGCCACGACGTTGCCTTCCTTCACCCGCGCGCGCACGAAGTTCGCGAGCTCTTCCGGCAGGAGCGGCGAGCGCACGGTGACGCTCGTGTCGAACTTCCCGGTGACCGTCGCGTGGCGCGGCAAGGGGAGGGCGAACGCCTTCTCCTTGCCCTCGACGACCTCGTTGGGCGCGAGGTGATCGACCGGGGCCGGCGCGGGAGCGGGCTCGGGCGGCGGCTTGCGCTTGCAGCCCGCCGTCGCGGCGATCGCGAGGGCGGCGACGAGGGCGGACCCCCACCGACGGCTCAGTCGAACACGAGCGACCATGCGTCGATCATCGCCGAAATCCGCGGGACGGGCACGGTCACACCGAGGCGCTGCGCCTGCGGCGTGTTCGTGCCGCCGACCTGCGGCTTCGAGAAGCTGAAGAACAGCTCGTAGCGCTGCGGGGTGATGCCGGTGATGCCGCCCGTCGGATCCTCGGGCACCGAGCCGAACTGGGTGCAGACCAGCGACGGCCGCAGGGTGACGCCGGGGATGATCGAGTTCGAGGCTTCGGGGATGTCCTCGAACGCGGTGTAGCCGCCGGTCCCGCAGAGGCCGGAGATCGGATCGACGCTGATGCGCGGGCACCACCGCGGCAGACCACCGGCGGTCAGGCCACCGGTGTCCGGCGTCAGGTAGTCGAGGCCCCAGAGCCGGGACTTCGCCTGCGCACCGCACACCGCGCTGATCGGATCGGGGAGGTGGGTGGCGAAGTAGAGGATGCGGTCGAACACGATCATCGGACCGGTCACGCGCTCGCCGTTCGGCAGTGCGCGGTACCAGCGGACCTCGGAGCGCGAGGGCACCGCGAGGGTGAACGAGGGGATCTCGCGGACCGAGTAGACGTAGTTCGTGATCGCCGACGCGGTGATGTTCTCCTGGTCACCCGTGGCCGCGTTCACCACGATCGCGCCGCCGGCGTCCTGCGAGACGACGAGGGGGACGCTCACCGGCTGGCCGGCTTCGGCGCTCTGCCCGGAGAACAGGTCCTGGAAGATGGTCGCCTTCCACTTCGACGGATCGGTGCTCGTCAGGTCGATGCTCCAGATCGTGCCGTCGGCGTCGCCGACGAAGACGCGCTGGGCGTTCTGACCGACGGCCCCCGGATAGACCGCGGGGGTGCCGACGATCGGCGAGTCGAACGGCGTGTCGTTCGTGACGTTGACGATCGCCGCGGGCACCTCGGGGGTGACCGAGAGGCGGCCGAAGTGCCGGATGATCTCGCCCGTGTCGAGGCGCACGATGGTGACGCTCCGGCCCGCCACGCGGCCGGCGGCGCCGGTGCAGCCGTTCGCCCAGCGGCGCACGTCGGTGCGCGGCGGACGCGCCGTATCGCTGCGGTCGAAGTCGGTCGCCGAGTAGCCGCTCGAGATGCCGCGCGGGCACGAGGCGCCCTTCACCGGCGGACCGTCGATGCCGCCGGGCAGGATCGCGACGCCGATCTGGCGCGGGACGGTGCCGTCCGGGTTCGCCTGCACCGTGGTGATCGCCGGAGTGCCCGACTGCTTGCCGAAGAGGGCGACCATCTCCTGCGCGGGCGAGCCCTTCGCGCTGCGGACGACGAGACCGTTGTCCGCGCCCTGCTTCGGCACGTCCGTGAGCTGCCAGAGGAAGTGCGGACCGCGCTTGGCGGTGTTGAGGCCGCCGATCGACGCGTCGGCGAGCGACGCCGCCGGCTGCCATGCGCCCGGCGTGTTGCAGCTGCCGCCGCAGTCCGAATCGCTCACGTTGAGCGCGTAGTAGCCGGACGCGCCCGAGCCCATCCCCGCGACGAGGGTGGTGTGCCACTGATCGGCGTTGCCGATGCTCGCGCGATCCCAGACGACGTCCTTCACCACCGGGCTGCCGTCGAGGAGGATCTGCTGGCCGGAGGGGTAGTTCGACGCGAGCTTCGGGAGCACCGCGGGCGGAACGAACGCCCACATCTCCCAGTTCTCGCTCTTGCCGTTGCCGCCCTGCGAGCCGCCCTGCGTCTCGAGCGCCTTGAAGCCGTGGAGCACGCCGTCGGTCGTCGCGACGTACATCGTCGGACGGCGGAGCGCGCGGCCCTCGGCGAACTGGCGGAACGCGTCCTCGCGGAGGAACGAGGACGGCGGACCGACGACCGCCGGGGTCGAGTGATAGACCGCGCCGAGCGCGGCGCACTCCGGCACGCAGACCTCGCCCGTGGGGCAGGTGTTCGCGACGCCGACGGTGCAGGCCTGCGACGCGGTGACGGAGCAGAAGCCGGTCGACAGGCCGGAGCTGCCGCGGCAGCGGACGTTGAACTCGAAGCTGCCTTCGGGGCCGGTCTTGAGCGCCGACTGCTTGCTGGCGGCGGCGAAGTTCCAGATGACGTCGCGGCAGTCGTTCGCCGAGAGGCGCGGAACGGTCACCGTCTGCTGCGGGTTGGTGGGCGACACCGCACGCGAGCGCTTGCAGGTGTTCGCGTCGATGTCCATCGCCTCGGTCCAGCCGCCGACCGACGTGAGCCCCATGTCGAGCGCGCCGACCTCGACGCCGCCGTAGTTCGGGACGCCGTCGGTGTACGAGGTCGCGTTGGTGTACGGGCGCATCGTGCGGCCCGAGTCGATCAGGCTGCCGCTCGTCGTGTCGCCCTTCACCGAGATGAAGAAGCGCGTGCCGGCCGACGCCTGCGCCGCGGTGTTCTGCGCGTACGAGTCGCCCGACGTGTCCGCGTTCTGCGGCAGGTCGCTGCCCGGCGGCGTCGTCGAACAGCTCGCGCGGGTGCGGTCGATCTCGCCCGACCACGGCCGGCGCGCGTTCGGGATGAACGTGGTGACGTACTTCGCGCTGATGCCCTGACCGGCGACCGACACGACGGGCGAGTACGCCGGCGGCGTGCGCGAGGTCGCGGCCTTGGAGATGTTCGCGAGGATGCGTCCGAACGAGAGGACGAGGTCGGCCTGCGTCTCGGCGAAGAAGGCGCCCACCGCGCCCGGGCCCGCGCCGGATCCGTAGAACGCGATCTTGTTGAGCTGGCAGCACGCGTCCGCGGTCGAGCCGGGAGGCGCCTTGCCCGACGCCTTCGCCGCCGCGCACGCGGTCTCCATGCCCTGCGGGGTACCGCCGCCGCCGTCGGGCGCCGCGCCCGCGTACCACGCCTTGCAGTTGTTCTGCGGAGCGGACGCGAACGTGCCGGGGAAGCCGTCGCCGGGGAACGCGCCCGAGCCGTTGACCGAGAAGCCGATGACGTACGTCGCGACCTTCGGTCCGCCCGCGCCGTTGTAGAGCTGCTGCACCGTCTCGTACGCCTGGTTCGGGTACGGGCAGATGCCTCCGCCGGTGCCCGCGCCCGCGCCGCATCCGGGGCGCAGGTTGAGGTTCGGCGCGCCGTCGGTGAGCAGGATGATGTACGAGTCGCGGCAGCCGTTCTTCACGTACGGGTCGGCGTAGCCGGCCTGCGTGCCGTTCGGCCCGTACGTGTTGCGCCACATGTAATCGCGCGCGTCCTCGACCAGGCCGTCGATCGGCGTCGCGCCGAACGGACGCGTCGCCATGATGACCTTCTGGACGTCGTCGTTCGTCCGCTGCACGTCGTAGAGCGTGCCCTGCGGATCCGGGAACGGGACGTGGCGGCCTTCCCACGGCGGCGCCGCCCAGTGGCGCGCGCCGACGTCGAACGGCTGCGGAGGCGTCGCGCACGCGGAGGGGAGGCCGACGCCCGGGACCGGCGGGTTCGAGGCGCGGTACGTCCAGAGTCCGAGGAACGGATTCGCGGTGTCGCAGTTGCCGCTGGGCGGGATCGACGTCGTGACGCCCTGACCCGCATCGGTGTCGGTGTCGAACGTCATCAGCGAGAAGCGGATGTAGTCGCGCGTCGCGTCGAGCTGCCCGTCGAGCGCCTGCTCGAAGGTGCACGCGTTGCCTGCGAGCGGGTTGTTGAACTTGTACTGGTTCTCCAGGTACGCCCAGTTGACCGACGTGAACGCGGTCGGCGGGAAGTCTCGCGCGTCCGAGCCGGTGATGCCGCGCCGCTGCGGGCCGACGCCCGAGCCCATCGGCGCCCCGGGGAGGTCCCACGGCGCGAATGCGCACGCCTGGAGCCCGCTGCCCGCGAGCGGGCGGTGGTACGGCAGCACGTAGTTCACGTCGTACGGCGCGTGGTCGTTGATCTTGAACTCGTTCGCGAACGCCGTGCCCGGCGCGCGCGACATCTCCGCGCAGCTGAAGAACGGCTGCATGTTGCCGGTGAGGGCCTGCACGAGCATGCCCCAGCGGTTCGGGTTCGATTCCTGACCCGGGGTGCAGTGATTGAACGGGGCGGCCGTGATCTTCGTCGCCGGCGTCGACCCGGGGACGCGGTCGTCGGACGGCATCGAGTTGTCGGGCATGCGCTCCATCGACCCGGAGGTGTCGATGAGGAGCATGACGTTGGGCAGCGGGGTGTTGGTCGTGCCCGCCGACTGCGCCTTCGCGTCGTGCGACGCGAGCAGGAGCAGACCGGGAACGGACGCGAGGAGGAGCCGGAGGCAGGTTCGACGGACGAGCATGGTCACTCCCTCAGGGCCTCACACAGGGGGGCTTCGCCATCGGACCGGCGATGATGCGGCCGCGGCCGACGACGTTGATCTCGGGCGGCGACGTGGTGCTCGCCCGCATCTCGGAGAACACGGTCACCGTCGCCTCGACGAAGAGCTTCGGGTTGTTGGGGTCGGGGCCCTCGAACCCGGCGGGGGCGGGCATCATCACGGGGCTCGTGACCTCGATCTGGACGTCGGGCCGGTACGGGTAGCCGGGGCCGAAGGAGTCGGGCCGGAACGGCAGCCCGGGCGGGACGGTGGTGTTGATGCTCGTGGCGATGTTCTGGAGCTCGGTCGGCGTGAGGAGCACGCACGCCTCGGCATCGCAGAACTCACGCGCGCCGGTGTACGGCTTGGCCGTCCGGCAGTTGATCGACTGCTTCGTCGTGCCGCCGGTGCCGGCGTACATCGTGTTGACGATGCCCTGCGCGGCACCGGGCGAGAACGTCTCGCTCGCGAGCATGAAGTTGTGCATCGCGACGTTCTGGCCGCTCATGCCCTCGCGCCCGTGACCGGCCGCGCGGACGTCCTGCGCCGTCGCCGTCAGGCCGTAGACGCCCATCGCCGCGAGCAGGGCGAGCGTCACCGCGACGACGAAGAGCGCCGCGCCGCGCTGGTTCTTGCGGCGCGCCGCGCGAGCGACGAGGGTGGTGGTCCGCTGGCTGCGCATCAGTACGCCATCCTCGCCTGGTTGATGAGCGCGACCTCCGAGACGATGGTGCGGACGCGCGCGAACTTGGTGCACGTCGCGGGCGCCGCCGCCTCGAGGCAGTACCGCGTGATGTACGGCGTGCCCGGAAGGAGCGAGAGGTTCGCCGTGCGGTCGGCGAGGGGCGCGCGCGTCGACACCCGGAACTTCACCGAGCGGATGCGCTGCGGGCCGGGCTGGCCGGGGCCGGCGGTCGTCGCCGACGCGTTGTTCGTCCAGAGATCGATCGGTC
>JBDHVD010000453.1:0-7466 GCA_039809525.1 Labilithrix sp. | reverse complement strand
TTCCGGGGGCGGCGCTCGTCGACTAACGTTCCTCGGAGCTCGATGAAGATCTCTGCATCGCTCTCGTTCGTGTCGATCGGCCTCTTCGCGATCGCGTGCGGCTCGGGCGGCTCCGGGACGATCGGCGGCGGGAGCACCGCCGCCGCCGGCGACGTCTCGAGCGTCTGCACCGCGATGTGCGACTGGAAGACGAAGTGCGGCAAGGGCTCGGACGGTTGCGTGAAGGAGTGCACCGACGAGGGCGCGCAGTACCAGGGCAAGTGGAGCGCGAGCTACACCGGCGCGGTGTCGTCGTGCTTCTCGACGCTCGCTTGCGACAAGAAGGACGACGAGTGCGTCGCGAGCTTCGGCGCCGCCGATCCGGCCTACCCCGACATCGCCGCGGTGACGGCGTGCCTGGCGAAGCGTGAGGACTGCACGGCGCCCGGGGCCGGCCCCGACGGCGGCACGGTGGAGGGTTCGACCTTCTCGGACGACTACTGTCAGAGCATCGCGGCGCTGACCGACGCGGCGCGTGCGAACGCCGACGCGTGCCGGGCGAAGTCGTGCAGCGAGGTCCGCGACTGCCTGAAGGCGGCCGGCGCGTTCAGCTTCTGACGGTCTCGCGCAGCTTGCCGATCGCCTCGGGGAGGCCGGCGGGCATCGCGCGGAGCTTGATGTAGAGGTGATCGCGATCGGTCTCGATCGCGCGGATGCCGAGCACCGGCGAGACGAGGCCGAGGATCATCCGGACGCGCGGATCGTTCGCGAGCTTCGGGACCTTGAGGAGATCGACGACGATGCGATCGCCTTCGGCCTCGACGACCGCGGGCGGCTTCTTGGGGATGAACTTCACCAGGTTGCCGGGCTTCGAGAGATCGAGCGCGCCGGACTTGATGAGCGTGGCGACGGGCGAGTCGCTGTCGCCGACGAGGGCGAGCTTCACGTCGCGGAGGCGCACGCCGACGCGGACGCTCTCCTCGGTGATGGTGACCTCGTCGATCTTGATGGCGGCGGAGGCGCGGACGGCGGTGCCCATCGCGTCGACGACGGCGCTGAAGCGGAGCGCGGGCGGGGCGCTCGAGATCTCGACGTCCTTGGGGGCCTTCGAGCCCTGGAGCTGGCCGGCGAACCAGCGGAGCGTCGCGAGGGGGATGCCGAAGCGGAGGCCTGTCGCGTTCACCGCGGCTCGGACGACCTCGTCCGGGTTCTTCCTGACGTAGCCGACGGCCGCTCTGATCATCGCGCGCGGTTTGAACATGTGGGGGAGCGCCGAGCGTACTACGCGGCGACGCGCGCCGGTGACGATCCGGCACGGCGTTGGGCGCGAGGTGAGCTCCCGGTCGTGACGCAGCGCGACGAAGCGGCGCCGTTCGGAGCCGCGATCACTTCGAGTAGAGCTGCGCGGCGGCGAGGCCCGCGCCCTTCGTCGCCTTCACGATGAACTTCGCGGGCGCCGCGATCGGGCTCATCGGGCGGAGGCAGTTGTTCTTGCCGCCCATCGACGCGACGGGTCCGGACTGCGTGCTCTTGCCGATGCTGGGGGCGAGGCCGGGGATCGGCGTCGCGTACTGCATCTCGACGTCGAGCTGCGTGATGCCCGCGCCCGCGGCGACGAGCGTGTAGCACTTGCCCGGCTGGAACGTGAACGTGCCCTCGAGCGTCTGGCCTTCCTGGAAGTTGCCGGCGACGGTGGGGCCGTCCTTCGTCATGCCGGGCGCCTCGGTCGCGGCGACCGCGCCGAGCGCGGTGGTGGCCGCCGCGGCGAGGTTCGGATCGAGCGGCTGCGCGGTGCCTCCTCCCCCGCCCGCGGTCGGCGGCGGGAACGTCGGGATCGGCGGCACCGTCGCCGTGGCCGTCGCCGTCGCCGTCGGGGTCGTGGTGGTGGTCGGAGGCGGAGGCGGCGCGGTCGTGGTCATCGACGGCGCGGGGCCGGTGTTCGGAGGCGGGCTCGACGACTCCCCTCCTCCGCACGCCGCCGCGAGGGCGAGGACCGGGATCGAGAAGGAGGCGAGGACGAGCAGGGGACGGCGGTTCATGAGGAGGGAACGGCGGCACGCGCGTGGGCCTTACAGTCGCGACTTGTGCCACGCGGATGGCACACACGGGCGCGATGTCCGCGGAATCGTGTGGTGAGCCACGTGGCACGCCGGGTGCTCGGATGGGCCGTCATGCGTCATCACTCGCGTCTCAGCCTCCTCCTCCCCATGATCGCCGGCCTCGTCGCGTGCGGTGGATCGGTCGCCGGCGTCGACGTCACCAGCGGATCGTCGAGCGGCGGATCGAGCAGCAGCGGAGGGTCCTCGGGCGGTGGCAGCTCGAGCGGCGGGACGTCGTCGGGCGGCAGCACGAGCAGCAGCGGCGGATCGAGCGGGACGATCCCGTACGACCTCGACCTGTGCAACGGCGCGACGAGCTACGACGCGCTCGCGGGCGTGACGCCGGCGCCGGGCACGGTGCCCGTCGACTACATGGAGCTCCGCGACGAGTACACGTATCCGGGCGGACCCGTGCAGCCGCCGATCGTGGTCGCGAAGAGCGGCACGCCGTGCGCGTCCGCGTCGGACAAGCCGGCCTGCCAGGCGGCGCTCGCGGATGCGCGCTCGGCCGGATGGCCGGTGGAGAACGCCGGCATGGAGATGGCGCGCACGCGCTACCTGGTCGCGACGGTCGGCGACAACCTCGAGTTCGCGACGTCGCTCGAGGATCTGAAGGCGTTCATCGCGCCGGTCGAGACCGCGAAGGACGCGGCGCTGCTGGTGACCGCGACGGGCAAGTACCGCGTGGTGTGCGGGCAGCCGAACGCGCGCAAGACGGCGACCGGCTGGGAGATCCGCACGGAGACGGGCCACACCTGCGGGAAGGGCACGCACCTCGACGAGGTCGTCCTCGAGGTCACGTCGAGCGGCGAGCAGTACACGAAGAGCACGACGCTCCTGAAGGACGGCGATCCGAACTGCGCGATCGGGCGCCGGCCGGTGGGCCTGCGCGAGCGCGCGCTCGACGCGGATCGCGCGCGGCAGGACGCGCTCGCGCGATTCTTCGGCGACGCGGCGTACCTCGAGGCGGCGAGCGTGTTCGCGTTCGAGCGGCTCGAGGAGGAGCTCGCGCGGCTGGGCGCGCCCGCGGACCTGATCGAGGCGGCGCGCACGAGCCGCGACGACGAGGTCCGCCACGCGCGCATGACCGGCAGCCTCGCGCGGCGCTTCGGCGCGACCGTGGCGGAGCCGGCGATGGGCGAGACGAAGGAGCGCACGCCCTTCGAGATCGCGCTCGAGAACGCGGTCGAGGGATGCGTGCGCGAGACCTACGGCGCGCTCGTCGCGCACTGGCAGGCGCGGAACGCGGGCGACCGCCCGATCGCGTGCATCATGCAAGCGATCGCCGAGGACGAGACGCGCCACGCGGCGCTCGCGTGGGACGTCGCCGCGTGGCTCGAGCCGCAGCTCTCGCCGTTCGAGCGGCGCGCGGTGAACGAGGCGCGCGAGCGGGCGAAGCGCGAGCTGCGCGCGGCGCTCGCGGCCGAGGTCGACGCGGATCTGGTGGCGCTGGCGGGCATGCCGCGCGCGGTCGACGCGATCGCGCTCCTCGACGCGCTCGACGCGAGCCACCTCTGCGCGGCGGCCTGAGGGGCGGGGCGGATCGCGGAGGATCAGGGCGGGCAGTAGAAGACGGTCGCGCCGATGCTGTCGACGTGGCCGTTGCCGTCGCCGCTCACCGCGAGCGCGACGCCGAACTTCGGCGCGTTCACGTCGTCGGGCGTGAGCGCGGCGCCCCACGTGTCCGTCGGCCCGCCGTAACTCGCGGTGACGAACGGGCCGTTGAACAGACCGATCGGCCACTCGCCGGGCAGCGTCTTCGTCTCGCTGCCGGGGAACGCGACCAGCTTGTCCGAGACCGTGCCGCTCGACTTCACGCGCGCGACGTCGACCTTGAGCCCGACGATCGTCGCGCCCTGCGGGATGGAGAAGCCGAAGCCGCCGACCGTGATCGGGGTCGCGAGGCCGTTCGAGTGCGCGGCGCTGCCGTCCGGCGACAAGGCGCCGTCGACGTTGCCCCACGTGCCGCTCGCCGCCGTGCCGTAGCGCGGTCCGACGGCGACGACCGCGCACGAGGAGCCGTCGGGCGATGCGTCGGCCGATCCGCCCGCGTCCGCGGGCTCGACGCGCGCGTCGCCGGGCGCGGCATCGGACGCCGGGACGGTCCCGCCGTCGTGGGCAGGCGCATCGATCGGCGCGTCGTCGACGGCCTCGAGCGCGGACGCTCCCGTCAGCGCATTGCATCCGCCCGACACGCCCGAGGCGGCGAGGACGGTGAAGAGCAGCAGACCGCGACCCATCGTCATTCAGACCAACAGGTCGCCGTCGGCGAGGGATCTTCGGTGGAGCAGAGGGGGATCGAACCCCTGACCTCCGCATTGCGAACGCGGCGCTCTCCCAGCTGAGCTACTGCCCCGAAGAAGCGGGGCGCACAATACGTGCGCGGGCGGGGAAGTCAAGCGCATCAAATCAGTTTCAAATTCTCTCAGATCTGGATGTCCCCGGGAGCGGCGGTCACCGAGGGCATCGGCGCGAGCCCCGGAGCGCCGGCTTCGTCGCTCGTGGAAGGAGGCGCGCCGCCCTCGTCGGCCGCCGTGCGCGGGACGCACTGGCCCTCGATGTCCTGCGGCCCCTTCGTGCATTTCAGGTTCGAGGGGCACTCGACGTCGCTGAAGCACTTGCGGCGCGGCTCGGCATGCGGATGACCGAGCGGCCTGTTGAGATCGTCGCACGCGCTCAGCGCGAGGAGCGCGGCGGGCCCGACGGCGAGCAGGAAGAAGGCGGCGGCGGCACGCATGGCGGGGCTATCTGTAGCCTGCGACGAGCGCTTGCGCCAAGAGCCCCCACCCGTCGATGGCCACGAACAGGAGCAGCTTGAACGGCAGGCTCACCTGCGTGGGATTGAGCATCTGCATGCCGAGCGCGAGGAGCACGTTCGCGACGACGAGATCGATGACCAGGAACGGCAGGTAGACGAGGAAGCCGATCGCGAACGCCTCGGTCAGCTCGGTGACGACGAAGGCGGGGACGAGCACCGAGAGATCGCCGGCGGCGACCTTGCTCCGCTCCGCCTCCGGCCTCGCGTTCTTCGCCACCGCGAAGAAGCGCACGCGTTCCTTCTCGCTCGCGTTCTTCTCGAGGAACTCGCGCATCGGCTCGCGCACCGCCTCGATCCCCTTCTCGATCAAGACGGTGGTGTCCGGTGTCTTGCCGGTCACGAGCGGGGTGACGCGATCGAAGATCTTCTGCCCCACCGGCGCCATCGCGATGAGGGTCAGCGCCGTGGCGAGCGCCATGACCACGGTGTTCGAGGGCACCGACTGCGCGCCGATCGCGCTGCGCACGATCTGGAGCACGGTCGAGATCTTCACGAACGCCGTCACGCCCATGAACACGAACGGCAGGAGCGACACGAGCGCGAGCGCGACGACGAGCGCGATCGGCTTGCCGAGGAGGTCGTCCGCGCGCATCAGTCCCTCTTCTCCGGCTTCGCCGGCTTCGCCGTGAGGCGCGCGAGGATCTCGGCGAACCCCGGCGGCGCAGGCTCCGCTTCGGACGGGACCTGCTTCGCGTCGAGCTCGCCGAGCTTGGTGAAGCCCGCCTCCGACGCGCCGACGACGATCACCTGCTCGCCGACCTTCACCAGGTAGATCGAGCGGCGCGCATCGAGCGGGAGCTGTCCGACGAGCGAGATCGGACCGCGCGGGCGGCCGATGCCGAGACGGCGCGCGCCGTAGAGGATCGCGAACGCGATCGCGCACACGGCGAGCAGCGTCACGAAGGTCTGGACGATGTACCCCCCGTACGGGCTCATGCTTCGCGAGCGCGACCATAACTCCATCGGCGCCGTTGACGCATCGCGAAAGGCCACCTAAATGCGTCAGTCCTCGTGGCCCTCGTCGTCCAGAAGTTCGGTGGTACCTCGGTCGGCTCGCTCGAGCGCATCCGCAACGTCGCCAAGCGGGCGATCGCCGAACAGAAGCGAGGCAACGACGTCGTCGTCATCGTGAGCGCGATGAGCGGCGAGACGAACCGCCTCCTCTCGCTCGCGCACGAGGTCTCGAAGGTGCCCGACGCGCGCGAGATGGACGTCATCGCCGCCACCGGCGAGCAGGTGACGTCGGCCCTCCTGGCGATGGCCATCCAGGCGGAGGGCGGCCAGGCGCGCTCGCTGCTCGGCCATCAGGTGAAGATCCTCACCGACGGCGCGTTCACGAAGGCGCGCATCAAGACGATCGAGGGCTCGAAGATCTTCTCGACCCTGAAGAAGGGTCACATCGCGGTCGTCGCCGGCTTCCAGGGCGTCGACGAGAACGGCGACATCACGACGCTCGGCCGCGGCGGCTCGGACACCTCGGCCGTGGCGGTCGCCGCCGCGATCGGCGCGGACGCGTGCGAGATCTTCACCGACGTCGACGGCGTCTACACGACCGATCCGAACGTGTGCCCCTCGGCGCGGAAGATCCCGAAGATCTCCTACGAGGAGATGCTCGAGCTCGCCTCCCTCGGGGCGAAGGTGCTGCAGATCCGCAGCGTGGAGATTGCGATGAAGTACGGCGTTCCGGTCCACGTCCGCAGCTCGTTCAACGACGCGCCCGGCACCTGGGTGACGGGCGAGGAGAAGTCGCTCGAGGACGTCGTCGTCGCGGGCGTCGCGTACGAGAAGGGCGAGGCGCGCGTGCACCTCGTCGCCGTCGAGGACAAGCCCGGCGTCGTCGCCGAGATCTTCGGCGCGATGGCGGAGAAGAACATCTCCGTCGACATGATCATCCAGAACGTCAGCAAGGAAGGCCACGGCCGCGCCGACGTGACGTTCACGCTCGCGAAGACCGATCTCGCGCGCGCGAAGCCGTGGATCGAGGAGGTCGCCAAGCGCGTCGGCGGCAGCGAGCCGCGCTACGACGAAGAGGTCGTGAAGGTCTCGATCGTCGGCCTCGGCATGCGCTCGCATGCGGGCATCGCCGCCAAGATGTTCCGCATCCTCGCCGCCGAGGGCATCAACATCCAGGCGATCTCGACGAGCGAGATCAAGGTGAGCTGCCTCATCCACCAGAAGTACACCGAGCTCGCGGTGCGCGCCCTGCACGACGGCTTCGGGCTGAACAAAGAGCGCGAGCCGAAGTAACGGCCGCCGGGCCCGGGTGTCCCTCCGGCGGGGTCCGAGTTCGACGTCGAACGATGGGCGCCAACCACGCGGAATCGCACGGCCCGCGATCGTCGGTTGAGCATCGAACGCAGATTTCGACGCGCGAGTTCGATGCTCAACGCGCGGACTCTGTGCCGACGAGTTGAGGATCGAACGCTGATTTCGGCGCGCCAGTTCGATGCTCAACGCGCGGACTCTGTGCCGACGAGTTGAGGATCGAACGCTGATTTCGACGCGCGAGTTCGATGCTCAACGCGCGGACTCTGTGCCGACGAGTTGAGGATCGAACGCTGATTTCGGCG
>JBDHVD010000452.1:0-7486 GCA_039809525.1 Labilithrix sp. | reverse complement strand
TCGCCCCGATCGCGCACCCTCCGGGCTCGTTCGGATCCTGCACGGCCGGCTCTTCCGTCCCGTCGTCGCCGGGATTGCGGTTGCCGCGCCGGAACCCTTCGCCCTCGCTCTCCTCGCACGCGAGGAGCGCGACCGCCGCCAGCGTCATCGTCACGATGATCTTCTTCATGCGCTCCTCCTCGCTCACTCGCAGAACGACGGATCCTTCGCGACCGCCGCGAGCGCGGTCTGCATCTTCTTGTCCTTCACGAACGCGCCGACGCAGCGATCGAACGCGGGGCCTTCGCAGCTGTACTCGGCGCGGCCGTAGAGGTACCTCCACGCGAGGCGGCAGGCGTTCACGTCGAAGGCGACGTTGCCGACCAGCGCCTCGACGAGCTCCTGGTCGTTCGAGACGCTCACGCCGCCGAGGACCTGCTTGGCGCCGCCGGTCGGCGGATCGAACTTCACGTCGGTGCCCGTGCCGCGCCGCGTGCCGAGGACGCTCGCGACCTTGTCGAGCGCGTACCAGTTGTCCATGTGGCAGCCCCGGCACTGCGCCGCCTGCCGTCCCGTCGCCGACACGTCCGCGTCCGGCGCGTTCGTCGTCGCCGCGAGCGTGAGGCCGATCGTGTTCCACATCATGCGGTAGCCCGTGACGATGCGCATCCCCGCCGGCTCGTTGCCCGCGTAGCGCACCGTCCACACGCGGCTGCGGAAGTAGCCGAGCCCGTCGGGGTCGTCGGTCACCACCGCGTCGGAGCCGGGCTGCTGCGGGTTCGACGGAGCGACGTCGTACTTGCCGAGGAACATGTCCGTCCACGGCTTGCCGTTCGTGAGGACGTGCTTGGCGAGGTAGTAGCTCGCGTCCTCCGCCGGCGTCGCGCCCGGGGTGAGGTTGAACTGCGCGTTGATGAACCTCGAGAAGCGCTCGATGAACCGAGGGTCGGCGAGCAGCCCGTCGACGGCCGACTGGGGATCGGCCGAGGCGAGCTGGGCCGGGGTCGCCGCCTCTCCGACCATGGCGATCGACAGGCGCGTCGCGCACCGCGCGGCCCTGGACGTGGGATCGACGTCGCTTCCGTCGGCGATCGCCGCGTGCGGGCTCGAGAGCAGCGCCGCGGCAGCCGCCGTGACGAACGCGAACGGGAGGAGCACATTCCGGAAGGTCCGCATGACCGTCGCCCGGTGCAGCGCACGTGCCGGCGGGCTCACCCGACGCGCGCTGCATGATCCTCGGGGCCTGCGCGAACGAGTGACCGTGGGACTGCGGACGCGCGCCCTCGACCACGTGGTGCCGCCGTCCATGGAGCGCGCGATCGGGCGAACGAGCGCCGAGAGAAAGAATTGCGCGCTTCGCCGCGCTCGCGCTCACGATGGCGGATCGCGGATCCACCCGCCGAAATCTTTGCGTCGTGCACGGCGTTCGCCGCCGTCCGTGCTCGCGCGTGGAATGCTCGATGGATGCGCCGTTCCCTCGCTCTCTCCGGTGTCGTGCTCCTTGCGATCTCAGCGTGCGGTGGCTCCGACGAGGAGCACGCCGCGCATGGGAGACGGAGCGCCGACGCGGGCTCCTCCGCGCCACGTCGTCCGCTCGCCGCGCTGTGGGGCGCGCCCACGCTCGCGGACGAGAACCCCGATCCCGACGTGGTCGAGGTGCACTTGAAGGCGGCACGCACGCGCGCGGTGCTCGATGAGCAGGAGATCGACGTCCTCGCCTACAACGGCACGGTGCCCGGCCCGATCCTCCAGGCGCGCCCGGGGCAGCGCGTGATCGTGCACTTCGAGAACGCGCTCGCCGAGCCGACGACGGTGCACTGGCACGGGCTCCGGATCCCCGAGGTGATGGACGGCTCGCCGCGCATCCAGTCGCCGGTGAAGCCCGGCGAGTCGTTCACGTACGACTTCGTCGTGCCGGAGGCGGCGTCGTTCTGGTACCACCCGCACGTCGCGACGCACGATCAGCTCGAGCGCGGGCTCTACGGCGGCATCGTGGTGCAGGACGATCTCGATCCGATCTACGACCTCGAACGAGTCCTCGTCCTCGACGACGTCCTCCTCGACGCGTCGGGCAACATCGAGCCGCCGAAGCTCGACGGCCTCGACGGGATGACCGGCCGCTACGGCAACGTCATGCTGACCAACGGCAAGAACGCGAAGCTCGCGAAGGCGGCGGCGCGGAAGGGCCAGGTCGAGCGCTGGCGCCTGGTGAACGTGGCGAACGCGCGCCTGATGAAGCTCCACGTCGAGGGCGCGCGCGTGCGGGTCATCGCCACCGACGGCGGGCTGCTGGCGAAGCCCGTCGACGTGACCTCCGAGCTCGCGCTGCCGGTGGGGGGCCGGCTCGACCTCGAGGTCTCGTACGCGGCCGCCGGCGAGGCGAAGCTGGTGCTCGCGGACGCCGATGCGCCGAAGACGATGTTCGCGGTCTCGGTCGCGGACGGCGCCGAGGCGCCGCGCGCGATCCCCTGGCCCGCGGTGAAGCCGATCATCCCGGAGCGTGCGGCGACGTCGACGTTCGACATGTCGTTCGACTTCGTGACGAACGGCCCGAGCGAGTGGCAGGTGAACGGCCAGGCGCACTGGATGGATCCGATCCTGACGGTGCCCCAGGGGGCGACGGTGAAGATGCGCCTGTCGAACGGATCCGGCGGCGTCGCCCACCCGTTCCACATGCACGGGCAGTTCTTCCGCGTGGTCGGCGATCCGAGCATGCCCGGCCTGCGCGACACGGTGATGGTCCCGGAGCACGGCCCCGTCGAGATCGTCACGTACTTCGACAATCCGGGGCGCTGGATGGCGCACTGTCACATCCTCGAGCACGCCGCGCTCGGCATGATGACCGAGATCGAGGTCACGAGGACGGGCGGCCCCGCGCCGGACGCGGGCCAGGCCGCGGGCAGCAGCCACGGCCACTGAGGGGGCTTGCGTCCGGCGGGCGCATGATTAATGCCATTCGCCAAATGGCGGTCCATGCGTTCGAGGCCGAGGTCGGCCGCGTCCTGTCGCTCGTCGTCAACTCCCTCTACAGCAACAAGGAGATCTTCCTCCGCGAGCTCGTCTCGAACGCCTCGGACGCGCTCGACAAGCTGCGCTTCCGGGCGCTCACCGAGCCCGGGCTGATGAAGGACGACGCGACCCTCGCCGTCCGCATCCGGCCCGAGCCGAAGGAGGGCGTGCTCGTCGTCGAGGACACCGGCGTCGGGATGACCGAGGCCGAGCTGGTGGAGAACCTCGGCACCATCGCCCGGTCGGGCTCGCAGGCCTTCCTCGAGAAGCTCGAGGCGAGCGCGAAGAAGGACGTCGGCATCATCGGCCAGTTCGGCGTCGGGTTCTACAGCGCGTTCCTCGTCGCCGATCGGGTGGAGGTGATCTCGCGCGCCGCCGACTCCGATCGCGCGTTCAAGTGGTCTTCGGCCGGGAAGGACACGTTCACCGTCGAGCCGGCCGAGCGCGCGACGCGCGGCACCGCGGTCGTCCTCCACCTGAAGGAGGACCAGAAGGAGCTCCTCGAGCACTGGCGCCTCCGCGATCTCGTGCGCCGGTACTCGGACTACATCGCGTATCCGATCGAGCTCGATACCGACACGAAGCGCGAGCGCATCAACGAGGCCGCGGCGCTCTGGCAGAAGCCGAAGAGCGAGATCACCGAGCAGCAGTACGCGGAGCTCTATCGCCACCTCACGCACGAGCTCGACGAGCCCGTCGCGCGCACGCACTTCCGCGTCGAGGGCAACCTCGAGTTCGTCGGCCTGCTCTGGATCCCGAGCGAGCCGCCGTTCGATCTCGACGACCCGCGCAAGCACCGCGGGATGAAGCTGTTCGTGAAGCGCGTCCTCATCATGGACGACTGCGACGCGCTCCTCCCCCAGTGGCTCCGGTTCGTGCGCGGCCTCGTCGACTCCGAGGACCTGCCGCTCAACGTCTCGCGCGAGCTCCTCCAGGACTCCTCGTCGCTCCGCACGATCAAGAAGCAGCTCACCAAGCGCGTTCTCGACCTCCTCGACGAGATCGCGAAGGACCGCCCCGACGACTTCACCAAGATCTGGGACGCGTACGGGCGCATCCTCAAGGAGGGCATCGCGGTCGACGGCGAATGGCGCGACCGGCTGGCGAAGCTCGCGCGGTGGCCGAGCACGCGAGGCGACGCGCTCGTGTCGCTCGACGAGTACGTCGCGGCGATGAAGGAGGGCCAGGACGCCGTCTATTACGTGACCGGCGAGTCACGTGACGTCGTCGCGTCGTCGCCGTACCTCGAGGCGCTGAAGTCCCGCGGCTGGGAGGTCCTCTTGCTGACCGACGCGGTGGACACGTGGGCGGCCGACGCGCTCGGCGAGTACGGGGGCAAGAAGCTCGTGCACGCGATGCGCGCCGACGTGAAGGTGCCCGAGCCGGATGCCGCGTCCGCCGACGAGGCGAAGAAAGCGCTCGCGCCGCTGCTCGACGCGGCGAAGGAGGCGCTCGGCGATCGCGTGCGCGAGGTGAAGCCGTCGACCCGCCTCGTCGATTCGCCCGCGTGCCTCGTGCTGACGGAGAGCGCGATGCCGGCGCACGTCGAGAAGATGCTGCGGAACGCGGGGAAGGGCATCCCGCGCGGCAAGCGCGATCTCGAGCTGAACCCGGCGAACCCCGCGGTGAAGCGGCTCGCGGCGCTCGCGGCGGAGAAGAAGGACGATCCCGAGCTCCGCGAGTGGGTCCTCCTGCTGCACGACCAGGCGCTCCTGGCCGAGGGCTCGCCGCTCGAGGACCCCTCGGCGTTCGCGAAGCGCCTCGGCACGCTGATGACGAAGGCGCTGGGCGGCTGAGCGCGGTCAGAACGGATCGAAGCAGTCGTAGTTCCGCTGCCGGACGACCTTTCCGTCCTTCACCTCGAAGAAGAAGGCGAAGCGCGCGCGGAAGGCCTTGCCTGCCTTCGTCTCCGCGTGCCAGTCGACCTCCAGCGCGGCGCGGTCTCCCTCCACGACGGTGCCGGTGATGGTGTAGCGCTGCGCGGCCATCAGCGCCGAGCCGCGGTCGAACGCCTCGAGGATCGCCTTCTTGTCGCGCGTCGCGCCCTCGGGAACGAGCCGGTTCGGGAGCTCGATCTGCACGACGTCGTCGGCGAGCAGGCCTTCGAGCGCGGCCCGGTCGCCGCGCTCGAGCGCCGCGAGCATCGCCTTTGCCACGGTGAGAGGTTCCATGAGGATGCGCCTTAGGGGCGAGCCGTGCGATGTTCAAGGGCCATGAGGCTCGGTCTCGTCGTCCTGCCCGATCGCGACGCGTCGGAGGCATGTGTGCAGTATGCAAGCGCGCTGGCGGCCGGCCGGGTCGCGCGCGCGGTGGTGGGGCCGGCGGCGCTGCCTCACGTCACCTTGCTCCACGTCGAGTCGGACGAGGACCCCGCGGCGGTGTGGCGAGAGGCGGAGGCGGCGATCGCGCACGAGCTGCCGATCGAGCTGCTCTGCCTCGGCCTGCTCCGCTACGACACGCCGTACAACGCGCCCGCCGCGCCGCCCGGGACGATGGCGTGGATCATCGTCCCGTGCACGCGCGCCCTGCGCGAGGCCGAGCAGACCGCGCGGGCGCTGCCGTTCGCGCGCCGCGCGAACGTCACGACGTCGAACGACGACCGCTTCCAGCCGCACGTGACGCTCGCGATCTGGGACGGCGAGAGCGCGCCGGGCACGGCCGTGCTGCCGAAGGAGCTCTTCGGCGGACGCTCCGTCCGTGCACGCCTTGCGCTCGGGGTGATCGGTGCGAACGGGACGTACGAGCGAAGCCTGTTCGAGGCGTGAGCCCCGCGGAGCGCGATCACGGGGACGAACGCCACCTTGATCGGGCATCGCGTGCGCACCCAAGTTTCGCCGCATGCGCACCGCCCTCGCCGTCATGCTCGTGTTCGCGGCTGCTTGCTCGGGGCGTCGCGCTGCGTCGCCGCCGCCGGTCACGCTGACGCGCGCGCAGCAGCCGGCCGAGGCGCCGAAGCCGCGCTCCCTCCGGCCCTCGCGAACGCCGCGCTGGAGGCCCGGCGGATCGACGGGCTCGGCAGCTACCGCCGGCCCGTGGCGACCAGGCTGCCGGCGGCGCAGGACTTCTTCGATCAGGGGATGCGTCTCTACTGGGCGTTCAACCACGAGGAGGCGTTCCGCTCGTTCGCGCGGGCCGCGGAGCTCGATCCGCGCTGCACCATGTGCTTCTGGGGCGCGGCGCTCACCCTGGGGCCGAACTACAACATGCCGATGATGCCGGAGCGGGCGCGCACCGCCGCCGACGCGCTCGACCGCGCCGCGGCGCTCGCGCCCTCGGCGCCGCCGGTCGAGCGCGCGCTGGTGATGGCGCTCGCGGTGCGTTACGCGGGGCCGCGTCCGATGGACGAGAAGGAGGCCGCGCGGCACGACCAGACGTACGCCGACACGATGCGCGGCGTGGCGAAGGCGTTCCCCGACGACGTCGACGTGCAGTCGCTGTTCGCCGAGTCGATGATGATCCTGAACCCGTGGAAGCTCTGGACGCGGGACGGCGCGCCGGTCGAGGGAACGAACGAGATCGTGTCGACCCTCGAGGCGGCGCTGGCTAAGGACGTGCGCCATCCGGGCGCGAACCACCTCTACATCCACGCGGTCGAGGGCTCGAAGGATCCGGCGCGCGGCATCCCGGCCGCCGATCGCCTCGGGCCGATGATGCCGAACGCGGGGCACCTCGTGCACATGCCCTCGCACATCTACGAGCGCGTCGGCCGCTACGGCGACGCCGCGGAGGCCAACCGCCTCGCGATCGACGCCGACCGGAGATACCTCGAGGCGATCGCGCCGCGCCGTCCGCCGGAGGCGTACGCCATGTACCTGGCGCACAACCACCAGTTCCTCGCCGAGGCCGCGGCGATGCAGGGGCGCGGCGCCGAGGCGATCGAGGCGGCGAAGCACGCGCTGCCGATGGTGATCGCGATGACCGAGCACATGCCCGCCGGCGAGGTGTACCTCGCGCAGCCGATCGTGACGATGGCGCGCTTCGCGAAGTGGTCCGACGTGCTCGCCGAGTCGCCGCCGGATCCGCGCTTCGCCACCGCCACCTCGCTCTACCACTACGCGCGCGGCCTCGCGCTCGTCGCGACGGGCCGGCCGGTCGAGGCGAAGCAGGAGCTCGCCGCGCTCGACACCGTCGCGCGCGACGTGCCGCCGGATCAGCCCTCGATGAACAGCAAGGCCGCGGACGTGATCGGCATCGCGCGTCTCGTGCTGCAGGCGAAGATCGCCGAGAACGCCGGCGACACGAGGAGCGCGATCGCCCGGCTCGAGGAGGCGAGCCTGCGCGAGGACGGGCTCGCGTACGACGAGCCGCCCGACTGGTGGTACCCGGTCCGCTGGGACCTCGGCACGACGCTGCTCCGCGCAGGCCAGGCCGCGCGCGCGGAGAAGGCGTTCCGCGCGGACCTCGCGCAGCACCCGCACGACGGCTGGGCGCTCTCCGGCCTCTCGAAGGCGCTCGCCGCCCAGGGGAAGAGGGCCGAGTCGCGATCGGTCCTCGCCGA
>JBDHVD010000451.1:0-7499 GCA_039809525.1 Labilithrix sp. | reverse complement strand
GGTTTGACGATCGTGTAACCTGAGGGAGATGCGCCGCGTCCTCGCGATGGCGACGTTTCTCTCCATGACCCCCGCGTGCGGCGGCAGCGCGCCTCCTCCGGCCTCCGCGCCTTCGTCCGCCGAGGCGAGCGTCGCGAAGACGCCCGATCCGCCGCCGAGCGGGCCGCCGCGGGACGTCGACTGCGGCGACTTCACGACGTGCGCGCTCGCGGGCGACGGCGAGGCGCGCTGCTGGGGGCGCGACAAGGCCGGCGAGCTCGGAGACGGCGGCGGCGCGGACAAACCGAAGGACGCGCCGGTCCGGGAGCTCGGGAAGGTCGTCCACGTGGCGCTCGCCGCGCAGTTCGGCTGCGCCCTCACCGTCGAGAAGAAGGTGAAGTGCTGGGGCACCGGGCGCATCGCGAACGACGGAAAGGCGTACACCAGCGCGCGTCCGACCGAGGTCGCCGGGCTCGCCGGCGTCGACGAGCTCGTCGCGAGCGGCGCCATCGCGTGCGCGCGCACCGGAGAGGGCGTCACCTGCTGGGGCGCGGACGCGTCGACCATCGGAAGCCCGCCGAAGGGCTCGTTCACCCAGGTGGCCGCGGGCTTCAGCCATGCATGCGCGCTCGACAAGACCGGCGCGGTCACGTGCTGGGGCAGCGGCGACTGGGGCGGCAAGGGCGCGTTCGTCAAGCCGCCGATCACCGGCGCGACGTTCCTCGCCACGGGCGATCGCCACGCCTGCGTGATCGGCAAGGACAAGAAGGTGAAGTGCTGGGGCTCGAACGACGCGGGACAGCTCGGCACGAAGCCCGACATCGAGACGCACAAGAAGCCCGTCGACGTTCCGGGCGTCACCGGCGCGGTCCGCCTCGTGACCGGCGAGGCCTCGACGTGCGCCATCCTCGGCGACGGTGCGGTCCGCTGCTGGGGCGCGAACAACGAGGGCGAGCTCGCGCTCGGCAAGCGCTCGGCGGACGAGCGGGTGTCGAAGGTGAGCGCGCTGTCCGACGTCGCCTCGATGTGCCTCGGCAGCACGCATGGCTGCGCGGTGACGAAGCAGAGCAAGCTGTGGTGCTGGGGAGGCAACGCACACGGCCAGGTCGGCGACGGCTCGAAGGAGCGTCGCACCGAGCCGGTGGAGGTGGCGTGGTGAAGGCGCTCGCCGCGTGCCTCGTCACCGCCGGCATCGCGGCCTGCAAGGCGCCGCATGCGCCGCCGCATCCGGTCGAACAGGCGCCGATCGGCGTCGTGAGCGCGGCGCCCGTGCCGACGGCGCCCGCGCCGGTGACGCACGGATCCGCGACGACGACGCCGGCGAGCGACGCCCCGGACCCCGGCTGCGCGGTCCCCACGCAGTGCGCGAGCACGGGCACGATGGGCGTCTTCAGCATCGCGCTCGAGCGGACCGCGTGCTTCGGCAAGTGCCCCACCTATCGCGTGACGATCGACTCGCGCGGCAACGTGAAGTGGGAGGGCTTCGACTGGGTCGACGTGCCCGGCGTGCAGACGGTGTTCGGCGACGCGAAGAAGGCGCGCGAGCTCGCGGAGCTCGTCGTGATGTCGTGCTTCTTCGACATGAAGGACGAGTACGGCGGGACGGTGACCGACAAGGCCTGGGCGAACACCACGGTGAGCATCGGCAACCGTACGAAGACCGTGCGCCACTACCTCGGTGACACCGAGAGCGAGGGCGCGCGGACGGACGGCGTCTGCTCGGCGCCGAGCGCGCTCACCCGCATCGAGCAGAAGATCGACGAGGCGGCGAACACCGCGCGCTGGGTCGGCACCGGCGGCAAGGCCAAGAACGGCGTCGTCTCGCCGCCCTGATCGAAGCGATCAGCGACGGCGACCGGGCTTCTTGCCGGGGCCGCCGCCCTTGCGCGTGCGCGCCGGTCCGGGACCGCCCTTGTTCCGCTTGCCGCGAGCGCCGCCGCCGCCGCCGTCTCCGCCGCCGAACGAGGAGCCGCCGCGACGCTCGTCGCGCCCGCCCGCCTTCGCGGGGCGCTCGGGCTTGGCGCCGAAGCGGCCGCCGGTGCGCTTCTGTCCGCGCGGCCCGCGGGGCGAGCCGTCGCGCGCGTCGAAGCCTCGCTGCTTCTCGAGCTTCTCGCGGCCGCGCCCGGGACGCGCGAACGAGTCCAGGCGCGCGCCCGCGCCCACGCGGCGGGCGTAGACGGTGCGCCGGAGGATGGCGACATCGGTGACGTCGACGACGATGCGACTGCCGAGGAGGATGGCTTCGCCGCTCCGCGCGCTCCTCGCCGACAGGCCGTCGTCCTCGACCTGGAAGTCGCCGCCCATGTCCTCGATGCGCACCATCACGTCGACGAACGGCTCGTCGAGGGTGACGAACGCGCCGCTGCCGACGAACGCGGAGACGGTGCCCTCGAAGCGCTCACCGATGCGGTCGATCATGTAGAAGCAGCGATAGACGTCGAGGATCTCGCGCTCGACCTCCATCGCGCGCCGCTCCGCGGTGGACGAGGCGAGCGCCGCGTCGACCAGCGCTTCGGGGTTCGCCGCGCGCGCGAGCGCCTTCTTGCGGTCCTTCTCGTTCTGCTCGAGCGCCGCATGCACCACGCGATGGACGACGAGGTCGGGGTAGCGCCGGATCGGCGAGGTGAAGTGGAGGTACGCCTCGGAGGCGAGCCCGAAGTGTCCGAGGTTCGCGACGTCGTACGTCGCCTGCTTCATCGAGCGGAGCAGGAGCTGGTTGAGCACGTTCGCGTTCGGATGATCGGCGAACGACTTCAGCACGTCGGAGAGGCCCTTCGGCGTCTGCGTGTCCTCGACGTCGAGCTCGATCCCGAGCACCTCGCACATCGCCGCGAGCTTCTCGAGCTTCTGCGGATCCGGCGGGAGGTGCACGCGGAAGACGCCGGGCAGCTGGTTGGCGATGAGCCAGCGCGCGACCACCTCGTTGGCGAAGATCATCAGCTCTTCGATCAGCTGGTAGGCCTTCTTCACGCCCGCGTCCTGCGCGCGCTTCGTGACCTCCTTCGGCTTGCCCTCCTCGTCGAGCTTCACGACCGCCTCGGGCAGATCGAAGTCGAGCGCGCCGCGCTTCATGCGCTGGTTCCGGAGGATGCGCGAGCACTCGTACGCGACGCGCAGGCCCTCGACCATCTCCTCGGCCGCCTCCTGCCGCGGGGGCTTGTCGGTGAAGCCGAGCGCGCGCGCGACGCCGCCGTAGGTCAGCTTCGCCGCGCTCCTCATGTAGCCGCGCACGAGGCGCGACTTCTTCACGTGGCCCTTCGCATCGAGCTCGGCGTGCACGCACAGGCAGAGGCGAACGACGTCGGGGAGGAGGGAGCAGAGGTTCGACGACAGCGCGCGCGGGAGCATGGGGATCGCGCGGTCCGGCAGGTAGATGCTGCAGCCGCGCTGGCGCGACTCGTCGTCGAGCTGCGTGCCCGGGCGCACGTACGAGCTCACGTCGGCGATCGCGACCCACACCTCGTAGCCGCCGTCCTCGGTGCGCTCGACCCAGACCGCGTCGTCGTGATCGCGCGCGTCCTCCGGATCGATGGTCGGCAGCGGGACGCGCGTGAGGTCCTCGCGTCCCTCGAGCATCACGTCGGGGACGGTCAGGCCGTAGGCCTCGGCCTCCTCGATCGCCTGCGACGAGTGCACCTCCTCGATCTGCTCGAGGAAGAGGACCTTGTTCACCTCGACGGCGAGCTCTCCCGGCGCGCCGAGGACCGCGAGCAGCTTGCCCTCCGGGTTCTCGCCCGGCTCCTGGGGGAAGCGCGTGATCTCCGCGACCACCACCTGCCCGTCGCGGCCGCTGTTGCCCTCGGGACCGACGCGATCGATCTCGCGGGTGAGCACGAGGGGACCGCGGACACGGGGATCGTCGAGCTCGATCCACGCGCTCTTGCCCTTGCGGCGGAGGATGCCCGAGACGCGCGGCGTGCCTCGACGCTTCACCTCGACGATCTGCCCCTCGGCGCCGCGCGAGCCGCGCGCGACGATCTCGACGACGACCGTGTCGCCGTTCATCGCCGAGCCCATCGAGTCGGCCGAGATGAACACGTCGTCGCCGCTCGCGGTCGGGCTCGCCACGAAGCCGAAGCCGCGCGGGTTCACCTTGAGCAGCCCCTCGCGGCGCTCGCGGCCGGCGCGCTTCGACGCCGCCTTCTTGTCGAGCTTGAAGCGCTGGCCGCGTGCCACGAGGACGCCGTCGAAGACGAGGTCGTCGAGGAGCCGGAGCAGCCCCGCGAAGCTCTCCTCCGGGACCTCGAGCCGCGACGCGATCTCGCGCGCGTGGACCGCACCGTCCTCGCTCGCCAGGACGTCCAGGATCGCATTCCGCGGAGGCAATGCCTTGCGCATGCCTGCGATTTACTCGGGATCCGGTGGGCCGTCCCGAGGAATATTCGGGCCGCGGTTCGACTATGCTCCCGGTACGCCGATGAAGAAGGCCTGGTTCTGGATCGTCCTCGCGCTCTGTGCTGCGGCGATCGCGGCGAGCGCCGTGCTTTTCGTCGATTACGTGCGTCCGGCTCCGGTCTTCTGCGACGAGGGCGGCGGATGCCACGCGATCAAGCAGACCGCGTTCGCCCATCCCGGCGGGATCCCGACGCCGCTCTTCGGGCTGAGCGGCTATCTCGCCGTCGCGCTGGCCGCGTGCCTGCCCGGTCGCCTCGCCCGGCTCGCGCAGGCCGCGCTCGCATCGATCGGCGGCCTCGCCGCGCTCCTCCTCATCGGCGTGCAGCTCCACGTCGGGCACATCTGCCCGTACTGCATGATCGTCGACTCGTCGGCGCTCGTCCTCATGGGGTTGTCGATCGCGCGCCTCCTCCGTGACTGGGATCCGCCCGCCGAGAGCCGGCGCTCGCTCTTCGGCGCCGCCGGGCTCGTCGTGGCCGCCGTCGCGCTGCCGCTCGCGTTCGGCCTGACGAGGAAGCCGGCGACGAACCCCGATCTCCCGAAGGTCATCGCCGAGGAGATCAAGAAGACGCCGAAGGGCAAGGTCACGGTCGTCGACTTCATCGACTTCGAGTGCCCGTTCTGCCGCGCGACGCACAAGGAGCTCGAGCCGGTACTTGCATCCTACAAGGACAAGGTCCGGGTGGTGCGCAAGCAGGTGCCGCTCCGCATGCATCCGCACGCGATGGACGCGGCGCGCGCCGCGTGCTGCGGCGAGCTGCTCGGCAAGGGCGACGAGATGGCCGACGCGCTCGTCGAGGCGCCGCCCGCGGAGCTGACGCCCGAGGGCTGCGAGAAGATCGCGGAGAAGCTCGGGCTCGACGTGAGCCGCTTCCGGTCGTGCACGAAGGATCCGGAGACCGACGCGCGCATCCGCGCCGACGGCGAGACGTTCCGCGCCGCGCAGGGCAGGGGACTCCCCATGCTCTACATCGGCGAGCAGCGCCTCGTCGGCGAGCAGGATCGCGAGTCGCTGAAGGCGGCGCTCGACGAGGCCCTCGCGCGCCTCTGATCGATCGCGCGGATGACGTGTTACGAACGTCATCATGCGCACTCCGTCCCCTTCGCGGACGCTGCGGCGGCGCATCGCCGCGGCGCTCCTCTTCTTCTCCATCTTCCTCGTCTGCGGGGTCGCAGCCGCCGACGAGATCGACCTGGGCACGCCTCGGCGCGCGGTCGCGACGTTCCTCGAAGCGGCGGAAGCGGGCGACTTCGATCGCGCGCGACTGGTCCTCGATCTCGAGGCGGTGCCCGTCGCCGATCGCCCGGCGCGTGGACGCGAGCTCGCGCAGGAGCTCTTGGTGGTGCTCGACCGCGCGGCGTGGATCGAGCTCGCGAGCGTGTCCGACGATCCGCGCGGCCGACCCGAGGACGGCGAGGACACCGAGACGCTCGCGCGCGCGCCGTCCGGCGGCCGTGAGGTGCCGATCGCGCTCACGCGCACGCCGGAGCCCGATCGCCGGTGGCTCTTCTCCGCGTCGACGATCGCGCGGCTGCCTCGGCTCTACGAGGAGCACGGTCCGAGCGCGCTCGAGCGCTGGATGCCGCCCGCGCTCCGCAACGGAAAGGTGTGGGGCCTCGCGCCCTGGCAGTGGATCGCGCTGCCCATCGGCGCGGTGATCGCCGTCCTCCTCGGCGGCGCGATCGCCTACGTGCTCGCGCGCATCGCGACCCGCCTCGCCGCGCGAACGAAGATCGGTTGGGACGACGAGCTCGTCGCCATGCTGCGCACGCCGGCGCGGTTCTTCTTCGCCGCGCTGCTGTTCCGGATCCTCCTCGACGTGCTCGGCCTCGGCGCCGCGGCGATGCACGTGCTCTCGCGGATCGTCGGCATCGCGTCGATCGCGACCATCGCATGGGTGGCCATCCGCTTCGTCACCGTGATCGCGCGCTGGGTGGAGCAGCGGGCGAAGGCCGCCGCGGGGGCCGCGGACGACGCGGAGCTCCGCGCGCGCGGGATCGCGACGCAGGTCCGGGTGCTCCGCCGCGTGGTGAACGTGGCCATCGCGGTGATCGCGCTCGCCCTGATGCTCACGCAGTTCGAGATCGTGCGGAACATCGGTGTCTCGCTCCTCGCGTCGGCCGGGCTCGCCGGCATCGTGCTCGGCTTCGCTGCGCAGCGCACGATCGGCAGCCTCATCGCCGGCATCCAGCTCTCGGCGACGCAGCCGATCCGCATCGGCGACGTCGTCATCATCGAGAAGGAGTGGGGCACGATCGAAGAGATCACGCTCACGTTCGTCGTGGTGAAGGTCTGGGACGAGCGCCGGCTCATCGTGCCGATGACGCGCTTCCTCGAGGCGCCGTTCGAGAACTGGACGAAGACGTCGGCCGCGCTGCACGGGACCGTCTTCCTCCAGGCCGACTGGACGCTGTCGCCCGACCTCCTCCGCACCGAGCTCGCGCGTCTCCTCGAGGGCCATCCGAAGTGGGACGGCCGCACGCAGGGCGTCTCGGTCACCGACACGAAGGACCGCACGCTCGAGCTGCGCGTCCTCGTGTCGGCGGCGAACGCGGGCGATCTCTGGGACCTCCGCGTCGATCTCCGCGAGAAGCTCGTTCGCTGGCTCCAGGACCTGGAGGGCGGCCGGTACCTGCCGCGCCTCCGGGTCGTCGAGCGCTGATCCCTACTTCGGGCCGGGCTCCGAGCACACGCCGGCGATGCACTGCGTGCCGGTCGCGGCGTTGCAGCAGTCGCTCGTCTGCTTGCACTTGTCGCCGTCCTGCGAGCAGGCCGCCGCCGACTTGCAGACCTTCGCGCCGCTCGGGCCCGAGCCGTCGCAGAACCCGCCGCAGCACTCGGTGCCCGAGGCGCATCCCTGACCGTCGCCCTTGCACGGATCGAGGGCCCAGAAGCCGCGCATGTTGACCGAGTCGAGCGCCTGCCCGGGGAGGAGGAACGGCGGATGGCTCGGATCGACGCCCGGCTGCGGGCTCAGATCGATCGCCGCGACCCACAGCTGCTTCACCGCGTCCTTGTCGCCGGTGAGGAGGTTGCCGTACGTGCGGCGGCTCGTGAAGACGACCCAGAAGTAGCCGCCGGAAGGCACCGGCGCGAACGTGGGCTCGTAGTTCCACGACAGATC
>JBDHVD010000450.1:0-7501 GCA_039809525.1 Labilithrix sp. | reverse complement strand
CTTCGTGTCGCTGTCGGCCGGCATCGGGCTGTTCGGCGCGCTCGTCGACGAGTGAACGGTCGCGCTCGCTTTTCGCTTCGCAGCCGCGTCGCCTTTCGCTTCTCCGTTCCGTTCGCCGCGGCTTCGTCGCCGCTCGCAACGGACGGGCGGGGCGGGGGGAGTGCCGCGCGACCCCGTTCGTTTGCGCAGTGAAACGAGCCGAGGTGACTCGAGTGGTTCCGCACGGTTGCGCGCCGACCGTTCGGCGATGAACCCAGCCACGTTTCTGCGGAGAAGTTCGCGGCGACGCTTCTTCTGCGAAGACGCAGAGCAACGATGCTTCTGCGAAGAAGCCAGCAGACGATGCTTCTGCGGAGAAGCCCGGCGGCGATGCTTCTGCAGAGAAGGCAGCACGCGATGCTTCTGCGGAGAAGGCAGCGGGCGATGCTCCTGCGGAGAAGGCAGCGGGCGACGCTTCTGCGGAGAAGGCAGCGGGCGATGCTTCTCCAGTGAAGGCAGCGACACGTTTGCGAAGGAGCGGGCGTGGGACGTTTCTGCGCAGAAGTCGGGTTGGTTTGCGCGGTGAAGCGAGGGGTGCGGGATCGAGGATTTTCGCGTGGTTGGGGGGCGTTGCTTCTCTGGTGAAGCCGGCGGGGCTGCGCGGGCCGCCCCACCCCCCCCCCGCCCTCCGACCCTGTTCCGTCCATCGGCCCGGCCCGGCGCAGAGGCGCGGCGGCGCGACGGCGCGGACGACGGCGCGATCTGGCGCGTCGTCAGAGCGCGGCGGCGATGCGCGCGGCGTCCTCTTCGAAGGCGCGGACGTCGAACGGGATGCCGGCGACCTCGCCGGCGGCGAAGACGCCGTCGCGGATGCGACCGTTGTCGGTTCGCACCACGAAGCCGCGCGGCTCGTGGACGAGCGAGGCGCCTGCCTGCTCTGCGAGCTCGTAGGCGGGGGAGCGCGGCGCATCGACGAGCACCGCGTCGGCGACGAGGTCCTTCTCCTCGCCGTTCGCGGTGCGCACGCGGACGCCCTTCACGCGGGTCGAGCCCTTCACCGCGATCGGCTCGCCGTAGACGATGTCGACGGCGACCTTCGCCTTCGCGTCGGCGTCGGCGTCGACCGCGCGGGCATAGGATGCGCCGAACGGGCCGCCGCCCTCCGGGACGACGACGACCACGCGTGCGCCGACCGCGACGCCGCGCGCGAGGAGCATGCCCGCGGCACGGGCGCTCATCACGCCGGGGACGTCGTTGCCCTCGAACGCGAGGACGCCGTCGTGTGCGCCGCTCGCGAGGACGAGGGCACGCGGCTCGAGGACCTCGGCGCCCTCGGGGCCGACGACGAGCAGATCGCGTCCGTAGATGCCGCCGGCCACGGTGCTCGAGCGGAGGCGTACGCGGCCGTCGTGGATCGCCTGGGCGATCTCGGCGCGGATCGCGGCGAAGCTCGCGACGTCGTCGGGCGCGAGCGCGACGAGGCCGCCGCCGGGCTCGAGCTGGTCGTCGATCACCTCGACAGCGTGGCCGGCTGCGGCCGCGTGGCTCGCGACCGCGAGGCCGGACGGGCCGGCGCCGACCACCACGACGTCGGCCGCGCGTCGCCCCGACTTGCGCGGACGGGCGGCCTCCGCGGGGAGACGACCGAGGCCTGCGACCCGGCGGGCGAACGACTGCATGATCGACTGCACGCCGGGGACGCCGGCGAAGAGCTCGTGATGGTTCATCCCGTCGGGGAAGAACCAGTCGGTCATGCGCAGCAGATCGGCGTCGCGCGACCCGAGCCGGTTCTGGCTCACCACGGCCGTGCCGTCGGCGGCGGCGACCATGCAGGTCATCACGTTGGGGGCTTCGTCGACGCGTGCGAGACATCCGTCGCACGCGGCGCGCATGCACGACGGGCCGCGCGGACGGTGGAACTTCGGGCTCCGCGCCAGGACGAGATCGTCGGCCGCGACGAGCGCGGCCGCGAGGGGCTCGCCCCGCTGCGCGACGATCGCATCGCCGTCGAGGGTGATGGTGACCGGATCGGCGGGCGGGCGGAGACGGAAGGACAAGCGGCTGCCGACTCTACTCCGGGCCGACGCTCCTCCGCTATGCTGCTGGCGCGATGCGACTCGGCCTGCTCGGCCCGTACAGCGGAGACATCACGGCCCTCGGTCGTGCCGCCGAGTTCTTGCTGAACGGCGCGCGCGTCCATCGCGCCATCTACCTCGGCAACGACGGCGCCCTCGATCGCGCGGTCGCCGCCTGGGCGCGCAAGCTCGTCGGCGACGATCCGACCGACGAGAATGCGTGGCGCCGTGCGGCCGATGCCGCGGTCTCGGGCGGTCACGAGGCCATCGACAAGTTCGTCGGCACCGAGCGCGCGCGCATGCGCTTGAAGAAGCTCGAGACGCTGCCGGAGGGCGCGCAGCGGACGATCGAGATGATCAGCGACCGCGTCGCCGTCCTCATCCACGACAAGGCCCTGCTCGACGAGGAGGACATCCTCGCGGCGAACCTCCTCTGCTTCGGCAAGAGCGACGCGCCGCTGGTGAAGAAGATCGGGACGCGCTGGTTCGTCAGCCCCGGACCGATCGGATGCCCGGGCGGCGGCGCCGCCGTCCTCGACGACGAGCAGGACGAGATCGTGGTCACCATCTACGACGGCGCGGGCAAGGCCTCGCATCGCGAGGTCCTGGCCGTCGCGCGCACGACGAAGGTGCGCGTGCAGGGGGATGCGTGACGATCGCGGTCTTCGGCGGGAGCTTCAATCCGCCCCATCTGGCGCACGTCCTCGCGGTGACGGTGGTGCTCTCGCGGTTCGAGATCGATCGCCTGCTCGTCGTGCCCGCGTACCAGCATCCCTTCGCCAAGTCGCTCGCGCCGTACGACGATCGCGTGAAGATGTGCGAGCTCGCGATGGGCTGGATCCCGCGTGTCGAGGTCTCGCGCGTCGAGGAGGAGCTCGGAGGCGAGAGCCGCACGCTCCGGACGATCGAGCACCTGCATGCGCGGAACCCGGGCCGGTCGTTCCGGCTGGTCATGGGGGCGGACATCGTCGTCGAGTCGGCGAAGTGGTACGCGTTCGACAGGATCGCCGAGCTCGCTCCGCCGATCGTCCTCGGCCGCGTCGGCGTGACCTACGAGGGCGCGCCGCCGCCGATCCTCCCGAACATCTCGAGCACCGAGGTGCGCGCGAAGATCGCCGGAGGTCGCTACGAGGACGTCGAGCACTTCGTCCCGCGCACCGTGCTCGACTACGTGAAAAAACATTCGCTCTACGGCAGGTCTCCAGCATGAAGGTGTTCATCCTCGGCGCCGGGAAGGTGGGCCGAGCGCTCGCCGCGGCGATGAAGCGGAAGAAGATCCGCGTGACCCTGTGCCCGGCGCGCAAGGGCGTGCCGACGACGCGCATCGACGCGGACGTGATCGTGCTCGCGCTGCGTGACAAGCAGCTCGGTCCGGTCGCCGCCGATCTCGCCTCGTCGGGCGTCGTCCCGCGCAAGGCGGTCGTCGTGCACAACGCGGGGGCGCTGCCCGCCGACGCGCTCGCTGCGCTGCGCGGCGTATGCGCGGGCATCGCGCAGATGCACCCGATGATCTCGTTCGCGTCGCGGACGTTCTTCCCCACGCTCGATCGCGGCCACGTGCACGTGAAGGGCGATCCCCAGGCGGAGCGTCGTGCGCGCACGCTCGCGAAGAAGATCGGGATGACCCCGCGCACGTTCGCGAAGCTCGATACCGTCGCGTACCACGCGGCCGCCGGTCTGGTCGCGAACGGCGCCGCAGCGCTCGCGGCGCTCGGAGAGGAGCTGCTCGTCGTCGCCGGCGTCCCGCGCAAGGACGCGCCGGCGATGCTCGGTCCGCTCCTCCGCAGCGTCGCCGAGAACGTCGAGGAGCTCGGGTTCCCCGACGCGCTCACCGGTCCGGTTCGTCGCGGCGATCCGGGCGCGATCGGACGGCAGATCGATCTGCTCGGCACGCTCATGCCGAACGCGGTCGATCTGTTCATCGCCGCCGCCGAGGCCCAGCTGCCGATCGCACGGAAGATCGGCGACGCCCCGGCGGCCGCCTTCGACGAGGTCGCCGCCATGCTCGAGAAGAAGAAGAAGAAGAAGAGGAGCCGTTAGGATTCCGGCTCTCCGGAATCCGACACCGACGGAATGTGCGCACACCGTTCCCCGTGCGCGCGGAGCACGAATTCGCCGTGCAAGTCCTGACGCTCCGCGCCGGCGATCCGTCGCGAGCGTCGTCCTCTTCGTGATTTCGAGGCCTTGCGTTAGCTCGGCCGGTGGATCGCGTCTTGCTGAAGAATCCGTCAACTTCGCGCGACGGGCGTTCGACGCGCGCGAAGGAAGTCTGGACGACGAGCCTCCGTACCAAGCCGTTTCGCGTACTTCGCGGTACTTTTTCAAGGACCGGTGGAGACGCGTCGGAGGCCCGGCCGTTCCTTGAACCGGGACATTCTTCGAGTAGGGTTCGTCGGCTTGGCACTCTCCGCAGCAACCCCCCTGTCCTTGGTCTCCGCGCCGGCGGTGCAGGCGGCGAAGGCGTTCGTCGATCTCGACGAGCGCATCGTCTCCGCGCAGCCTGGCGTCGTGATCGTCCGCGCGCCTCTCGAGGTGCACGCGCCGATCATCGCGCACGCGGCCCGTCGTCTCCGGACGAGCGGTTTCCTCCCCATCGACGCGGCGGTGCGCCCGGGCGCGCCCCTCTTCCGCGAGGTCGCCACGCAGCTCGGTCTCGGCGTCCTGCCTTGCGACGCGCTCGCGTGCGCGGAAGCGATCGCGCAGGCGGCGTCCGCGAAGCGCGCGGCGATCGTCGCGCCGCTCCCGCGGGAGGGCTCCTGGGATCGTGCGGTCGCCTCCGAGCTCGCGCGCGCGCTCCGCACGATGCTCGTGTTCGTCACGGCGGGCGACGCCCCGTCGTTCGCGTCGGATGCTTCGACCTTCGAGGTCGCGGGCGATCTCGGTCCGTCCGAGAAGCTGCGCTGGCTCAGCGCGGTCGCCGAGGAGGCGCAGAGCGATCTGCCCGCGGGCGACCTGCGCAGCCTCGAGGCGTGGTGGGCGAGCGCGCGCCGCGTGCAGCCCCAGCAGATGCTCTCGTTCGAGGGCATCGGCGACGCCGCGCGCGAGGTGCTCACGAACCTCGTGCTCGCGGGGCGCTCGCTGCCGATCGCCGCGGTCGCGAAGCTCCGGGGCGACGCGTCGTCCGCGCTGGACGAGCTCGCCGCGGCCGGCGTCGTCACCAGGGGCTCGGCGCTCGTGTCGATCGCCGCGTCGCTCGACCCCGCATCGCTCGACGCGCTCGAGCGCGCCGCGGGGGCCGACGCGCGCGTCGCGACCGCGCAGATGCTCGCCGGCGATCCCGGGACGTTCGATCCCGATCCGTGGGCCTACGCGCGCGCCGCCGAGCTCCTGCTCGCCGCGGGCCGCTTCGACGATGCGGACGCGGCCATCGCGGCCGCGACGCGCCGCGCGTCCGATGCGCAGGCGGGCCACGAGATCGCGACGCGCTGGTTCGACGCGGTGAAGCCGGTGACCGGCGAGGGCGGCCTCATGCTCCGCGTCCGCGCGGCGCAGCGCTCGCTCGCGATGGGCGAGGCGCAGACCGCGCAGCGCTGGTGCGAGAGCGCGTCGGCGCTGTCGCCCGAGGACCCCGTCATCGCGATGCTGATGGGCCGCGCGCTCATGCAGCTCGGCGATCTCGTCGCCGCGCGCGTCTCGCTCGGAAAGGCGGACGCGGCCGCGACGGAGCCGGAGCTCAAGGCCCGCGTGCTCTCGGAGCTCGCCGAGGTCAGCTACGTCGCCGGCCAGGTCGACCAGGCGCGCACGTATGCCGGCCGCGCGATGGAGCTCGCGCAGACGACGTCGACGAAGCTCGCCGCGCGCAGCACGCTCGGCAAGCTCGATCTCGCGGGCGGCCGCTGGGACGCGGCGGACGCGCACTTCGCGGAGGACGCGCTCACCGCGTCGGCCGCGGGCGATCGCACCGCCGAGCTCCGCGCGCGCTTGAACCGCGGCATCGCGCTCATGTCGAAGGGCCTGCTCGACGAGGCGCGCACGATCCTCGAGCGCGTCCACGAGGACGGCAAGGCGCTCGAAGAAGACCGCGCGTGCGCGTACGCCCTCGCGAACCTCGGCGTCCTCGCCTATCGCCAGCACGACTACGGCGGTGCGCTCGCCTTCTGGGAGTCGGCGATCAAGTATCCGCAGGCGCTCCGCGGCCGCGTCGCCACGGCGCACACGATCGCGAACCTCGCCGATCTGCGCCTCCGCCTCGGCCTCGTCGACCATGCGGAGCACGCCATCGCGTTCGGCCGCAAGCTGATCGTCGGTGCGGCGTCGCCCGCGCGCACGGCGCACTTCAAGATCGTCGCGGCGCAGGTCGCCCTCGCGCGGCGCAACACGGAGCTCGCGCGCCGCGAGATCGAGAGCGCCTGCCTCGACGCGCAGGGCGCGGGCGATCGCGAGTACTACGGCGTCGCGTCGATCATCGGCGCGCGCATCGCGCTCGAGGACGGGGACCTCGCGCGCGCCGCGCATGCGATCGCGGAGGCCGAGTCCGCGTGCACGACCAGCCGCTCGAAGGCGGAGGTCGCCATCCTCCGCGCGCTCCACCAGCGAGCGCTCGGCCAGAACGCGCTCGACGCCGCCACCGATGCGCTCACCCGGGCGCGCGGCGCCGGGGAAGAGGACCTCCTCGCCGAGGTGCACTCGCTGCTCGCCACGCTGCATCGCGACCTCGGCGACGTGCAGGCTGCGCAGGCCCACTGCTGCCGCGCCATCGCGGTCCGCGATCAGGTCGCTGCCGGCCTGCCCGCCGACATCCGAGCCGCGTTCCTGGCGAAGGGCGAGATCGTCACGCTCTCGCGCCTCCAGGCGAGCCTCGCGCACGACAGCGAGATCGAGGAGGAGACGCCGCGCACGCAGCGGGTCATCATCCGCGACGCCGTCAGCGCGCAGCCGCGCGAGATCGTCGGCGACGATCCGCAGATCCGCAGCCTGCTCGTCGCGATCAAGAAGGTGGCGCGTGCGAACAGCACCATCCTCATCCGCGGCGAGAGCGGCACGGGCAAGGAGCTCGTCGCCGAGGCCCTGCACCGCGCGAGCGAGCGGACGACCGGCCCGCTCGTCAGCGTGAACTGCGCGGCCCTCGTCGAGACGCTGCTCCTCTCCGAGCTGTTCGGCCACGAGAAGGGCGCCTTCACCGGCGCCACGTCGCGTCGCCGCGGCCGCTTCGAGATGGCCGAGGGCGGCACGCTCTTCCTCGACGAGATCGGCGACATCTCCGCGCGCACGCAGGTGGCTCTCCTCCGCGTGCTCCAGGAGAAGACGTTCGAGCGCGTCGGCGGCACGCAGGCGATCCGCGCGAACGTGCGCGTCATCTGCGCGACGCACCGCGATCTCAAGGCGATGGTCGAGCGCGGCGAGTTCCGCGAGGACCTCTACTACCGCCTACGCGGGATCACGCTCGAGGTGCCGGCGCTCCGCGCGCGCCTCGGCGACCTGCCGAAGATCGCCGAGCACCTGCTCGG
>JBDHVD010000449.1:0-7519 GCA_039809525.1 Labilithrix sp. | reverse complement strand
CTCGACGAGCTCGCCGGCGGCACCGATCCGCGCGAGGGCGAGGCGCTCGCCGCGGGCATGCTCGACTCGCTGACCGCGCGCGGCGGCGCGGTCGTGGTCACCACCCACTACGAGGGCCTGAAGGCGCTCGCGACGGGCGACGATCGCTTCCAGAACGCGAGCATGGGCTTCGACCTCGCGACCATGAGCCCGACCTACCGCCTCGCGGTCGGCGTGCCCGGCTCCTCGAGCGCGCTCGCCGTCGCGCGGAAGTTCGGCCTGCCGGGGACCGTGATCGAGCGCGCGGAGAAGTTCCTGACGCGCGAGGACCTCCAGTTCGAGAGCGTCGTGCGGAAGCTCAACGACGAGCGCGCCGCCCTCGAGCTCGCCCGCGCGAACGCCGAGCGACGCGAGCAGGAGGCACGCGCGCTCAAGTCCGAGCTCGAGCACGAGCTCCGCAACGCCCGCGATCGCGAGCAGCGTCACGTGTCGAAGGAGGCCGAGGCGCTCCTCGGCGCGGTCCGCCGCGCCCGCGAGGAGCTGCGCGAGGCGCAGCAGCGCATCCGCAGCAAGAAGCTCGATGCCCTCGGCCTGAAGGAGACCGAGCGCGCGATCGATCGCGTCGCCGCGCAGGTCGCGGTCGGCGGCCCGCTCGAGCCGCGCCCCGCCCCGCCCGAGCCGCCGCCGGCCGAGGGCGGCGCGCTCAAGAAGGGCTCGCGCGTCTGGGTGACGCGCATCCGTGCGGAGGCCGACGTCCTCGCTCTCTTGCCGAACGGCAGCGTGCGCGTGCAGGCCGGTCCGATGAAGCTCGTGCTCGACGCGTCCGAGCTCCGATCGGTCGCGCCCCCCGCCCCGCCCGCGAAGCGCGCCGCCGCCTCGGAGACGAAGCAGCGCGCCGCCGCGCCCCCGTCCGCTTCCGGCGATCCTGCGGGTCTCGAGGCGCCGCTCCAGACGAGCGACAACACCTGCGACCTCCGCGGCCTCCGCGCCGAGGACGCCGTCTCGCTCGCGATCACGTTCCTCGATCGCTCGATCAACGAGAGCCGCCGCGTCTGCTTCCTCCTCCACGGCCACGGCACGGGCGCTTTGAAGGAGGCGGTCCGCCGCGAGCTGAAGTCGAGCCCCTACGTCCGCTACTTCCGCTCCGGCGGGCCGGGCGAAGGCGGCGACGGCGTCACCATCGCGTGGCTGTCCTGACGCTCGCGCGTCTCGCCGTGCGCCTGGGGCCTCCGCGCTGGGCACCTGTCCGTCTTCGCCGCGGTGCGCGGGGGCGGGTGCCCTCGCCCGGCCTGTTTCACCAGTTCGATTGAACAGGTGAAACAGCGCGCGCGGGGACGCCCGGGCGCCCGGGGTGTGGGCGAGCGCCCTCAGCTCCGCGTCGACGTCGCGCGGTTCACCGCATGCGAAGGGCGGCGGCCGCGGGCCGGGCCGCCGCCGGCCTTCGCGCGACGGAGCTTCGGCGCCTTCGCCGCGAGCGCCTCGTAGGCGGCGCGCGACACGCGACGCTCGTCGTTCACGAGCGTCGACCAGATCGCCGCGTCGCGGAGCTGCGCGTCCTCGAGCGCGGGCGGCACGGGATCGGGCTCGGCGTGCGTGACGTTCGCCGCGAGCGCGCGGAACACGCCGGGGCCGAAGCGCTCGTAGTACATCACCGTGTGCGCGGTGGAGACCGCGCCCGCCCACGGATACGGCCGGAGCGCCCAGCCGGACGAGAGATCGGAGAGCGCCGCATCGACGTCGGCGCGCTCCTCGTCGGTCTTCCACGGCTCCTTCGGCGCGAAGAAGAGGCCGAGCCCGAGCTCGTCGCCCTCGAGCGCCCACGTCTCCTCGATCCCGAACCGCTCGGGCGACTGCGCGACGAGCGATCCGTGCGTGAGCCCGAACTCGCCGACGATGTAGACCGCGAGGTTGTCGCGACGATCGTCGATGAAGTCGAGCGTCGCCAGCGCCTCCTCGTAGGTCTCGGTCGGGAAATCGGTGAAGCACATCGCCTCGGCCGCGATGCCGGCGGCTGCGAGGCGATCGACGACGTCGCCCACCACCTCGACGGGCGCGCCCTTGTCGATCAGCTTCAGCACGCGCGGCGACGCGGACTCGACGCCGAGCGCGCACGCGACCGCGCCCGCCCGGCGGAGCGTCTCGGCCCGCTCGGGCGTGAGGTACTTCTCGGGCTTGAGATCGGTCGCCCAGCGGATCTCGAGGCCGGCCGCGAGGATGCTCGCGGCGAGCTTCACGATCGTCTTCGGGGCGACGGAGTCCTGCGAGAAGTAGAAGCGATGCGTGCCGTACTTCGCGGAGAGCGCGCGGAGGTGCGCGACGATCGCGTCGACGTCGCGCTCGCGGTACTTCGCGGTGCCGACCTCCGCGAGGCCGTAGTGGCAGAACGTGCACTTGCCCCAGTAGCAGCCGCGCGTCGGATCGTACGGCAACACGAGCGACGGCGAGAAGTAGCGATCGAGCGGCATCCCGTCGAAGTCGGGCGGGGGGAGCGCCTTCAGGTCCTCCATGCCGTGACCGGAGAGCCAGCGGGCGCCCATCAGCTTGTCGCGGAGGACGACGTTCGGGATCTTGCGCAGCGAATCTCCCGCGGTCACGGCGCGAGCGAGCGCGAGCAGCGTGTTTTCGCCCTCGAAGAGGCACGCCGAGTCGAACGGACCGAGCGCGTTCGCGAGCCGCTTGCCCGAGAGGCGGATCATCATCTGCGTGATGCCGGGTCCGCCGCAGGTGACGTGCACGTCGGGGAGCGCCGTCTTGATCGCGAGCGCGAAGGCGTACGCCGGCTGGAGCTGGCCGGGGAAGCAGACGGAGAGGCCGACGACCTTCGCCCCCGATGCGCGGAGGCGCGGGATCAGCACCTCGTGCACGTAAGGGTGGAAGGGATCGGCGCCCGGCTCGCTCGCGCGGGCGATCTCCGTCATCGACGTGAGGCCGAACGGCGTCCGGTAGGCGGTGAAGTCGAGGTGCAGCGGATGATGCGTCGCGGACACGACGCGCAGCGCGGCGTCGATCGTGCTGGCGGCGACGTCGTACGCCTCCGCGTCGTAGAACCGTGCCTCGTCGCGGAGCGATGCCTTCGCCGAGGCGACGTGCTCCGGGACGTCGTGCGCGTCGCTCCGCGCGCGGAGGAGCGCGGCGAGCTCGAGCTGCTCCGGATGGGTCAGCGTGCCCTTGCCGCCGAGCTCGGCGATGCGCGCCTCGAGCCGGTCGCGGAGCGACGCCATCGAGCCCGGCTCGAGGAGGTGATCGAAGGCCTCGACGTTCGCGTCGACCGGGAGCACGCGGACGCCGTTCGCGCGCAGGAACCCGGTGAGCATGGGGACCGCGAGGTAGGGCGCGGTCGGATCGCACGTGGGCGGATAGACGAGCGCGACGTCGACCTCGGGCGTCCGGGACATGGGCGCCGAGGGATAGCACGCCGTTCAGTAGCCGCCAGGAAGCGGTTTGTGGCCGTCGAGGAGCACGGCCATCAGCACGAGCATGGCCGCGAGCACGAGGATGGCGATGAGCTGATGGTGCGGGTGCGGCCGGCGAACGAAGAGGGTGGCCATGCGCCATCGGGGTGCACGCACCGTGCCGCCGCAGGCGCGCGCTCGAGCTCGCGTCAGACGCTGATCGCGCCCTTGCGGAAGTCGCTCTTCGCGATCTTCACGTTGATGCAGGACGGCTTCTTCGCGGCGAAGGCGGCATCGAGCGCGGGGCCGAGCTCCTCGATCGTCTCCACCCAGAAGCCGACGCCGCCGCAGGCCTCGACGACCTTCTCGTAGCGCGTGTAGTCGAGCGCCGTGGCGACCGCGCGCTCCTGGCCGTAGAGGTCGACCTGGCCGCGGCGGATCTGCGTCCACCCGGCGTCGTTGCCGATGAGCGCGATCACCGGGATGCCCTGGCGGGCCATCGCCTCGAACTCGAGCCCGTTGAGGCCGAAGCTGCCGTCGCCGTACACCAGGACGACGTTCGCGTCGGGGCGCGCGAGCTTCGCCGCCATGGCGTAGCCCGGGCCGACGCCGAGCGTGCCGAGCGGGCCCGGATCCATCCAGAGCTGCGGCCACTCGAGCTTCAGCACGTACGCGGCGGTCGCGACGAAGTCGCCTCCGTCGCCGATGACGATGTCGTTCGGCCCGAGGCGCTTGCCGAGCTCGTGACAGACGCGCAGCGGGTTCGGCGGCGAGTCGTTCGATTCGATCTCCGTCTGCATCTTGGCGCGCCGCTTGTTCTCGTCGGCGCGGACGCTCTCGATCCACGCGGAGAAATCGAGCGTCGCGCCGCCGAGCTCCTTCGCGAGCGCGTCGAGCGCGAGCCCGGAGTCGCCGTGGACCGCGACGTCGATCTTGCGGTTGCGCCCGAGCTCCGCGCCGTCGAGGTCGATCTGCACGATCTTCGCGTCCGGCGCCCACGTCGGCGTGCGGCCGTAATCGACGCGGAAGTCGAACGGCGTGCCGAGGACGAACACGAGGTCGGCCTGCGAGAGCGCGAAGCGGCGCGAGCGCGAGAACAGCAGCGGATGCGCATGCGGGAGGCCGCCGCGCGCCATGCCGTTGAGGAACACGGGCGCGCCGAGCTTCTCGAGCGTCGCGGCGAGCTTCTCGCGGTACGGCGACCAGCGGATCTGCGAGCCGACGAGGAAGCACGGACGCTTCGCGCCGCGGAGGAGCTCGGCCGCCTTCGCGATCGCGCGCGGATCGGCGCCGGCGCGCGGAGGCTCGGCGAGCGGCTGCGTGGCCGGCAGGTCCGCGTCGTCGCCCACGTTCATCAGGAGATCGAGCGGCATCTCGAGGAAGACCGGGCCGGGCACGTTCGACTGCGCCACGCGGAACGCCGCGTCGATGTACTCGCCGATGCGCCGGGTCTCCGGGACCTGCACGCTCCACTTGGTGATCGGACGCATGAGCGTCACGTGGTCCATGTCCTGGAGCGAGCCCATGTCGCAGAGCAGCTTCGGCCCCGCGCCGCCGATGACCACCATCGGGATCTGCGCACGCTGCGCGTTCGCCACCGCGGTGACCACGTCGGTGACGCCCGGCCCGGCGGTCACCGCGCACACGCCCGGGCGGCCGGTGACGCGCGCGTAGCCGTCGGCGGCGTGCCCCGCGGTCTGCTCGTGGCGCACGTCGACGACGCGGATGTCCTCGTCGAGGCAGCCGTCGTAGATCGCCTGGATGTGCCCTCCGCAGAGGGTGAAGAGGTGCGTGGTGCCGTGACGCTTGAGCGCCTGCGCGACGAGGCGACCGCCGTGGACGAATGCCATGCGCGGTAAGCTAGACGAGGGAAAAACGCCCGTCGAGGTCAGCGGCTCGGCACCGCGATGCGCCCCTCGATGATCGCGGCGCGGAGCTCCTCGACCTTCGCCTTCACGCCCTCGGGGATCGCCGCGGCATGCGGCCCCTCGTGCACGTAGTCGATGCCCTTCTCCTTCAGGCCGAACACGCGCATCCCGCCGGCGAAGCGGCCCTCGACGACCTCGCGCACGGTCTCGAACACGGCGACGTCGGCGCGCTTCACCATGCTCGTCACCACGGTACCGGGCATCTCGTCGTACTGATCGGCATCGACGCCGATCGCGAGCACGCGTGCGTCCTTCGCCGCTTCGAAGACGCCGTGACCGGTCGCACCGGACGCGTGGTAGATGACGTCCGTTCGCCGGCCGATCTGCGCGTTCGCGAGCGCCTTGCCCTTGGCCGGATCGCGGAACGCGTCCGGCGTCGTCCCGGCGTAGCCCGCGTGGTACGTGCACGTCGGGCACGTGGCGAGCACCCCGGCGCGGTAGCCGGCGTCGAACTTGAGGATCAGCGGTCCGCTCATGCCGCCGACGAACCCGACGTGGCCGGTCTTCGTCATCAGCCCCGCGACCGCGCCGACGAGGAACGAGCCCTCCTCTTCGCGGAACGCCAGCGCCGCCACGTTCGGCGGGATCCCGTCCGGGCCGGGCGCGTAGTCGACGCCTGCGAACTTCACGTTCGGGTACGCGCGCGCGACCGCGTCGATGTCGCTCGAGAAGATGAACCCGACGCCGATCACCAGATCGAAGCCGCGCGCGGCGAACAGGCGGAGCGCGGCCTCGCGGTCCTCCGTGCTCGCAGGCTCGAGGTAGCTCGCCTCGACGCCGAGCTCGTCCTCCGCGCGCGAGACGCCGATGAACGCCGCGTCGTTGAAGCTCTTGTCGCCGCGGCCGCCGACGTCGAAGACCAGCCCGATGCGCGCGCGCGGCTCGGCCTTCTTCGGCTTCTCCGCGGTGCGCGCGGGGAGGAACGTGGCGAGCACGGCGAGCGCGACGAGCAGCGCGGCCCAGCGCGCCGGGCTCGTCATTGCGCCGCCTCGGTCTCCGCCTCCCCCGCCGCCCCGAACTTCTCCTTCTCCTCCGCCTGCTTCTTCGCCCACGCCTTGCGCGCGCGCTCGAGGCCGCGACCGTCCCCGTGCGCATCGACCTCGATGAAGATCTTCCGCATGGTGGTCATCTCGGCGCGGATCCGGCGCTCGATCTCGTTGATCGTGTCCTCGACCTCCTCGACGCTCATCCCCTTGCGGAAGCCGATCTTCATCGAGAGGATGGCCACGTCCGGACCGACGTGAAACGTGAGGAGCTGGGTGACGCGGTCGACGCCGTCGACCGTCTCGGCGATCGCGAGCGCCTGGCCCTCCTCCTCCGGGTCCGCGCTCGCCCCGATGAGCAGCGAGTGCGTGATGCGCGCGAGCGCGATCGCCACGACCGCGAGGAGCAGGCCGATGAGCACGCTGCCGAGCGGGTCGATCCAGGGGATGCCCGTGAGGTGGCTCGTGAGGACGGCGACGAACGCGATCACGAGCCCGACGAGCGCGGTGGTGTCCTCGGCGAGGACGAGCGGGATCGTCGGATCGCGCGCCTCCTTGAGCGCTCGGAGGATCGGCTTGCCCTTCGCGAGCACCTTGAACTCGCCGAAGGCCACCTTGAAGCTCATGAGCTCGAACGCGATCGACACGCCGAGCACCCCGTAGCTCCACCACTTCGAGCCGTGCTCCGACGCCGGGTGGAGGATGTGGTGGATGCCGTCGTAGACGGCGAACGCGCCGCCGACGGAGAAGAGCATCAGCGCGACGACGAACGGCCAGAAGTACTTCTCGCCCGAGCGTCCGAAGGGAAACTGCTCGTCCGGCGGCTTGGCCGCGAGCGCGATGCCGACGAGGAGCAGCCCCTGGTTGCCGGTGTCGGCGAGCGAGTGCACCGCCTCGGCGAGCGTCGCGGTCGATCCCGAGAGGAAGGCCGCGCCGAACTTGCACGCCGCGATCGCCAGGTTGCCGAGCAGCGCGGCGACGACGACCTTCTTGCTGTCCGCGTGGCCGCTCATCGGTTCATGCCCGTCGTCAGCGAGCTGACGCGGATGCGGGCCCGCGCGCCCTGGAGGAACTCGAGCTCCGCGGAGCGCATGCGCTCGACGACGAGCCACTGGCGGAGCTTGGTACGCGCATCGTCGAACTTCAGCGAACGGAACGGATGGAGCACCGTGCGGTACGTCTCGCGGAGCGCGTCCTCGGTCACCGCGACGATCGGGGTGATCACCTTGTCGATGTA
>JBDHVD010000448.1:0-7525 GCA_039809525.1 Labilithrix sp. | reverse complement strand
CCGCCCCGCCGTTCCAGCTCGGCGCGAAGTCCGGCACGCGCGCGGTGCTGCACGTGTACCCCGTCGTGAGCGACATCGAGCAGACGCTCGTGGTCGCGCAGGCGATCCTCTACACCGAGGTGAAGGACGATCGCGTCCAGATCCAGCAGGCGTTCAAGGTCTACAACTTCGGCAAGACCGCCTGGGTGCCGAACGACCTCGTCGTGCCGCTGCCGCCGAAGTTCACCGCGTTCACCTCGCAGCAGGGCATGACCGACGTCGGCATCGACGCGGTCCCGGGCAAGGGCGCGAAGCTGAGAGGCACGTTCGCGCCGGGGCAGCACGTCGTGGAGTTCCGCTGGCAGCTCCCGTACTCGGGCGAATCCGAGGTCCACTTCGACGTCGGGATGCCCCCGCACATGGCCGCGGCGCGCGTGATGGCGCCCGCTTCGCGCGACATGACGCTCGACGTCCCGGGCTTCCCCGCCCCCCAGCCCCAGGCCGACCAGGGCGGCCAGCGCGTGCTCATCACCGAGCTGCAGCTCAAGCGCGAGGACAAGGCGATGCGGTCGATCTCCGTCGCCGTCCGCGGCCTGCCCACGACGGGCCCCGGCCGCTGGATCGCGACCCTCCTCGCCGCGGGCGGGCTCGCGTTCGGGATCGTGCTCGGCGCGAAGAAGCCGGCGCCGCCGGACCGCAAGAAGGAACGCGCGCGGCTCCTCGCCGATCTCGAGGCGCTCGAGCGTGCCCACGCCGCGGGCGACATCGGCCCGAAGACGTACGAGCGCGCCCGGCGCGAGCTCGTCGACGAGATCGCGCGGACCCTCGAGGGCGAGACGAAGCCGAAGGGCTCCGGCCGGAAGAAGCGCGCCGCCTGACCTCCCCGTCCGGGCCCTGTGGGCAACGTGCCGGAAGGGCCTGGGGGAACGCCCTGTGGAGGACTGTGGGGACCACGTGGGACAATCACATCCACGGGCCGACAGGAGATTCCCCCGCCCCCAATCCACCGCGGCGCGGACTGCAAGTCCCGGGGATAGTTGCCGTTTTCGGGTTATCCCCGGAACCCACAGCCCCTAATACGACGACCGATCTATTTAATTCATCTCTTCCATAAGAGACGCGTCCGGGAGAACCCGGGAGGCTCGCCTAGCTCGCCGGGATCCTTCCGATTGGAGACCGGTGCCCCTTGACGGCACTCCAGGATCCGGGCACGTGAGACGTCTCGCCGCGAGGAATACGAGGACATGGAGCTCACGGTCGCGAAGAAGGATTTGCTCAAGCTTGTCGCCCGGATGCAGGGCGTCGCCGAGCGCAAGAGCACCATGCCGGTGCTCGCGAACGTGCTCCTCGCCGTGGAAGGTCCGAACGCGCTGCGTCTGGCGGCGACGGACCTGTATCTCTCGCTCCTCGGGCGCATCCCCGCCGAGGTCGGCAAGCCGGGCAGCGTCGCGGTGTCGGCGAAGGACCTCTTCGAGCGCGTGAAGATGATGCCCGACGGTCCCGTGGTCATCGCCACGCAGGACAACGCGACGACGACGCTGAAGGCGTCGGGCAGCGCGCGCCGGTACACGCTCCGCGGCATGCCGGGCGACGACTTCCCCCCGCTCCCGCAGCCGGCCGAGGGCTCGCCGACCCTGGCGCTCGACGTGGACGTCCTCTCGGAGCTCATCCAGAAGACGCATTTCTCGATCTCGACGGACGAGACGCGCGCGCACCTCAACTCCGCGCTGTTCGAGTGGGACGGCGACGTCGTCCGGATGGTCACCACCGACGGTCACCGCCTGTCGAAGGTCGACGTGAAGGTCTCGGGCCGTCAGGCGTCGGCGACGATGCTGATCCCGCTCAAGGCGATCCAGGAGCTCCGCCGGCTGTGCGACGAGATGATCGCCGAGGGCTCCGGCGGCGAGAAGAAGCCGGAGCTGCTCATCACGCAGAGCGGGTCGAGCGCGTTCTTCCAGGGCGCAGGCACGACGTTCAGCGTGAAGCTCGTCGACGCGCAGTTCCCGCCGTACTCGCAGGTCATCCCGCAGGCGAGCGACAAGGTCGTTCGCGCGCCGCGCACGGCCTTCGCCGACGCGCTGCGTGCGGTCTCGGTCGCGGCCAGCGAGCGCACGGGCGGCGTGAAGCTCTCGCTCACGAAGGGCTCGATGCGCATCACCAGCGAGTCGCCCGAGAGCGGCGACGGCTTCGACGAGATCCCCGTCGAGTACGCGGGCCCGAACATGAGCATCGGGTTCAACGCGAAGTACTTCCTCGACGTGCTCGCGGCGATCACCGACGAGGAGGTCGCGATCGGCCTCTCCGGGGAGCTCGACCCCGCGGTGCTCCGCCCCGCCGGCGCGACCACGACGTCGGAGCGTCAGTTCCTCGCCGTGATCATGCCGATGCGGATCTGATCGGGCTTTGCTCCGCCCTCTCGCCATCGAGAGCATCCAGGTCCGCTCGTTCCGCAACATCGCGCGGGCGGACGTCGAGCTGGGACCCCGCTTCAACGTGGTCTCGGGCGACAACGGCCAGGGAAAGACGAACCTGCTCGAGGCGCTCTACGTCGTCGCGACGTCGAAGAGCTTCCGCACCGCAAAGATGAACGAGCTGGTCGGCTTCGGCGCCGAGCTCGCGAGCGTGCGCGCGACGGTGCGCGAGGACGAGGACGCGCGCGTGCAATCGGTCGGCCTGAAGCCGGGCGCACGGCTGGTCCGCATCGACGACAAGCGGCCTCCGTCGCTCGCCGCGTACGCCGTTCGCACGCCGGTGGTCGTGTTCCATCCGGGCGAGATCTCGCTGTCGATGGGCTCGAGCTCGGAGCGCCGTCGGCTCCTCGACCGGACCGCGCTCTATCTCTCTCCGCAGTCGATGCTCGATCTCGAGAGCTACGGGCGTGCGGTGAAGGAGCGGCAGCGCGCGCTCGAGACGCGAGGGGTGAACGCGTCGGACCTCGGCGAGTGGGAGGCGCTGTGCGCGCGTCACGGCCTCGCGGTGATGGACCATCGCGCGCGCGCGGCCGAGCTCCTGTCGGCGCATGCGCGCGCCGCGTTCGCGCGCATCGCCGCGCCGGGGCTCGTGCTCGACGTCACCTATGCGCCGTCGGCGCCGCGTGACGAGGATGCCTTCCGCGGCGCGCTGGCGGCCAAGCGTCCGGCGGATCTCCGTCGCGGGAGCGCGAGCCTCGGGCCGCACCGCGACGAGCTCGCGCTCGCGATCGACGGGCGTCCGGTGCGCGGGGTCGCGTCGCAGGGGCAGCACCGCGCGGTGACCCTCTCCCTCAAGTCTGCGGAGATCGACGCGGTCGGCGGAGCGCGCGGCGTTCGACCGATCTTGCTGCTCGACGACGTCTCGAGCGAGCTCGATCGCGCCCGGACCGCCGCGCTCTTCGCCTTCCTTCGCGAGCAGCGCGGCCAGGTGTTCCTGACGACGACCCGCCCGGAGCTCATCGACACGGGGGACGACGGGACGGCGCGCAGGGACTTCGTGATCGAGCGCGGAATCCTGCGCTGATCCGGGGGCGAAATCGGCCCTCTCGGAGGGGGCTCGACGAGGGGAGATCCCGCGCCGCGGACGAGCCCGTTGGTCGATGCGTAAGTATGCGAAACTTGGCGGGAAGTGGCACGGTTTGAGCTTGCGGGATCGAGGCCCGTGACGTAGACTCCCACATCCCCCGGAAGCGGCCTTTTTCCGGCCTCGGAATCAATCCTGGTTCCTCGCCCCGTCAAACCCGGGAATCAATCGAGCAATGTCCACCGACGTCACCGTTCCGCGTCCGTCCGAGCAGCCCCCGTCGAACTACGGGAGCGAGAGCATCACCGTCCTCGAAGGCCTCGAAGCCGTCCGCAAGCGGCCCGGCATGTACATCGGTGACGTGCACGACGGCTCCGGTCTGCACCATCTCGTATGGGAGGTCGTCGACAACGCGGTCGACGAGCACCTCGGCGGGTTCTGCTCGAAGATGGACGTGACCATCCACTTCGACGGCTCGATCTCGGTCGACGACAACGGTCGCGGGATCCCGGTCGAGATGCACGCCGAGATGTCGAAGAAGCTCGGCAAGGACGTGAGCGCCGCGGAGGTCGTCATGACCGTCCTCCACGCGGGCGGGAAGTTCGACCACTCGAGCTACAAGGTCTCGGCCGGCCTCCACGGCGTCGGCGTCAGCGCGGTCAACGCCGTGAGCGAGTGGCTCAAGCTCGAGATCAAGCGCGACGGCCACGTCCACTACCAGGAGTACCGTCGCGGCGTCCCCGTCGGGCCCATCGCGGTGATCGGCGAGACCGACCGCACCGGCACGAAGGTGACCTTCAAGCCCGACCCGCAGATCTTCACCGTCACCGAGTACAGCTACGACATCCTCGCGAGCCGCCTGCGCGAGCTCTCGTTCCTCAACGCGGGCTTCGTCATCACGCTCACCGACGAGCGCGGCGAGGGGCGGAAGGAGACGTTCGAGTACCAGGGCGGGATCCGCGAGTTCGTCGAGCACCTCAACAAGACGAAGGAGCCGGTCCACGACAAGGTCGTGCACATCATCGCCGAGGTCGCGCCCGAAGCCGGCGGCACGAACATCGTCGTCGAGGTCGCGCTCCAGTGGAACTCGACGTACGCGGAGCAGATCTTCCCGTACACGAACAACATCCACAACAAGGACGGCGGCACGCACCTCACGGGCTTCAAGGGCGCCCTCACCCGCGTGTTCAACAACTACGGCACGCAGGCGAACCTCTTCAAAGAGGTGAAGAACGGCCTCTCCGGCGAGGACATCCGCGAAGGCCTCACCGCCGTCATCAGCGTGAAGCTCCCCGACCCCTCGTTCTCGTCGCAGACGAAGGACAAGCTCGTCACGAGCGAGGCGAAGACGGTCGTGGAGAACGTCGTGGTCGACAAGCTCGGTCAGTTCTTCGAGGAGAACCCGTCGACCGCGCGCAAGATCGTCGAGAAGGCGATCCTCGCGGCGAAGGCGCGCGAGGCGGCCCGCAAGGCGCGCGAGGTCGTGCGCAAGGGCGCGATGGACTACACGTCGCTCTCCGGCAAGCTCGCGGACTGCCAGTCGCGCGATCCGCAGCTCAGCGAGCTGTACATCGTCGAGGGAGACTCCGCCGGCGGCTCCGCCAAGCAGGGGCGCGACCGGAAGTTCCAGGCGATCCTCCCCTTGAAGGGGAAGATCTTGAACGTCGAGCGCGCGCGTCTCGACAAGATGCTCTCGTCGGCGGAGATCGGCACGCTGATCACCGCGCTCGGCTGCGGCATCGGCAATCCGGAGCAGGGCGGCAGCTTCGACATCGAGAAGCTCCGCTACCACCAGATCGTGCTGATGACCGACGCCGACGTCGACGGCAGTCACATCCGCACGCTGCTGCTCACGTTCTTCTACCGGCAGATGCCGGAGATCCTCGAGAAGGGCTACCTCTACATCGCCCAGCCGCCGCTCTATCGCGTGTGGAAGGGCAAGAAGAGCCTCTACATGAAGGATCAGGGCGCGCTCGATCGCTTCTTCCTCGAGCAGGGCGTCGACGGTCTCGCCGTGCGCGCGTCCAAGGGACCGACGCTCACGGGCGAGCCGCTGCTCCGTCTCTCGGAGCGCCTGCGCATGTTCCGCAAGGCGCTGGCGAAGATCGATCGTCGCGCCGACGCCCGCCTCGTCGCGGCGGTCCTCGGCGCGAGCGGCATCGGCAAGAACGAGCTCCGCGATCGCGCGAAGGTCGAGGGCGCGATCCCCGCGATCCGCGCGCGTCTCGAGAAGAAGTATCCGGACATCTTCCCGCTCACGATCAACGTGGGCTGGGAGACGGAGCACGGCGCCGCCTCGATCGAGATCCGCCCCCGTGCGGGCTCGGCGGCGCGCGACGCGAACATCGACTGGGCGCTCGTCGAATCGCCCGAGTACGAGGAGCTCTACTCGATCGAGCAGGACGTCCGCTCGATCGGCCCGGCGCCGTACTTCGCCAAGATCGTCAAGGGCGGCGAGGACGCGCAGGCCGACGCGAAGGAGATCGAGCTCGAGGACGCCGACGCGCTGTGGGACCACATCGAGTCGCGCGGACGCAAGGGCTGGAACCTCCAGCGCTACAAGGGTCTCGGCGAGATGAACCCGGAGCAGCTCTGGGAGACGACGCTCGATCCGAACGCGCGCGTGATGCTCCAGGTCCGCCTCGACGACGCCGTGCAGACCGACCAGATCTTCACCATCCTCATGGGCGATCAGGTCGAGCCGCGCCGCGACTTCATCGAGCAGAACGCGCTGAACGTCCGCAACCTCGACATCTAGCGGTCAGCGGCCGTTGAACGTCTCGACCTCGGGGGCGAACGCTCCCTGGGTCACCGCGCCGAAGTCGAAGACGGCGTGGAGCATCGCGCAGCGGTCGCTCGGATCATGCTCGCGCGCGCACGTCTCGTGGAGCGCCTCGAGCTCGGCGACCGTCACGAACGTCCCCGGCTCCGGTTCGTAGGCGGCCGAGACGAACGCGTTCGCGAGCGTCGGGTGGCGCTCCTCCTCGCGATGGCAGATGCCGCACATCGTTCGGTCGGTCCCTTTCAGGACGCGCTCGAACGCCGCGTCCGCCGCGAGGGGCGCGGTGACCGGCAGACCGATCTCGCCCTTGATCGTGCGGGTCGCGGTCACCCACTCGCCGAACTCGAGCACCTGGCTCCCGTCGCCCTCGGGGACGGCGCTGATCACGAGCTTGGGGAGCAAGAAGAAGAGGCGCGGGCTCGCCCGCCCCGATGCGGGCTGAGCGCTCGTCACCCCGATCGTCGCGACGACGGCGAGCGGTCGCGGCAGCGTTGCGACGATACACGGCCCGTCGGCGGGCAGAGGCAGCGCGCCGTAACGGGCGAGCGCATCGACGATCGACGACGGCTCGCCCCGCGCCTCGGCGCAGCGACGGAGCTGCGCGCTCGGGGTGTGCGGCGTCCCCGCGTCGACCCGCGCGGGCGGCGGGGTCGCGGGCGGCGACGAGGACGCCGCGGGCGTCGGATCGCTCGACGCGGAAGACGGTTCGCACGCAGCGAGGAGCAACAGCGCGAGGGCCCGGCGCATGGTTCATCGAACCACGCAGGGTCACGTCACGCCCGCGAAACGTTTTCGCGGAGGCTCACTCGATACGCGGCGGTCCGTCCTGCGGGAACGCGATGGCCACGCCGGCGGCGAAGTTCTTCGTCGCGAGCGTCGCCGGCTCCGAGAGCGTCACACGCACGATCCGGCGCGCGTCGTCGAGCTCGACGAACGATCCGCGCGGGAGGATCCCGTGCGGGCTCGCGAACGGTCCGGCGAGCTCCGCGCTCTCGACGCGTCCGTTCGCATGGAAGGTGACGGGCTTCGCGGGCGCGCATGGGATACCGTCGATCGTCTCCGGCGCGCGAAGCGAGCGCGACCGCAGGCGGCCTTCCGCGTCGAACGTCCGTCCGTCGGGCTCTTTCTCGGGGGCGCCGTGGCTCACGGCTCGAGCGTATCGTGGCCGGCGGCGAGACGGAAATCGACTGCTCCTGGGCGTTGCACGGCCCATGCCCGTGATTAACGTGGCGGTTGGCTGCGAGCGTAGGTGCCCGACTCGAACGAGGG
>JBDHVD010000447.1:0-7589 GCA_039809525.1 Labilithrix sp. | reverse complement strand
GTGCGCTCCCTCCAGGAGTGGGCGGCGGGCTGAACGAGCTCGGTGCGGGCCGAGTGATTTCGACGACTGCGAAGCTGGGGCCCATGACGGGGTGCATCCTCGTCTACCTGTATCGAGCTCGCAGCGAGCGGAAGGAGGTGCCGGCGGGAGTTTCTCCGAAGCACCTCCTGATCCCCCCGATGCTCACGAATCTGCGTCCGTGAACGATGGGGTACTTCGAGCCGTGTGGATACGCCGAGCTCACGGACGAGGACGTACTCCCGCAACACTGCTTCTACGACTCTCTCGGGCATCGCTCTCTCGACGACGACAATCACGTCCTCGTCGGTCCGATCGCTCCCGTCGGTGAAGGGGGACTCCAGAGTTTTCGCACGATCGACGACGCCGTTTCACGGGCGCTCGGGATCCCGCTCGCTCCGGTCTGACGGCGCCGTCGCGAGGTCGTCGCGTTCGTCGAGTGCGACGGCTCGCTCGTCCCCTCCGATGTGTGCGGACGAAGAGGGCACGTCGAAGGCCACGGTGGTCACTCGGGCGTCCAATCGACGGCGGCCGGGGGCGATGCGTAGCATGAGGTCGTGCTGGGGGGCGGCGATCTCGTCGACGACCGTTATCGTCTCGCGCGCGTGCTCGGAGAGGGCGCGGCCGGCGCGGTATGGCTCGCGCACGACGAGCGGCGCGACATCGACGTCGCGCTGAAGATCCTCCGTCCGAACCTCGCCGCGACGAAGGCGATGATCGAGCGGTTCGTCCGCGAGGCCGATCTCTCCGAGCGCATGCTGAGCCCGCACATCGTCCGCGTCCTCGCCCGCGGTGCGACCGCGGAGGGCGCGCCGTACATCGCCTACGAGCGGCTCGAAGGACAGGACCTCGGAGCGCGGATCGGCCCGAACGGACGCCTGGCGCTCGAGGGCGCGCGCACCGCCGTCGTCCACACGTGCCGTGCCCTCACGCGCGCGCACGCGATCGGCGTGCTCCACCGCGACATCAAGCCGGAGAACCTGTTCGTCACCAGCTCCGACGGGCGCATGCTGCTCAAGGTGGTCGACTTCGGCGTCGCCGAGCTCGTCGGATCGGTCGATCGCGACGGACCGATGGTCGGCACGATCGATTACCTGGCGCCCGAGGTCGTGCTGGGAGAGCGCGCGCCGTCCGTGCAGAGCGATCTGTTCGCCGTCGGTGTCGTGGCCTACCAGGCGCTCTCCGGCGCGACGCCGTTCCGGGGCGGCAACGTCGGGCAGCTCGTGCTCGCGCACGCGACGACGACGCCGAAGAGCCTGCACGCGTTCGACGCGCGCATCCCGCCCGAGGTCGACGCGTGGATGGAGCGGGCGCTCGCGCGCCGTCCCGAGGATCGCTTCGAGAGCGCGCGAGAGATGGCGGCGGCGTTCGAGCGGGCGGTGGCGGTGGTGAACGTGAAGGCGACGGGCGTGCTCCCGCGGTTCGACTCGAGGGCGCTCCGGCGGCCCGAGACCTCGCGCTACGTCATCGTCGCGCCGCGCGACGGCAAGGAGAAGTGATCAGCGCCGGCGGCCGATCGCGCCCGCGTACCGGCGTGCCTGCTCGTCGGCCTCGAGCAAGAGGAGCTCCTGCGACGCCGCTTCGACGTCGTCGCTGATCGCGACCCGGAAGCGCCGGGTCGTGGCCTCGTCGCGCACCGCGGCAACCGCCGCGTCGATCCGCGGGCGGGCATCGGTGTGCGGCGAGTGCCGGAGCACCCGCGCGGCGGCCGCGCGGAGCTCGGCATCGGCCTCGGGGTCCTCGAGGATCGCCCACAGGTCCTCGCTGTCGAGCGTGTTGCCGCGATAGCCCGGCGCCGTCGTGAGGAGGCGGCCCTGCATGTCGAGACGCGTCAGCCAGTCGCGCGGGCTCTCGCCGTTGCGCCGGAGCACGTCGAGGCGCTCGGAGACGTCGACCTTCTGCGGCCCGAGGCCGCGCGCGCGCTGGCTGGCCGACTGGATCTGCGCGACCAGGACCTCGCGGTCGTGCGCGGTGACGCCGCCGTAGGTCGGGCCCGAGCACTCGACGCCCACGGTCCCGTACGGCGGAGGCACGGTGAACACGACGCCTCGCTTGTGCTCGTCGACGCCCAGCACCGCGTCGTACGGGAGGGCGAACCACCCGCGGACGGTGCGCAGGCGCAAGCCCTCGCTCGTCATCACGATCGACGGATCGTTGGGGCGCCCCATCAGGTCGGCGATCCCGATGAGCATGCCGACGCCGGCGAACACGCCGAAGATGGCGCCGAAGATCGCCGCGGCCTCGTCGGCGCCGAGCAGCGCGAGCGAGATGCAGAACAGCCCGACCGCCGCGGCGAAGATCCGGCCGACGACGGCCGATTTGCGCCCGTCCGTCGGCTGCGAGCGCCAGCCGACGATGCCGAAGCCGCCGTGGCCGATCCCGAGCGCCTGGCGGATCTGTCCGGCCTCGGCGTCGTTCGCCACGCGAAGGGTGACCGGCTGATCGCGCTTCGCATGCGCGAGCGTCAGCAGCACGCCGTCCGACGTGCGCGCCGTCGTCGCGCCGGTGATGTCCTTCGTATGGATGTGCTGGTTGCGCGTGCCCGCCTGCTTGATCTCGATCGATCCGGGGCGGGTGAGGACCTCGACGTCGCGCGCCTTGCGCTGCCGGAACGAGATCACGCCGAGCAGGTTGAACACCGACAGCGCGAGCACGCCGAGGATCCAGGAGGCCGCTCCCTCGAGCCCGAACACCGCGATGCAGAAGGCCGAGACCGCGCCGAGGTAGGGCAGGACGCGCCACGTCATCGGGCCCTGCGGGTCGGCGAACGATGCGCGCATCGTCTGTAACGATAGGACACGGAGCGCGCGGGGCAATCGTCCCCGGAACGTGGCCCGCGCGAGGCGCGTTCTCGTTCTATGGCGAGCCTTCCCGCGTTAGACTCTCCACCGCTGATGGCGCGGCCCCCGAAGTATCCGCTCGAGCCGCTGCTCGAGCACCGCGAACGACGCGTCGAGAACGCAACGGCGGAGCTCGGTGACGCGGTGCGGGCACGCGAGGCCGCCGAGGCGGCGAAGGCGCGCGCCGAGGCCGCTCGCCGCGAGGAAGAAGCGCGCGCCGCGCAGGTGCGGGCGGCGGAGGCGGCGCTCCTCGTGCAGGGCGAGCTCCGCGCCGTCGATCTGGCGCGCGCGCAGGCATGGGAGCACGCCGAGCAACGGACGATCGACGAGCTCGCGGCGGCCGAGCGGCGCGCCGCGGAGCAGGCCGGCTCGGCGCGTTCGGCGGAGGAGAGCGCGCGCACGGACCTCGCGCAGAAGAAGGCGGACCACGACGTGGTCGCGAAGGACGAGGCGCGGTTCCGCGATGCCCAGCGGCGCGCGCGGGAGGCTCGCGAAGAAGAGGCCGCCGAGGAGGCCTGGGGCGGAGGGCGCAAGGACCGATGAAGAAGACTGCCCTGCTCGCGCTCGTGCTCGCCGCATCGACGACCGGATGTCCGAGCGGCTCCAACGTCGCGCCGTCGATCGCGACGACCCAGGCCCCCGACATGAAGGCGGGCGCGATCGCGAAGAACGCGAACGGGCGGCCCGAGGTGCGCGCGCTGCTCGACGATCCCCGCCTCGCCGCTGCGCGCGGATTCGAGCGCGCGAAGGACTACCCGGCGGCGCTGAAGGCGCTTCGCGAGGCGCGTCCCGCGGATCTCTCGAAGCCCGAGGCGTGCTCGTGGGACTACGTCGAGGGACGCCTCGCGAGCGCGGCGAAGCTCGACGTCGAGGCGGCCGCGGCGTTCGAGAAGGCGGAGGACGCGGCGTGTCCGCTCTCGACGTACGCGAGGCTTCGCGGCGCGCAGGCGCTCGGTCGGGCGAGCCGCGGCGAGGAGGCGCTCGCGAAGGCGCGGGCGGTGGGCGACGAGATCGCGCTGAAGGACGAGGCGAAGCTCGTCGTGAGCGATGCGCTCGCCTCGAAGGGCGATCGCGCGGGGGCGCTGCCGATCTGGCGCCAGTGGCTCGCGGCGAACCCCTACGGCGCGCGCTGGGTGGACACCACGCTGCGCATCGCGAACGCGCTCGCGGACGGTGTCGACGGGCCCGACCGGCTGCGCGAGGCCTACGACCTCGCGACGAAGGTGGTGGTCGAGGCGCCGAAGCTCGCCGACTCGTCGGGCGCGACGGCCACGCGCCAGCGCGTCGTCGCGCTGCTGAAGGCGAAGGACGCGTCGTTCGTCGACGCGCTCACCGATCAGGAGCGCGCGAAGCAGGCGCAGGCCTGGCTCGACAACGGCGAGCCGCAGAAGGCGTTCGACGCGGCGAGCGCGGTGCTCGGGGCGAAGATCACGCCGAACCCGTCGAACTGCAAGGCGGCGATCACGCGCGCGAACGCGGCCGGCAAGCTGAAGCCGGCGCGGCCGACGACCTGGGACGACGCGCTCGTCGCGTGCGAGAAGGACGAGTCTCTGGCCACCGCGCTCTACTCGGGGGCGAAGTCGCGCTCGGGCAAGGAGCCGAAGACTGCGATCGAGTGGTTCGCGCGCATCGAGCAGCTCTTCCCCGCCCATCGCCTCGCCGACGACGCGCGCTTCCGCGGCGCGCTGCTCGTCGCGCAGTCGACCGACGAGGGACACGAGGACAAGGCGGAGCAGATGCTTCGCACGCTGCCGGATGCCTATCCGAACGGCGACATGCGCACCGAGGCGCTCTTCCGTGTCGCGCTCGCGAAGATGCAGAAGGGCGAGTGGGAGGCGGCCAAGCCGGTCCTCGACAAGATCCTCGAGCTCGCGCCCGACGATCGACACTGGGCGACGGCCGGACGCGCCGAGTACTTCCGCGCGCGCGTGGCGGCGGCCGCGGGCGACGTCGACGGCGCGCGTTCGCGCTGGGCGAAGATCGTCGAGACGCACCCGCTCACGTTCTACATGCTCCTGTCGTACGGACGGCTCGCCGCGCTCGACGCCGCGGCGGCGAAGAAGACGCTCGACGACGCGGCCGCGCGTGACAAGGTCGGGGCGTTCCCCTCGCGTGCCCACCCGGAGTACGACGCGCCGGCCTTCGTCCGCGGCGTGCGCCTGCTCGAGGTCGGCGAGATCGACGCGGCGAAGCGCGAGATGGCGGCGGCGAACGCGGTGGGCGAGGGCGCGGACCCCGAGGTGACCTGGACGGTCGGTGCACTCTACAACCAGGCGGGCGCGCCCGAGCTCGGTCACGCGTTCGCCCGCGGCAAGCTGAGCGATCACCTCCCGCACTACCCCGAGGGCAAGTGGCGCGTGCCGTGGGAGGTGGCGTACCCGCGCGCGTTCGAGCCGCTCGTCGTCCGCTCGTGCGGAGCGTACGGCTGCCCGACGACGCTCGCATGGGCGATCATGCGCGAGGAGTCGAGCTTCATCGCCGACGTGAAGAGCCACGCGAACGCGATCGGCCTCATGCAGCTGATCGAGCCGACGGCCAAGTGGATGGCCGCGGGGACGACGCTCGGCGCGGACGAGGCATCGCTCAAGAAGCCGGAGGTCTCGGTCGAGCTCGGCGTGAAGCTGCTCGCGCAGCTCCGCCAGAAGCACGGGCATCCCGCGCTCGCGATCGGGGCGTACAACGGCGGCTCCGGCGCGGTCGATCGCTGGATGCGCGCGCGCGCGAGCGACGATCTGGACCTGTTCGTCGAGCTCGTCCCGTGGGACGAGACGCGCAACTACGTGAAGCGGGTGCTCTCGACGCAGGCCGCGTACGCCTATCTCTACGATCCGACGGCGCTGAAGGAGCCGCTCGGCCTCCCGCTGAGGCTCGCGCGTTGACGCTCGTCGTCGTCCCCGGCGAGCGTCACGTCGAGAGGCTGGCGCGCGAGGGGACGCGCGCGGAGACGCGCACTTCGCTCCGGGCGAGGCTCGTCGCGGCGCTCCTTCCCGACGCCCGCTTCGCGGATCCGCGCGAGACGCGGCTCGCGCTGGCGATGGCGCTGTGGCCGGAGGAGGCGTTCGCGTCCGCGTCGCCCACCCGCCAGCTCGATCTCTTCGGCGGCGCGAAGAAGGCCGACCCCGTGCTCGCGCCGCTGCGCCGTCGCGGGGGCGCCTCGTGGGTGCGCCTCGTCGCGTCGATCGACGCGGCGCTCGCGGTCGTGCGGGCGCGGGGCGCGACGGCCGAGGACCTCGATCGGGTCGTCGCGAAGGCCGGCGGCGTCACCGCGTCGCGCGCGCGCGCCCTCGCGGTCGCCATGCGTGCGCTCGACGCCGTGCTCGCGCGCATGGGGGCGCGGGACGGCCGCTTGCTCGGACGTGCGCTGGCGGACGCGATCACGCGCACGTCGCCGGCGACGGTCGCGGCGCACGTCGGCGACCCTCGCGTGCAGGCGCGCTGGCTCCTCGCGTGGGACCAGGGCGATCTCGCGTGGTGGCGCGCGCTCGACGAGCGGCTCGCGTCCGCGAACGGATGGGCGCGCGTCGTGCTGCCGTCGTTCGACCGTCCGCTCGAGGGATCGCGCGAGCGCGACGCCCTCGAGACGCTCGCCGAGGACCTCGCGCGCGGCCTCGACGGCGCGCCCGAGGCCGAGGCGATCCCCATGGTGCTCGGCGATCTCGCGGGTTCGCCGCCGAAGCCAGAAGGCATCGCCCGCGTGCGGGTGGTCCGCGCGCAGGATCCGGTCGCGCAGGCGCGCGCGGTCACCGCGGTGATCGCCGAGGCGCTCGCGAACGGCGCCGCGGTCGAGCGCGTGGTGATCGCCGCGCCGTCGCTCGACGAGCGCACGCTCGCGCCGATCCGCCGGGCGATCGAGGACGCGGGGATCGTCGCGTACGAGGCGCGCGGCACGTCGCCGTCCGAGGCGCCGGTGGTCTCCGCGGCGCTGCTCGCGATCGAGGCGGCGGCCACGCTCGATCGGCGCGCCGTCGCGCGCTTGCTCCGATCGGGGTTCGTCGAGGCGGCGGCGATCGTCGGCGGCGATCGGCGCGAGGCGGCGAAGTCCGTGGCCCGCGTCGCGCAGGCGCTCGAGACGAAGCGCATGGCCGCGGGGCCCGACGCGGGGGCGCGGCTCGTCGCGACCGCGCCCGAGGAGGATGCCGCCGCCGCGCGCTCGGTGGTCGCGATCCTCGAGGCGGCGCACGCGCCGCGTACGCGCGGCGACCACGTCCGATCGGCGCGGGCGCTGTGGAGCGCGCTCGGGATCGGCGCGCGCGCGGGCAGGGGCGGCCTCGAGAGCTTCGCGCGCGACGAGGCGCCTTCGGGGGTGCCGCGCGCGGAGCGGTTGGCCATCGCCCGCGACGCACGCGCATGGGAGTCGCTCGTCGCGGCGCTCGATGCGTACGAGAACGTCGCGCATGCGTCGAACGCGCTCGACCACGAGATCGACGCCGACGTCTTCCGCCTCGAGCTCACCGGCGTGCTCGACGCCGCGGCGGCGCGTCCGGGCGCGGGCCGCGCCGGTGCGGTGCGCATCGCGCGCCTCGCCGACGTCGCCGGCGACGCGCTCGATCTCCTCGTGGTCGTCGACGCGAACGAGGGCGTCCTCCCGCGCGACGTCTCGCAGGACGCGATCGTGTCGGACGCGCTCGGCGAGGCGCTGGCGAAGGCCAGCCGCGGCGCGTTCGCGCCGCTCTCGTCGGCGATCGCGCGCGCCCGCGAGCTCTCCGCGCTCGCGACCGCGGCCGCCGACGC
>JBDHVD010000446.1:0-7617 GCA_039809525.1 Labilithrix sp. | reverse complement strand
AGCCAAGGAGTGGCTCTGCATCTCCACTCGCATTTCCGCGGGCGAACGCGTCTTCGCTTCCCGCGCGCTTCCGTTTTAGAATGAGGGGAGCCGGCTCCCCTCAGGAATCCACCATGCCCGCCGAGAGCGACGCGGAGAAGGAGTGGAAGGAGCGCGAGCGGCAGCTCAACGAATCCGCCACCCTCACCGGCGGCGTCGGCCTCCTCCACACGCAGCACGCGGCGGGCGGCGCGCCCGGTCAGTTCCGCGTCGGCTTCACGACCGAGTATTTCTCCGCCGGCTTCCTCTGCTCGCGCGAGTTCCCGTGCCCCGATCCGCGGAGCGCGGGCGGCCAGATCCGCAACGACACGGAGGATCACATCGGCGGGCGCCTCACGCTCTCGATGCAGGTCATCAAGTGGCTCGACGTCTACCTCGCCACGAGCGCGCTCGCGAACTCGAACCCGGCCAACCGCCCGGGCCTCCTCCAGGTGCTCGGCGACAGCACCCTCGGCGCGAAGGCGCACGGCCGGCTGTCGAAGGTGTTCCACGCCGGCGGCGCGTTCGAGCTCTGGCTGATCAACGGCACCGGCTCGGTCGGACTCGACGGGTCGGGCACGAGCCTCAAGTTCCGCGGTCTCGCCACCGCCGATCTCCGCGAGATGGAGAAGCGCGTCCCGCTGCGCTTCAGCGTGAACGCGACGTACGTGCTCGACAACACCGGCGAGGTGGTCCTCGACACGGAGAAGGCGCGCGGCACGTCGATCACGCGTATCGAGCGCTACGGGCTCAACATCAACCGCGTCGATCACTTCGACATCCACCTCGGCGGCGAGCTCTTCGCGGCCGACGAGAAGGTGCGGCCGTTCCTCGAGTACCAGATCGCGATCCCGGTCAACCGCCAGGACTATCGCTGCCGGCCGAACAACGTCTCGAACGACAAGTGCCTCCTCAACGATCCGATCGCGCCGAGCAGCCTCACGCTCGGCGGTCGGTTCTATCCGTGGAAGCGCGGCTTCAACCTCCTCGCCGCGCTCGACATCGGCGTCACCGGCGTCGGCACGTTCATCGAGGAGATGAAGCCGACCTCGCCGTGGATGCTCTACCTCGGCGCGGGCTGGGCGTTCGACACGCAGGATCGTCCGCCGGTGGTGAAGGAGCGGGTGATCGAGAAGCCGACCCTGGCGAAGGCGGGCCGCAAGATCCGCGGCTTCGTCCACGAGGAGGGACAGTCGACGGGCATCGCGGGCGCGATCGTCGCCTACGACAACCACCCGGAGCTGACGTCCCTCGTCACCGGCACCGACGGGCGCTTCACCACCCACGAGCTGCCCGAGGGGCCGTACGTCTTCGCGATCCGCGCCGACGGCTACAAGCCGGGGACGTGCCAGACGACGATCGCGCGTCCTGCCATGTCTCCTCCGCAGGCGCCCGCGGCGGCCGGCGGCGACGTGCAGCTCGACTGCGCGCTCCAGGCGCTGCCGCGCGTCGGCAGCATCGTCGGCAAGGTGAAGGACCTCGACTCGGGCGCGGCCGTCGGCGGCGCCGCGGTGAAGGTGGTCGACGCGGCGAAGAAGGAGCTGACCGGCACGACGGACGGCACGGGCGGCTTCCGCTTCGAGCTCGTCACGCCGGGCGAGTCGCAGATCACCGTCGATGCCGACGGCTATCTCGCGATGACCGAGAAGCTCGACGTGAAGGTCCGTCAGGACAACACCGTCGAGCTCGGGCTGAAGAAGAAGCCGAAGAACCCGCTCGTCACGGTCGCCGCGAAGGAGATCGTGATCAAGCAGCAGATCCAGTTCGCGATCGACTCGGCCGTCATCCTCCCCGCGTCGACGGGCCTGCTCAACGAGATCGCCGACGTCCTCATCAAGAACCCGCGCATCCGCAAGGTCGAGGTCCAGGGCCACACCGACAACACGGGCGCGCCGGACAAGAACATGCGCCTCAGCGAGGACCGCGCGAACTCGGTCGTCACGTGGCTGACCGCGCACGGCGTCGGCGCCGATCGCCTCGTCGCGAAGGGCTATGGCCAGGACAAGCCGCTCGCGCCGAACGTCACCGAGGCGAACAAGGCGCGGAACCGCCGCGTGCAGTTCGTCATCCTCGATCAGGAGAAGGCCGCGCCGGCCGGCGGCGGGCCCGCGGTGAAGCCGAAGGACGTGCAGCTCCCGTTCTGAAGCTCTGCGGCGCGGCGGCCCACACCGTCGGCAACTATCGGATATTACTGAAAGCTCGAGCGGACAGAACGCCACGTATGTAGATGGTGCGTGGCAATCTGTCCCGCGCCGTGGCTTCACCTCTTCGCGCGGTCGCCCGCTTCTTCCGGCCCTACAGCCCCAGGCTCGCGCTGGTCTTCCTGACCGCGTTCACGACCGCGTCGCTCTGCGCGTTCGAGCCGCTGCTCTACAAGCTGGTGTTCGACGGGTTCGGCGCGGGCAGCCTCGCGCACGTCGCGCTGCCCCTCGCGTCGCTCGTCCTCGTGATGCTCGTGCGCGAGCTGCTCGCGTCCGTGCTCGACGTGCTCGTGTGGCGCGTCCGCATCGCGGCGAACTTCGACCTGCTCTGCGAGACGATCGATCGGCTGCACTCGCTGCCGCTCTCGCATCACCGCGAGGAGGGCGTCGGCGGGACGATGACGAAGGTCGAGCGCGGCATCACCGGCGCGATGACGGCGTTCTCGGAGGTGGCGACCCACCTCGTGCCCTCGCTCGTGTACCTCGCGGTCTCCGCGGTCGTGATGGTGAAGCTCGAGTGGCACCTCGCGATCGTGGTGATCGCGTTCGCGCCGCTTCCGGCGATCATCGGCGCCCGCGCGTCGAAGGAGCAGACCGCCCGCGAGCGCGAGCTCATGAACCGATGGACGCGGCTCTTCTCGCGGCTGAACGAGGTGCTCTCGTCGATCGCGGTGGTGAAGAGCTTCGTCCGCGAAGAGGACGAGAAGCGCCGGTTCCTCGGCGGCGTGGCCGAGGCCAACGCGGTGGTGGTGAAGGGCATCTCCACCGATGCGCGCACGAACCTGATGAAGAACTCGGCGATGGCGTTCGCGCGCATCGCCGCGATCACCGTCGGCGGGTTCATCGTCGTCCAGCACGAGATCACCGTCGGTACGCTGGTCGCGTTCCTCGGCTACGTCGCCGGCATCTTCCTGCCGGTGCAGGCGCTCACGGGCATGTACCAGACCCTGTGCAAGGGCGCGGTCGCCGCCGAGGCCGTCGTCTCGATCCTCGACGCGCAGGACTCGCTCGGCGACGCGCCGGAGGCGCGCGAGCTGGGTGTGGTCGCGGGCCGCGTCACGTTCGAGAACGTCGGCTTCGAGTACCGCGAGGGCGCGCCGATCCTGCGCGGGATCGACCTCGAGGTCAGGCCCGGCGAGACGGTGGCCCTCGTGGGGGCGAGCGGCGCGGGCAAGACGACGCTGATGGCGCTGCTCCAGCGCCTGTACGATCCGACGAGCGGTCGCGTGCTCCTCGACGGCCACGACGTCCGCTCGTTCAAGCAGCGGTCGCTGCGCCACCGCATCGGCGTCGTCCTGCAGGAGGGCATGCTGTTCGACGACACCATCCGCGACAACATCGCCTTCGGCCGGCCGGGCGCGAGCGACGAGGAGATCGAGGCGGCCGCGCGTGCCGCGAATGCGCACGACTTCATCCTGCGCCTGCCCGACGGATACGCGACGAAGGCCGGCGAGCGCGGAGCGAAGCTGTCGGGAGGCGAGCGCCAGCGGATCGCGATCGCGCGTGCGCTCTTGAAGGACGCGCCGATCCTGATCCTCGACGAGGCCACGAGCGCGCTCGACGCCGAGAGCGAGGACGCCGTCCGCGAAGCGCTCGCGCGCCTCCGCAAGGGGCGCACGACGTTCGTCATCGCCCACCGCCTGTCGACGGTGACGGAGGCGGATCGGATCGCGGTGTTCCGGAGCGGCCGGATCGTCGAGATCGGCACGCACGACGAGCTCGTGGCGGCGCGCGGCTACTACGCGCAGCTCGTCGATCGACAAACGCGTGGCCTCGTCGCCGCCTGACGGCGTGACCTTTGCTGCAGCACGTCCGTGATCGCTGCGACGATCGCGTTCGACGCCCGAGCATTACGCGATCGCGTAGCGGAGGTTCAACGCGGATGTCGAGCGCATCGCGCGAGCATTCGACGCGCGCCGGCCCCGCGCGGGGCGTGCTGACACGCAGGCGCGGGCTCGACGAGCGTTCACACTCGGAAACCAACTCGCGTCGGCGAAGGTAAATACGTTCTCCACGGATCCTCGCGGCACGTGCACTGCAGACGCCGCGGTCCCGACACAAAAAAGTCTCGGGAGGCGAGGGTCATGTCGATGAAGAACGTCCTGATCACCGGCGGCGCGGGGTTCATCGGCTCGCACCTCGCCGACGAGCTCCTCGAGCGCGGCCATCGCGTTCGCGCGCTCGACGATCTCGTTCCGCAGGTGCACGGCGAAGGGCAGAGGCGTCCGGCGTATCTCCATCGCGACGTCGAGCTGATCGTCGGTGACGTGCGCGACGCCGCCGCCGTCGACGCCGCCCTCGACGGGATCGACGCCGTCTACCACTTCGCGGCCGCGGTCGGCGTCGGCCAGAGCATGTACGACGTCGCGCAGTACACGTCGGTGAACAACCTCGGCACCGCGGTGCTGATGGAGCGGGTCATCGCGCGCAAGGTCCGGCGGCTGATCGTCGCATCGAGCATGAGCGTCTACGGCGAGGGTCTGTTCCGCGACGCCGACGGCCGCGTGCGCGAGGCGCCTCGAGGGCGATCGATCGCCCAGCTACGCCGTGCCGCATGGGAGGTCCTCGACGAGCGCGGGCGTCCGCTTTCGCCGGTCGCGACGACGGAGGCGAAGACGGTCACGCTCGAGTCGGTCTACGCGCTGTCGAAGTACGACCAGGAGCGCATGTGCCTGATGCTCGGTCGGGCGTACGACATCCCGACCGTCGCATTGCGCTTCTTCAACGTGTTCGGGACGCGCCAGGCGCTCTCGAATCCGTACACCGGGGTGCTCGCGATCTTCGCCTCGCGGCTGCTCAACGATCGCGCGCCGCTCGTCTTCGAGGACGGCGACCAGCAGCGCGACTTCGTGAGCGTGAAGGACATCGCGACGGCGTGCCGCCTCGCGCTCGAGACCGAGGCCGCGACGGGCATGGTGCTCAACGTGGGGAGCGGACGGCCGCGGACGATCAACGAGGTCGCGCGGAAGATGGCCGAGGTGATGGGCAAGCCCCGGCTCGCGCCCGAGGTGACCGCCCGCTACCGCATGGGCGACGTTCGCCATTGCTTCGCGGACATCTCGCTCGCACGGAGCGTCCTCGGGTACGAGCCGAAGGTCGCGTTCGACCATGGGCTCGCCGAGCTGGTGGAGTACCTGAAGAAGACGCCCGGCGTCGTGGCGAGGGACCGCGTCGCCGAGATGAAGGCGGAGCTCGAAGCGCGGGGGCTGACGCTATGAGCGGCATGACCCTGATCACCGGCGGCGCCGGCTTCGTCGGTGCGAACCTCGCGAACCGCCTGCTCGAGCGCGGCGAGGGCGTCCGGATCCTCGACAACCTCTCGCGCGAGGGCGTCGAGAAGAACGTCGCCTGGCTCGAGGAACGTCACCGCTCGCGGTTCGAGCTGGTCATCGGTGACGTCCGCGATGCCGTGGCGGTGAAGGGAGCCGTGCGCGGTGTCGATCAGGTCTTTCACCTAGCCGCGCAGGTCGCGGTGACGTCGAGCCTGGTCGACCCGCGCCACGACTTCGACGTGAACGCAGGCGGGACGTTGAACGTGCTCGAGGCGATCCGCGCGGAGCCGGCGCCGCCGGCGATCCTCTACACCTCGACGAACAAGGTGTACGGCGCGCTCGACGACGTGCGCCTGCGCCTCCAGGGCTCGCGCTACGAGCCGGAGGACGAGGAGCTCCGCGGGCGCGGCATCTCGGAGGAGCGGCCGCTCTCGTTCCACTCTCCCTACGGATGCAGCAAGGGGACCGCGGACCAGTACGTCCTCGACTTCGCGCACACCTACGGGCTCCGCGCGGTCGTGTTCCGCATGAGCTGCATCTACGGGCCGCGGCAGTTCGGAAACGAGGACCAGGGCTGGGTCGCCCACTTCCTCATCCGTGCGCTCCGGGGCGAGCCGATCGTGGTCTACGGCGACGGCAAGCAGGTGCGCGACATCCTCTTCGTCGACGATCTGCTCGACGCCTTCCTCCGCGTTCGCGACGGCATCGGACGGCTCGCGGGCCGTGCCTTCAACGTCGGTGGGGGCCCGGACAACACCCTCAGCCTCCTCGAGCTCGTGGAGGTCATCGAGGGGCTCGCCGGCCGTCCACCGCAGCTCGCCTTCGAAGGCTGGCGCCGCGCGGATCAGCGGTACTTCGTCTCGGACACCCGTGCGCTCGCGCGCGCCACCGGATGGTCGGCGGGCACGCCGGCCCGGCGAGGGATCGAGCGCCTCCACGAATGGCTGGTGCGCGAGAGCGCGCGCCGGCCGAAGGGCGCCCTCGGCGCGGTGGAGGCGGCCCAGTGAGGATCGCGCTCGTCAATCCGCCGTGGTCGTTCGCCGGCAGCATCTACTTCGGCTGTCGCGAGCCGCACCTGCCGCTCGAGCACGGCTACGCCCGCGCGCTGCTCGCGTGCGAGGGCCACGAGGTCGAGCTCGTGGACGCGCAGCTCCTCGGTGAGGGCGACGCGTGGATCCGCCGCCGGCTCGAGGCGTTCCGTCCGGACATGACGGTGGTGACGACCGCGCCGAGCTACCTGTTCTGGCGGTGCGCGCCGCCCGAGCTGCGCGTGCCCATGCAGACGATCGCGGCGGTGCGCGACGTGGCGGGGACGATCGTCGCCGTCGGCCCCCACGTCTCGACGACCCCGCGGGCGGCGCTGGCGAAGACGCGCGCCGACGTCGGGATCTGCGGCGAGTGCGAGGACGTGCTGCCGAGGCTCGCGGCGACGCCGCGCGAACGCTGGAGCGAGCTCGCCTCCGTCGTCTGGCTCGAAGGCGGAGAGCTCCGCGGCAGCACGAAGAAGAACGCGACGGACATGAAGGCGCTGCCCGCGATCCGCTGGTCGCCCGACGTGCTCGCGCGACACCGGCATCATCATCATCGCTTCGACGCGACGCCCGACGCGCCCGGGGCCGAGCTCGAGGCCTCGCGCGGGTGCCCGTATCGCTGCACGTTCTGCGCGAAGCAGAACTTCCGCGACGGCTTCCGCAAGCGGCCGCTCGACGTCGTGATGGACGAGCTCGACGGGCTCGTCGCGAGCGGGGCGAAGTACGTCTACTTCATCGACGAGATCTTCGTCCCCGACAGGAAGCTGCTCGAGGCGATCCGTGCGCGCGACGTCGTCTTCGGTGTGCAGATGCGCATCGACAACTGGTCGAAGGAGATGCTCGACCTGCTCGGCGCGGCCGGGTGCGTGTCGATCGAGGCGGGGATGGAGAGCATCACCGAGCGCGGGCGGAGCCTGCTCGCGAAGCACTGCAAGCTCTCGACCGAGGAGCTGACCGAGCTCCTCGTGCACGCGAAGAGGTCCGTGCCGTTCGTGCAGGCGAACCTCCTCGACGCGACCACCGACAAGAAGACGGACGTCGAGGCGTGGCGCAGCTACCTCCGCGAGCGCGGCGTGTGGGCGAACGAGCCCGTAC
>JBDHVD010000445.1:0-7636 GCA_039809525.1 Labilithrix sp. | reverse complement strand
GGTGCCGCCGCCCGCCGACGAGCCGGCGAGCGCTCCGCCGAGCATGCCCGCCACGCCCGCGACGCCGGTGCGTCCGCGGAAGCACGAGACCGCGACCGCCGCGCCCCCGACCATCGCGCTCGCGAAGGATCCGCTCGTCGAGCAGCTCCTCGGCGGCGGCAGCCCGGCGCTCAAGGCGGTGATGGCGGCGCCGGAGACGTACCGCTTCCAGGTCCTCTACGGCATCGTCGACGAGGGCGATCGACCGACGCTCGAGCGCCACGGCTACCGCGCCGACGCCGAGTACTTCTTCCCCGCGAGCGCGATGAAGGTCCCCATCGCGCTCGCGACGTTCGACTGGCTGGCGACGCGCCAGGTCGGTCGCGACGCGACGCTCGCGATCCATCCCTCGAGCGGGAGCGGCGAGCCGTACGTCACGACCGTCGCGCGCGAGACGTGGCGCGCGCTGATCGTGTCCGACAACTTCGCGGCCAACCGCCTCCTCGGGATCGTCGGCCATCGCGAGGCGCACGAGACGCTCTGGTCGCTCGGCCTCTCCTCCGCGCGCATCCGCACCGGGTTCGCGACCGGCGCGGAGCTCGATCCGGCGGAGGTCTCGCCCCGCATCCAGGTCCTCGCCGGCGGACGTCCCGCGCAGGAGATCGCGCCGAGGCGCAGCGACCTCGCGCTGCCGCCCACCGACGCGAAGGGCCTCGACATCGGCAAGGCCGCGATCGTCGACGGCCGGCGGAAGGAAGGGCCGATGTCCTTCGCGGACAAGAACGCGATGACCCTGCGCGACCTGCAGGACACGCTCGTCCGCATCGTGCGCCCCGATCTGCTCCCGGCGGACGCGCGCGGCGACGTCGCGTCGCGAGAGGACCTCGCGTACCTGAGGCAGGCGCTCGGGACCCTCCCGAGCCAGTCGGGGCTCGCCGGCTACGATCGCAACGTCGTCGCCGACTACCAGCTCAGCCCGTTCCTCCGGGGGATCGAGCGCGTGCGCGCGCGCGGGCGCTTCGAGATCTACTCCAAGGTCGGTCAGGCCTACGGCTTCCTCGTGGCGAACGCGTACGTCGTCGACAAGGAGACGGGGCGATCGTTCTTCCTCACCGCGTCGGTGTTCGCGAACCCGAACGAGACGATGAACGACGACCTCTACGCGTACGACACGATCTCGTTCCCCGCGCTCGCCGACGTCGGGGAGGCGATCTGCCGTCACGCCTTCACGGCGTACTGAGCGGACGGCGAAAAATGCTTTGACCTCCAACGAATCGTCGGCGAAGGTCCATGTAGAGTACCGACATCGAGGGCGATGATCGGGAAAAGCTACGCATTTTCGAGAGGTTTGCCCGGGCGGACTCCGTCGCATTCGAAGAACTGCATGGACGTCCGAGCAGGATCCGTCTAATTCTGCCGCTGGCGCAAAAACACGCCGGCATCTCCTCACGACACCAAGAGGTTCGATCGATGCTTTCCAAACGCTTGCTGCTGCCCGTCGTGGCCGCGTCGACGCTCCTGGCCGCGGTCGGCTGCGGTGGAGTCACGCAGTTCTCCGCTGGCTCCATGGCCATCGCCGGCACGCCGCCGCCGCCGCCCCCGCCTCCGCCTCCTCCGCCCCCGAAGGAGGAGCCGAAGCCGCCGCCGCGCGTCGAGCTCCGCGACAACAAGATCGAGTTCAAGGAGAAGATCCAGTTCGAGGTGAACAAGGCGGTCATCAAGCCGGAGAGCTTCTCGCTCCTGCACGACATCGCCGACGTCATCACCAAGAACCCCCAGGTCAAGAAGATCTCGATCGAGGGTCACGCGAGCGCCGAGGGCGATCCGAAGTACAACAAGAAGCTCTCCGATGACCGCGCGAAGGCGGTCATGAAGTACCTCGTCGAGAAGGAGAAGGTCGACGCGGCGCGCCTCACGGCGAAGGGTTGGGGCGAAGAGAAGCCGATCGCCGACAACAACACCGAGGAAGGCAAGGAGAAGAACCGCCGCGTCGAGTTCCTCGTCGTCGAGCAGGACATCACGCAGAAGAAGGTGGAGATCGATCCGAAGACGGGCAAAGAGCGCATCGTCGAGGAGAAGAAGGACACCCTCAAGCACGACACCGGCACGCCCACGGGCGGCGAGGCTCCGGGCAGCACGCCCGCCAAGCCCGCGACGCCGGCCAAGCCCGCGACGCCGGCCACCCCGGCGAAGCCCACGACGACGGAGAAGCCGACGACGCCCGCGAAGCCGGCGACGCCCGCGACGCCCGCGAAGGACGGAGGCAAGTGATGAACAAGATCCTTCTGATCACCGCATCGCTCGCCCTCGCATCCGTCACCGGCTGCGCGTACCGCGACGCGAAGATGTTCTCGGACGACGTGAACAAGGCCGTTGCGCCGAAGCAGCCGGACATGAAGGCCTGCTACGACGGCGTCCTCAAGTCGAACCCGACGGCGGCCGGCAAGGTCGCGGTCGCGTTCGAGATCGAGACCGAAGAGGGCAAGTTCACGAACATCACCGTGGACAAGTCCAAGACGACGGCGCCCGAGCCGGTCCAGGAGTGCGTCACCAAGAACCTCCAGGGCCTGGCGATCAGCCCGCCGGACAAGAAGCTCGGTCAGGGCTCGATGGAGTTCGACTTCGCTCCCGGCGCGCCGCCGAAGAGCTGAAGCGTACGTCATCCGATGACGTGAGCACGCGGGGCGCGGAGGGAAGACCTTCGCGCCCTCCGTCTTTTGTGGCATGGAAAGGCCCATGATGAAGCCCGCCGCCGTCCTCGCCTGTGCCTTCGCTCTCGTCGCCTGCGGAGGCGCCGCGAAGGAGCCTGCCACGCCGGACACCAACGCCGAGCACCACGACGCGAAGGCGACGCCGTCGGCCGACGTGAAGGCGCCGGGCGAGGCGAAGGTCGGCGACAAGTCGCGCTGCACCGTCACCGGCGAGGAGCTCGACGTGACCGCCGACACGCCGCACTCCGAGTACAACGGCAAGACGTATTACTTCTGCTGCGGCGGCTGCAAAAAGAAGTTCGACGCCGATCCGTCGAAGTTCACGAAGTCCTGAGCGAGCCGAGCGTCGCGAGCGCCTTCTCGAGGCGCTTCGCGCGCGCGTTCTCGGCCACGAGCATCAGCGGCAGATCGCGCTGCCAGCGCGCGCGCTCCTCGTCGCTCGCCTTCGCCCACTCGCCCTCGAGCGACGCGACGAGGCGGCGGCTCGACGCGAGCACGCCGGCGAGCGCGACGTGCGTGAGCGGCGCCGACGGATCGCGCGCGCACACGTCGACGAGCAGGAGGCCCGTGCTCACGAGCTCGGAGAGGACGTTCCGGTCCCAGCCGTACGCGCGGGCGGCGCCGGCGAGGTAGCCGGTCGTCGCCGCGAGCACGTGCGTGTCCTCGATGGTGCGGAACGGCTTGATCCACACGTCGTAGCCGTCGCCGGGCAGCACCGCGGAGTCGTCGACGACCACGTCGGTCAAGCGCACCATCGCGTGCGGGATCTCCGGCGCGAACGGCGTCGGCGGGCGGTCCTCGATCGTGACGCCGCCCGCGCTCCGCGGGACGCGGACGATGCGCAGCCGGTTCTTGCCGTCGGGCGTGTGGCCGCGGCTCGCGACGACGAGCAGCTCGTCCGAGGCGCTCGCGAGCGTGGCGAACGTCTTCTCGCCGCGGAGGACGAGCGCGCCGCCCTCCTTGTCGAGCCGCGTCTGGATCGCGCGCGGGTGCGCGCCGCCGCTCTCGCTCGCAGCGAGGCAGACGTGCCCCGCCGGCAGCGGCACCTGCGCGTGCTCGAACAGCCTCCGCAGCGCCGCGTCGTATCCGCCGGCGAACGCGAAGCCCAGCCGGTCGGCGTGGAAGCCGGCCCACAGCGCGCGCTCGACGCTCCCCTTGAACGGGCACTGCGCGAGGCGCGAGAAGAACTTGGCGAGCGTCTCCTCGCCCGAGGACGAGCCCCGCTTGAGCGCCGCGCCGAGGAGATATGCAAAGACGTTCACGGCCCCGCGAGCTTACTGCTAAGCACCCGGACGTGGCAGCCGCGATCGAGCTCTGGTTCGACTACACCTGTCCGTTCGCCTACCTCGCCTCGACGCAGGCCCGCGCGCTCGCCGCGCGGACGGGCGCGACGCTCGAATGGAAGCCGATGCTCCTCGGCGGCGTCTTCCGCGCGCAGGGCACCGCGCAGAACCTGAGCGAGACGCTCGGCCCCGCGAAGGCGGAGCACAACCTCGCCGACATGCAGCGCTGGGCGAAGCGCTTCGGTGTCCCGCTCGTCATGCCCGCCGGCCACCCGATGCGCTCGGTCGAGGCGCTCCGCGCGACGCTCGCCTGCGGCATCGATCCGAAGGTGATCGACGGCTTCTACCGCGCGTACTGGGTGGAGGGCCGCGCCATCTCCGACCGCGCCGTCATCCGCGACGTGGTCACCGCGGCCGGTCACGACGCCGATCGCGTGCTCGCGGCGATCGACACGCCCGCGATCAAGGACGATCTCCGCGCCCGCACCGAGGAGGCGATCGCGAAGGGCGTCTTCGGCGCGCCCGCGTGGATCGTCGGCGGCGAGCTGTTCTGGGGGCAGGACCGCATCCCGTTCGTCGAGGCCGCCGTCCGCAAGCACCCGCCGCAGCGCACGCTCGACGTGTACTGGGACTTCTCCTCGCCCTTCGCCTACCTCGGCTGCTCGCAGGTCTCGGCGCTCGCGGCGCGCACGGGCGCGAAGGTCCGCTGGCACGCGGTGCTCCTCGGCGGCCTGTTCCGCGCGATCGGCACGCCCGACGTCCCGCTCGCCACGTTCTCCGAGGCGAAGCAGCGCCACGTCGCGCGCGATCTCGATCGCTGGGCCGCGCACTGGGGCGTGCCCTACCGCTTCCCCTCGCGCTTCCCCACGCGATCGCTCGACGCGCTCCGCGTCTGGTTCGCGCTCCCCGAGGATCGACGCGACGCCTACCGCGACGCGGTCTTCCGCGCGTACTGGGCCGAGGATCGCGACATCGCCGATCCCGCGGTGCTCGCCGCGTGCGTCGGCGACTCGGCGATCGCGGCCGCCGCGCTCGCGCAGTCGAAGAGCGACGACGTGAAGCGCGCGCTCCGCGAATCGACCGAGGCCGCCGTCGCGCGCGGCGTCTTCGGCGTCCCGACGTTCGTCGTCGACGAGAAGGATCTCTACTGGGGACAGGACCGGCTCGCCCTCGTCGAGGACGCGCTGGTCACTTGCCCCATCACTTGAGCGTGAGCGTCTTCGTCGCCGGCGCGCTCTCGAGCCCGCGCTCGTCGAACACCGACACGCTGTACTCGTAGGCGCCCTTCGGCGCGCTCGCCGCGACGAGCTGGATCGCGACGATCGCCGACCTGTTCGCGGGCGTCGCCTGCTGGATCGGCGTCGTCTGATCGAAGTTGCCCTTCGGGATCTGGAGGCGGATCTTCGAGACCGTCTCGTTGTCGTCGTCGTGATACGTGACGCGCACCTGCACGAGGTACTGCCCGTTCGCGGCCGCGACCTCGTCGGGCGCCTCGAGGGCGTCCACGGTGGGCGGGCGGTTCGCGGGCGGCGCGTCGTCGTCGGCGTCACCGCCGCACGAGACGAGGAGCAGCGCCGGAGCGAGGGCCAGGGCGATCGATCGACGGGACGTCATGGCAGAAGGGGACGTAGCCCCTTCACCACGTCGGTGCAAGGTGGCGACCGTCACTCCAGGCGCGCGCACTCCAGCTCGACGATCCGCCGCACGATGGCGATGGCGCACGCATACGTGGCGTCGACGCCGAAGTAGCTGAGGCTCTTCGAGAGGAGCGACTGCCGCCGCGAGTACGGCGTGTCCGACGCGTAGTGGACGATGCCCACGTCGAAGCCGGTGAACGCGGAGAGGTGGACGACCTCGTCGGTCGGGACGCGCTTCGGGTTCACGAGCTCGTAGCAGGCGCTCAGGAACGGGCCGGCCTCCATCTCGAGGACCGTGTACCCGGAGCGGTAGAACGCATCCATGTACTCCTTGTTCTGGAGGAACGCGGAGCGGACGGTGACCGCCTTCTGGTTGTCGAACACGCTGCCGTGGCGGAGGTACGGGGCGACGTCCCGTGCGGTGAACGCGTTCTTGAAGAGGAACGTGTTCTTCGAGTGCTCGTCGTAGACGTTGCCGCTCAGCATCACGTCGCCGACGCGGCCGTTGAGCGTCGCCGCCTTGCCCATCACGTAGATGCCGCGCACCTCGCCGACACCCTGTCCGAGGCGCGAGAGCAGGTGGTAGGCGGCCATGCCGAGCGGGTAGTCGATGTTGAGGATGACCGCGTCGCTCTTCGCGAGCCGCTCGATGCCGGGGATCTGCAGGCGCGGATCGATGAGCTTCGGATCGAGCTGCGCGAGGTTCGCGATCTGCGCGTCGACGTCGATGTGGCCCGGCTCGGACAGGTGCACGAGGCCCTTGGTCGCCTCGAACGCGCGCACCTCGTTCATTTTCGCGGTGCCGGGGTTCGCGTGGATGTAGCTCCGGAGCAGGTAGTAGAGGAGGGGCGCGAGCTCCGCGGGATCGCCGGTGCGCGCGGCGCGATCGACCTCGCCCCCGAGGCCCTCGGGATCGGCGCGCTTGGCCCAGGCGACGATCTCCTCGGCGTGGGTGCGGGCGTAGCCGCCGACCAGGTTCGCGATGGCGTGGGTGTTCGACGAGATGAAGTAGACCGGCGGGCGCCGCGGCTCGGCCTTGCGCACGTAGGCGGGCTCGATGCCGCTCCACCACCGCTGCGCCGCGCGCTGGTACTGCGAGTACGACGAGCCGAGCATGCGGAGGCGCAGATCCATCGGCCGCTCGTAGAGCGCGCGGGCGCCGCGCTCGAGGCGCTTGGGGCCGAACGCGTCGATGAGCTTCTGCGCATCGTCGACCGACACGCCGAGGGCCGTCCCGAGCGCGACGGGATCGCGCGTGGCGTCGAGCATCGCCTCGGCGCTGGGCGCGGCGCGCTGGAGGCGCGCGTGCATCTTGTTCCACTCGATCTGGTAGGCGGTGACGATGGGGACGAGATCGTCGATGTCGCTCGCGCTCGCGATGAAGACGGCGAGGGTGCCGGAGCCGTCGTAGCGGAGCGGGCGGCGTCGGCCGCGCGTCTTCGTGATGCGCCACTGGCGGACGTCGTAGCCCGCGGCCTCGAACAGTTCGTGCGACTGCCCGAGGATGATGGTGTGCACGTCCAGCATCTCGTCGGGGAGACGCGCGGCGGCGTAGGCGAAGGCCGAGAGGTCGGGCACGTCCGAGAGCGCGCCGAGGTGGAGGCTCGACCCGGAGTACGAGTGCGCCTCCTCGAACGCGCGGACGCGCACCTCGCCCGTCGAGCGAAGGAGCGAATAGAAGGTCGAGACGTAGAGGCTGATCTCCTCGGACTCGGGTTCCGGCGGCCTGCGGTCCATGTGGGGGCGGCAGCATATCAGGCGATCTCGCGCAGCGCGCCCGCGAGATCGCCGCCGGCGACGCGCAGGAACGATGCGCGGAGCGTCGCGTCCACGGTGAGCGACGCGATCGCCCGGAGCTCGTCGGCCATCGGCTCGTCGAGCGCCCCGCGGAGCGCGTAGGCGACGGCGGCGGCGCCCCGGATCTCGGCGGGCGCCGCGGGGTTCGTCGCGAGCGAGAGCAGGCGATCGAGCGTGAGGAGGCCCTGGCGATAGTGGCCTCCGCGCGCGGCGAGGGTCCGGAGATCGG
>JBDHVD010000444.1:0-7689 GCA_039809525.1 Labilithrix sp. | reverse complement strand
CGGCGGATCCTCAGCGGAGGATCTGGGAGTTGTCGACCTCCGCCGGCTCCTTCGCGATGACGAAGAAGCCGGGGAGGTTCGGCGTCTCGAACGTGCCCTTCGGGTTGTTGCGGACGATCGAGTCCTTGATCGCGATCGTTCCGCTCTTGTCGTTGCTCACGAAGAAGACGGCGCTGCCTCCCTCGTTCGCCTTGTTGTTCTCGAGGAGGCTGCTCGTGATGCGGAGCACGATCTCGTTGCCGTCGTTGTAGATCGCGCCCCCGTTGCCGCCCTCTCCGTCGTTCGCGCCGTGCCCGACCGCGGTGTTCTCGGAGAAGAGCGAGTTGAGGATGTTCCACGACACGCCGATGCTGCTGAGCGCGCCGCCGTTCGCGCACGAGTTGCCGAGGCCCGGCTTGCCGCCGAACGTGCTGTTCACGATCCACACGGGCCGCGCCGGGCCGGCGCCGGGCGCGACGAGGTAATCGAGCTTGCGGATCGCGCCGCCGCCGACGTCCGAGCCGAGCTCGTCGCAGACGTTGTTGAAGAAGCGGGAGTGCACGACCTTGAGGCTCCCGCCCTGCGCGTAGATCGCGCCGCCCCCACCCGCGTTGTCCTTGTCGCCGAGGCCCTTGGCGCTGCCGTCGACGAAGGTGATGTTCTGCACCACGAGCTGAACGCCCGGGTTCGTGTTGCAGTCGCCGGGGCCGGGCGGATAGACCTGCGCCTCGTCGCAGGTCGACATGTAGAGGATGCGCGTGGTGCCGCCGCCGCTCAGCGTCACCTTGTTGCCGCCGTCGATCACGAGCTTCGTGCCCTTGTCGTTGAACACCTTCGCGGGCGACGTCAGCGTGACGGTGACCGGGTCCGGGCCGCAGTCGAACGTGACGACGCCGCCCTTGGCGACCGCGGCGATGAACGCGTCGCCGGTGCAGCTCGCGGCGCTGCCGGTGCCGACGACGGTGGTCGGCGACGACACGTCCTCGGCCTGCGCCTCGGCAGGGACCGACGCCTTGCCGTCCGGCCACCCCGCGGGCGGGCCGTCCTGCGGGTTCGTCGGCGTCGTCGTCCCGCCGCTCGACGAGGAGCCGCCGGAGGACGACGAGGCGCCTCCGCCGCTCGATCCGCCGCTCGATCCGGGAGCCGGCGAGGTCTCTTCGTCGGAGCTGCAGGCGACGAGGGCGGCCAGCGCGACGAGCGTGGCGGCGAGGACCGCGGGACGGGGCGAGCGCATGCTCACACCGTATCGTGACGGCGCCGCCGCGCGATAGCCGTACCAGCTACGGCGCGAAGCGTCCTCGAAGGTGGCCCACGTGCGCCGCGCTCGTTACGCTCTCGTCGTGGCTCGCGGCAGCGGAGGAAAGTACCGGATCCTCGCGCACCTCCGCGGGGGTGAGGGCACCGAGACCTCGCTCGTGGCGGCCCCGTCGACCGATCCGGCGAGCGGCAGCCTCGCGGTGCTCAAGCGCCTGAAGCTGGGCGCCGATGCCGAGCCGCAGGTGCTCGAGCGCTTCGCGGTCGAGGCGCGGCTGTGCAAGCTGCTCGATCACCCGAACCTCGCGAAGCTGCTCGAGGCGGGGCAGGACGAGGGCGCGCCCGTGCTCGTCTTCGAGTACGTCGAGGGCGTCTCGCTCGCGCGCCTGCGATCGCGCGCGGTGCGCCAGCAAGGCGGCATCCCAATCGCGATCGCGCTGCGGATCGTCGCGGACGTCGCGCAGGCCCTCGCGTACGCGCACGCGCTCACCGACGAGGCGGGCAAGCCGCTGAAGCTCGTGCATCGCGACGTCTCGCCCGAGAACGTCATCGTCACCTACGACGGCGCGGTGAAGCTGAGCGACTTCGGCATGGCGACCACCGTGCAGTCGTCGGCCAAGTCGCGCGAGGACCGCGTGAAGGGCAACGTGGCGTACATGGCGCCGGAGCAGGCGCGCGCCGAGTTCTCGCTCGATGCGCGCGCCGATCTCTTCGCGCTCGGCGTGATCCTCTGGGAGCTGCTCACGGGCAAGCGCTTGTGGGAGGGCCTCTCGGAGGTCGCCGTGCTCGCCCGGCTCGGAGAGGACACGCCGATCGCGTCCGCGCGCTCGGTGGCGCCGGACGTGCCGGAGGCGATCGATGCACTCTGCACGCAGGCGCTCGTGAAGGTGCGCGACGAGCGCTTCGACTCGGTCGCCGACTTCCTCGCGGCGCTCAACGCGGCGACGGGCAAGGGCGGGCTCCGAGCCTCCGCGGCGGAGGTCGGCGCGTTCGTCACCTCGCTCTTCGAGGACGAGCGCGCCAAGATGCGCGCGCTCGTCGAGGACGCGCGCCTGACCCCCGCCAGCGAGGAGAAGGCGCTGCCCGCGGTCGGTGCGCCGCGCGTCGCGAACGCGAGCCCGTTCGTCGACGCCGAGTCGGACCCGAGCCTCCGCTTCGGCGTCGCCTCGCGCGAAGAGGCGCCGGTCAAGCGCGTCGTCGAGATCGTGCAGATCCCGTCGCCGTCGTCGGACAACCGCTTCGCCTACGGCCTCGGCGCCGCGGCCGTCGTGATCCTCGGCATCGCCGGGATCGTCGCCGCGACGAGCCCGAAGGAGGAGAAGAAGGTCGACGCCGCGCCCTACGTCGCGCCCACGCGGCCGACGGCGGCGGCCGCCGCGCCGGCCTCGGCCTACGAGGAGCCGAAGGAGGTCGCGATCGACATCCGCGTCACCCCGCCGAGCGCGAAGCTCTTCGTCGACGGCGTGAAGGTGAACAACCCGCACCACACGCGGGTGGTGCCGGCGAAGTTCCAGCACACCATCAACGCCGAGGCGGAGGGCTTCGAGCCTCGCTCGACGACCGTGGCCTTCGACAAGGACCGCTCGATCGAGATCGCGCTCGCCCCGCTTCCGCCGAAGCCGGTGATCATCCGGCGCCCGGCGCACCCGCCGGCGCCCGCCACGAGCGCCGCGCCGCCTCCGCCCCCGCCTCCGCCTCCGCCTCCGCCTCCGCCCGCCCCGGAGTGACAGGCGCTTCACGCAGGAGCTACGTCCGGCGCGTGCCCCGAGCCGGGCGACGGCGGGAGCAGCAGCTGCGGGGGCAGCGCGGCGCGATCGATCGCCTGCGATGCGAAGGCGACGTGCACCGGGAGCGCACCTCGCTCACGCGGTTCTCGCCGAGCGGCCTCGCGCGCTGCGACCGACGCCGCGCCTCACTGCGCGTGCACGTGGACGTGGCTCGCGGCGGACATCGCCATGCGCATCGTCTCGTCCCAATCGGGGTGGCGCACGACGAGGTGACCGTCGGCCTTCTGCGACTGCCTCCAGTCGCGGCGCGGAGTGCCCGGCCGCGCGAGGCGCTCCTCCACCACGCACGGACCGCACATGCGGAGCCACTCGGAGAGGCCCTCGATGCGCGTGACGTGGCCCCAGCCGCGCGCGCGCTTGAACACCATCGCGACGTTGTACTTGCGCGTCGCGTCCGCCTCGAAGTGCCCCCAGCACGAGACGCGCGCCCACTCGCGATAGAAGTCGGCGTCGCACGTGTAGTTCATCTGATCGACGAGCCCGGCGCCGCCCGCACGGCACGCGATCTCGCCGAAGACCGCCTCGCCGGCCGGCGTGCGGTACCACTCCATGTGCGTGAAGCCGTCCTCCATCCCGAGGGCCTCGAGCACCGCGCGGCCGAGCGTGACGCCGGGCACGATGTGCGGCTGCGAGAGGTCGCGCACGCTGATGCACATCGGGCTGATCCACTCGGTCTTCGACGCCTCGAGCGGCTTCGGCACGTAGAGCGACACGTTCTCCATCACCGGCTGGCCGCGCAGGCAGATGGTGTCGAACGTGAGCTCCTCGCCCTCGATGAACTCCTCGCAGCTCGCCTCGGCGACGCCGCCCATGCGCGGCAGCGCCTGCTCGAGCTCCTGCGGGCTCGCGATCGCGTACGTGTCGGCGCAGCCGGCGCCGGCGATCGGCTTGAGGATCAGCGGATAGCCGATCTCCTCGGCCGCGGCCCGGGCCTCCGCCGCGGTGCGCACGCGGCGCGAGCGGGGGACGCGCAGGCCCGCGCTCCGCAGGCGCTCCTTCATCAGCTCCTTGTCGCGGAACGCGCGCACGGTGTCGACCGACATGCCGGGCATGCCCCAGCGCTCGCGCAGGCGCGCGGCGAGCATGACCATCGGCTCCCAGTTGGTGAGCACGCGATCGACGTGCATCCCGCGGAGCCAGTCGGAGACGCGGTTCATCACGTCCCCCTCGTCCATGATGCGCGGCACGTGGAGGTAGTCGACGAGGTACGGCTTCACCTGCGCGGACAGCTCCTCGCGCGGCGTGTCGCCGACGCCCCACACGCCGGCGCCGACCTCGGCGAGACCGCGGACGAAGCCGACCATCTCGGCGGGGTAGGCGGGCGAGAGGAAGAGGACGCGCACCGGAATGGACTATCACAGCGGCGCGCCCGACCGCTCGCGAGGCGCGCGCGGGCTAGACGGTCCGTTCGAGGAGCACGCGCGTCCGGAGCTCGCTCATCGCGCCTGCGAAGTCGAGGCCTCCGGTGACCAGCGCGGCGAGGCCGAGCAGCCAGGGAAGCGCGACGTCGCCGGTGCCGGGCCACGCCAGGATGAGCAGGCTCACGAAGAAGCTCGCGACGGCGGAGAGCTCGACGAGCTCGGTGGCGCGCTCGTGGCGCGTCCACACGAGCTCGGACGCGCCGATCGTGACGAAGCGCAAGGCCGCGATGATGCGGAGCGCCACGAGGCCGGGGATCACGAACGCGGCCACGGCGACGGCGAGGTCGAGGATGCCCTCGAGCGCCAGCACGCGCCCGTGCCGGATCGCGTGCGTCTTCTGCGCGCGCCGCGCGGCGTAGAGGGCGAGCGCACCGTCGACGAGCGCGTACACCGCGAAGAGGCGCGCGAGATCGGCGATCGCCGGGGTGGCGCCGGCGAGCGCGAGCAGCGCGAACAGCAGCGCGACGAAGCCGCGCGAGAGGACGGCGATCCAGAGCTTGGTCTCGGTGACCGTCGAGGCGGCGGAGGTCTCCATGCGGCCAAGGTGCTGCATCCTCCGGGCCGTCGGGCCGGCGAGGTCAGCGGCTCCCCGTCGAGCCGCTCGACGGGGCGACCGCGTGGACGCTGCTGACGCGCGGAGGTCGCGCGGGAGCGGATCGCGTCGCCCGGGCGCCCTCGGGAGGAGTAGCCTGCGCGCCATGCCATCCCTTCGCGCGCTCCTCGGCCTCGCCCTCGGCAAGCGTCCTCCGGTCGTCGACGGCTCGCTCCGGATCGAAGGCGTGCGCGCGCCGATCACCATCCGCCGCGACGCGCACGGCATCCCGTACGTCGCGGCGTCGAACGACGACGACGCGTTCTTCGGCATGGGCTTCTGTCACGTGCAGGACCGCGGCTTCCAGATGGAGCTCTATCTCCGTGTCGCGCGGGGAACGCTCTCCGAGGTGCTCGGCGCCGAGATGCTCCCGGTGGACCGGCTCATGCGGCGCCTCGGCATCGCAGGGATCGCGCGCCGGCAGATCGCGCGGCTCGAGCCACGCGAGCGCGCGCAGCTCGAGTCGTTCGCGCGCGGGGTGAACGCGGGCATCGCACGCGGCGCGGCGAAGAAGGCGCACGAGCTGTTCCTCCTCGGCATGCAGCCGTCGCGGTTCGAGCCGACGGACATCATCGCGGTCCTCCAGTTCTTCGCCTTCGCGCTCAGCTCGAACTGGGACGCGGAGCTGGCGCGGCTCCGCATCCTGCGCAGCGACGGCGCGGAGGCGCTCCGCGCGCTCGAGGCCTCCGATCCCGAATGGACGCGGAGCGTCGGCGGCCTCGGGAGGCTCGCGGACGACGGCGACGCGCTCGCGGTCGCGGAGGCGCTCGCCGGTGACGCGGCGGCGCTGAGCGAGGTCGTCGCCGCCTCTGGGGCCTCGAACGCGTGGGCCCTTGCGCCGTCGCGCACCTCGACGGGGCGCGCGATCCTCGCGTGCGATCCCCATCTGTCGCCGTCGCTGCCGTCGCCCTGGTACCTCATTCACGTGCGCACGCCCTCCTGGGCGATGAGCGGCGCGTGCCTCCCGGGCAACCCGGTCCCGACGTTCGGGCACAACGAGCACGTCGCGTGGGCGATCACCGCGGGGCACGTCGACAACACGGACCTCTTCCTCGAGCACGTGGGGCCCGACGGCCGGAGCGTGCGCGAGGGAGGCGCGTTCGCGCCCTGCGAGGTGCGCGACGAGGTGATCGCGGTGAAGGGCAAGGCGCCGGTGACCGAGCGCGTCCTCGTCACGCCGCGCGGCCCGATCGTCAGCCCGGCGATCGGCGGGCACGACCTCGCGCTGTCGCTGCGCGGCACGTGGATGGCGGCGCGCCGGATCGGAGGCTACGAGATCTACCGCGCGCGCGACGTCGACGAGGCCGCCGCGGTCTACGCGTCCTACCCGGCGCTGTCGGAGAACCGGGTGTTCGCGGACACCGGCGGGCGCATCGCGTGGCGCGTCGTCGGCGACACGCCGGCCCGCAAGGGCGGCGCCGGCCTGCTCCCCGCGCCGGGATGGGATCCGAGCTTCGGCTGGGAGGACGAGCCGCTCCCCTACGAGGCGCTCCCTCACGCGATCGATCCCGAGGAGGGCTTCGTCGCGTCCGCCAACCAGCACCCCGGACCGAGCCCTCGCGGCGCGTTCCTCGGGGCCGACTGGCTCGACGGCTCGCGCCATTCTCGGATCACGACGCTCCTCGCGGCGCGGCGCGACTGGGACGTCGCGTCCACCATGCGTGCGCAGACCGATCGACGGACCGTGCTCTGGCCGCGCGTGCGCGAGGCGATCCTCGACGCGCTCCGCGTGGGCCGCGAGACGCGCGCGCTCCAGTGGCTCGAGGGATGGGACGGCGTCGTCGCGCCCGACTCGGTCGCCGCGTCCATCTTCGAGGTGTTCTTCTCCGAGATGATGGTGCGCGTCGCGAAGGCGAAGGCGCCTCGCTCGTGGCGCGCGGCGATCGGCGAGGGGACGAACGCCGTCCTCCCTCACGGGATCATGGCGCTGCGCCGCATCGATCACCTCGCGCGCCTGCTCGTCGAGCAGCCGGACGGCTTCTTCGCCGGCGGCTGGCGCGCGGAGATGAAGGAGGCCATGCGCGCGGCGATGCAGGTGCTGCGCGACGCGGCGGGGAGCGACGACCGCCACTGGGCGTGGGGCCGCGTGCGCCCGATCTTCCTCGTGCACCCGGTGGGGACCAAGCGCCCGCTCGATCGCGTCTGGAACCGCGGGCCGCTCGCGTTCGGCGGTGACGCGACCACCATCCCGCAGGGCTCGGTCGCGTTCGACGCGCCGCTCGGCAACGCGATCGGGATCCCGAACCTGCGCGCGGTCATGGACGTCGGCAACTGGGAGGAGAGCCGCTGGGTGCTCGCGGGAGGGCAGTCGGGCAACCCGCTCTCGCCGCACTACGACGACATGATCGATCTCTGGCTGCGCGGCGAGGCGGTGACGATCGCGTGGTCGCCGGAGTCCGTCGAGGCGCGCGCGCGCGCGGTGCTGACCGTCGTGCCCGGGTGAGCGGCGAGTTTCCCACGGCGATGACCTGATGCTAGAAACTCGGCCGAGATGCGCGGCCCGAGCAACAGCCACGCGTTCGTCCTCACGTTCGCGCTCGCATGCGCGGCGTACGGCTGCGCGGCCCCGGGCGCCGCGCGCGGCCCGGCGTCGTCCCCGGCGCCCGCCGCCCCGCGCGAGGGCGACGCGCGCGAGCTCCCGCGGACCGCGGACGAC
>JBDHVD010000443.1:0-7714 GCA_039809525.1 Labilithrix sp. | reverse complement strand
GCGCCGCGCGGGGTGACGCGCGCGCAGGCCTTCGCGTCGATCGAGACCGCGCTCGAGCGATCGCGCGCGGCCAGCCGCGATCGCGAGCGCGGGCAGACGAACATGTTCGGCCTGTTCGACGCGGCGCCCGCGGCGACGAAGCAGACGGCCGGCGACTACGCGAAGGCGGAGCACTGGGACAGCCGCGAGGCGCTGGTGCGCGAGAAGCAGTCGCTCGGCTTCTACGTCTCGGGGCATCCGCTCGAGCGGTACCTCAAGGGCGGGGGAGCGCTCTCGAAGCTCGAGGCGGTGCCCGTCGCGACGCTCGCGGGGATGAAGGACTGGGCGGTCGTGAAGTGCGCGGGGATGGTCGAGGGCTACCGCGAGCGCATCTTCAAGGACGGCGGCGGCAAGATCGCGTTCTTCGATCTCGAGGACCTCACCGGCCGCGTCACGTGCAAGGTGCGCGGCAACCAGATCGACGCGTACGCGCCGGTCCTCACCGCGGGCGAGCCGGTGCTCATCACCGGCAAGGTCAGCTTCCCGCGCCGCGACGAGGGCGAGGAGGAGCCGGACGTCGATGCGCCTCGCGAGCCGACGCTCTTCGTCAACGAGGCGGTGCGCCTCTCCGACTCGATCAAGAGCGACACGAAGCAGATCGCCATCCGCCTGCGCGCCGAGCGCACCACCGACGAGCAGCTGCGCAAGATGAAGGACGTGCTCGCGAGGGCGAAGGGTGACTGCCCGGTCACCCTCATCCTCGCCATGCAGGACGGCGCCGAGGCGCTGCTCGCGCTCGGCAGGAGCTTCCGCGTCGAGATCTCGGACGAGATCCTCTCGGGGCTCGAGAAGGTGTTCGGCGAGCAGGTCGCCGAGCTCCGCTGATCGGGCCCGGCCGCTACTGGCAGCTCGCGTAGCCGCTGCCGGTGTCCTTGCACGTGCCGGTCTTGCAGCTCGGGCAGCCCGCGGAGCAGACCTGGTAGCTGAAGGGCACGCCGCCGTCGGAGCCGCTGGTCCCGCACGAGCTCCCGCACTGGGTGTACGCGTAGCTCGGGGCGAGGCAGCAGATCAGCCCCGCGTCGCACTCGGCGTTGCTCCGGCAGCGGAGCGTCCGGTCGTTGCCGTTGCACGCCATCACCGCGCAGTACTCGGCGAACGTGGTCACGTTCTGGCAGCAGACCTGACCCGCCTGGCACCGCCCGCCGTTGCAGGGGACGCGCGGATCGTAGGCGCAGCTCACGGGCGCGTCGGGCGCGGCGTCGTTCGGCGAGGTCACGTCCTCGGCGGCGTCGGCGGGACCGGTCGCGTCCGGCGGGACGGTCGCGTCGTTCGACGTGGGGGCGTCGACCAGCGCCTCGCCGCCGTCCTGGGCGACGCCGACCTTGCTGCAATCGGTGTCGTCGCAGATCGTCTCGCTCGACACGCAGCGCCCCTTCGAGCACGTCGAGATCGCGTTGCACGGCACGTCGAGGCAGTCGACCTCGAGGCGCACGGGGACGACCAGCGCGGTGTGATCGACGAACGACACGAGGCGGCGGGCGACGATGCAGCCCTCGTAGCCGTTCGCGCTCGAGCACTCGCGGGCGGGCCTGGTGACGCCCGCGACCACCACGATCGCGGCGCGGCCGGAGTCCGACGGCGTCACCACGAGCGTCCCGACGCGGCCGCCGGCCTGGCAGTCGCTCGTCTCGGCGGTGACGAACCCCTTGGTCTCGGCGCCCTCCGGACGGTCGGAGACGGTGATGGCGACACCCTTCAGCTCGGGGCAGGGGACGTCGGTGTCGACGACGAGCGTGAGCTGGGTCGGCGCGAGACACGCCTGCGCCGCGACGAGCGTGGCGACGAACAGCCCTCCAAGGGCGGTGACGGCGGTCCTCCTCCGGCGCGGGCTCACGTAGGCCAGGCTATCACCGTGTCGCATTCGTTCGAGGTCGGGACCAACGGCCCGTCTCCTGTTATCCTCGAGAGGACGGATGAGCGGCGACGAGCCGAAGAGCAAGCAGCCGTCGCCTGGTCGGTACTCGCTCTCGACGGAGAGCAGCACCGAGGCGGCCGTGCGCATCGACTCGACGCGGTCGATGCCGGCGGTCACGCCTGCCAAGGCGGACAAGCCGCCCGAGCGCGCATCGCAGAGCGCGCTCAAGAGCCTCTCGTCGCTCGCGTTCGGGACGCCGGTGAAGCAGCCGCCGCCGCTCCCGAAGCGCGCGACGCCGCCGGAGCCTCCGCCGCCTCCTCCGCCCCCGCCGCGGCGATCGACGCGGCCGCCGCCCTCGAGCGGCAGCGGGCGCGTGTTCGACGAGGGATCGATCGCGCACGCGTTCGACGCGCTGATCTCCGAGGACGACCGCCCGAGCCAACCGGGCACGCACGACGTCGACCTCACGCCGGTGCGCGAGCTGTTCGCCGAGCTCGCCGCCGGACACATGCGCCACGTGCGTGATTTCATGATCGACCTGAAGTGGGGCGAGACCACGCGCGACTGGATCGAGATCTGTCTGCCCGCGGTCACGTCGCTCCGCCGCGCCGCCGATCGCCTCGGTCTCGGCGAGCTCGATCACGGGCTCGAGCGCCTCGCGGGCGAGCTGAAGGCCGCGACGACGAGCGGCGGCCGCACCATCGAGGGCGAGGCGAAGGACCGCCTGCTCGACGCCTACGGGCAGCTCGTCGCGCTCCTCCCGCAGGCCTTCGCCCTCGAGCGCGATCGTTCGCAGCGCGAGGCGGTGATCGTGCAGACGCTGCTGCTCCAGATCCCCGACGTCCGCAAGGTCACGATCGACAAGCTCCACGCCGCGGGCCTCACGAGCCTCGAGGTGCTGTTCGCCGCGAACGCGTCCGACATCGCGGCGGTCGCGGGCGTGCCCGAGGCGCTCGCGACGCGCATCGTCGAGCGGGTCGCCGCGTATCGAGCCGAGCTCGAGGAGGCGTCGCCCCGCGATGCCCGCGCCGCCGAGCGCGAGAAGCTCGCCATGCTCACCGCGACGCTGAAGGTGCACCACGAGGCGTTCGAGAAGGCAAAGGACGGATGGTCGCCCGAGGACAAGGCCGAGAAGCGCGCGCGCATGATCGCGCGTGAAGAGGCCTGGCTCGCGATCGCGCTGGTGCTCGCGCGCTTCGGCGAGGTCGACACCCTGAAGGGGATCGAGAAGGTGCCCTTCGCACAGCGCATCACACAGCTCGAAGGCTGGCTCGAGGACGCGGCGGATCGTTACCGTTCCGCTCCCGACGCGTGACGGTTATCCTCGCTAGCCATGGCGGAGATGACCGCCGACGTCGTCGTCGGCAAAGTCAAACGAGGGGAGAAGATCGACCGTGCCGATCTCTCCGGCATCAACCTGGCGAACGCGGTGCTCGAGGGCGCGAGCTTCCGTCGTTGCGACATGGTCGGTGCGAACCTCGAGGGCGCGCGGCTCCGTAACGCGAACCTGAAGAGCGCCAACCTGTGCGAGGCGTTCCTCTCGGGCGCCGATCTTCGCGACGCGAACCTCGACAACGGCGATCTCGAAGGAGCGAACCTCCAGCGCGCGCTGCTCGCGGGGGCGAACCTCTCGCGCGCGAACCTCGAGGGCGCCAACCTCCAGGCGGCGAACCTGTCGGGCGCGCGCCTCTCGCACGCGCAGCTCGATCTCGCGAACCTCGGCGGCGCCGACGTGGCGGGCGCCGTCCTCACGCATGCCGATCTCGGCGAGTGCTACCTCGGCGGCGTGAAGATGATGAAGTCCGAGCTCACGAACGCGAACCTCGACGCGTCGAACCTGGAGGACGCGGACTTCACCAGCGCGATCCTCGCCGACGCGCGCCTCAAGGGGGTGAAGGGCAGGGGCGTGAAGCTGGTCGGCGCGGTCCTCACGAAGGCCGATCTCACGAACGCGAACCTCGCCGGCGCGGACTTCACGAACGCCGACCTCCGCAACGCGTCGCTCGACGGAGCGAAGCTCGAGGGCGCGAACCTCACCGGCGCGAAGGTGTACGGGCTCTCGGCGAAGAACGCCGTGCTCGCGCAGCTGAAGGCCGACTGGCTCGACAACAGCCCCGACGGCGACGGCTCGGTGCGCGTGCCCGCCGCGCAGGTCGCCGCCGTGCTCAGCGGCGAGTCCGCTCCGCGCGCGAGCGACGATCGCGGCAACCGCCGCTACTTCGGCCGCGGCGACACGCTGCGCAACGCGAGCCTCCAGTTCGACGAGGGGGCGGTCGTCGAGATCGAGAGCCTCTTCGAGCACTGCACGATCACCCTCGGGCGCGGCACCGAGCTCGTCATCGGCGCGGACGGCGTCCTGAACGGCTGCCAGATCTCGGGCGCCGGCAACATCACCATCAACGGGAAGTTCTTCGAACGAGAGGGCGGGAAGAAGCCGGCGATCGTCGGCGCCAACCAGCTCGTCGTCTCGTCCACCGGCGCGCTCGTCGGAGCCGTCCAGCAGCATCCGGACCTCACGCGCTTCGCCTTCGAGCCGGGCTGCAAGCTGCGCATGAAGATCACGAAGGAGATTTCGTCATGAGCGACACCGCGAAGCGCACCCTCGTCGAGGAAGGCACCACGTTCAAGGGCTCGCTCACGTCGAGCTGCCCGGTTCTCGTGAAGGGCGCCATCGAGGGCGATCTCACGACCCCGTCGCTCACCGTCGCGTCGTCCGGGAGCGTCTCGGGCAAGGTGAAGGCCGACGAGCTGAAGAGCGACGGAGAGATCTCCGGCGACTTCGACGTCGAGAAGGTCACCCTGTCCGGCACGGTGAAGGACAACACCGTGATCAAGGCGCAGACGTTCGAGGTGAAGCTGAGCGTCCCCGGCGGCAAGATGCAGGTCGTCTTCGGCGAATGCCAGCTCGAGGTCGGCGAGGCGCCGACGCGCGAGAAGCAGGAGACGAAGACGAACGGCGGCAACGGCAAGAGCGTGCCGCCGCCCGCGGCCGACGAGGCGTAGCGATCAGGCCTTCGCGAGGAGCGCGGGCAGCTGCGCCTCCACCTTGCGGCGGTCCTCCTCGTACTTGAGGAGCACGCCGAGGGTGTCTCTCGCCACGTCGGCGGAGAGCGCGTTCTTGCCGAGCGCGAGGAGCGCGCGCGCCCAGTCGATGGTCTCGGAGATCGACGGGGCTTTTCGGAGATCGAGCGCGCGGACGGCGCCGGCGAACCGGACGAGCGCCTCCGCGAGGTCCTTCGCGATGCCGGGCACGCGCAGCTCGAGGATCGCGATCTCGCGCGAAGGCGGCGGGTAGTCGAGGAACGCGTGGAGGCAGCGGCGCCGGAGGGCGTCGGTCATGTCACGTGTCGCGTTCGTCGTCAGTAGGACGAGCGGCGGGTGGGCGGCCCTGATCGTGCCGAGCTCGGGGATGGTCACCTGGTTCTCGGCGAGGATCTCGAGGAGGAACGCCTCGAACTCGGGATCGGCCCGATCGACCTCGTCGACGAGGAGCACGACCGGCGTCGGGCTCTCGAGCGCGGCGAGCAGCGGACGGGCGATCAGGAAGCGCTTACTGAAGACGTCCTCCACCGCGACCTGGCCGCTCGCGCCGCCCTCGCGGAGGAGCTGCGTGTGGAGCATCTGCTTCGCGTAGTCCCACTCGTAGAGCGCCTTGGCCTCGTCGAGGCCCTCGTAGCACTGGAGGCGCACGAGCGGCCGCGCGAGCGTCTCGGCGAGGGCGCGCGCGAGGTCCGTCTTGCCGACCCCGGCGGGCCCCTCGAGGAGGAGCGGCCGGGCGAGCTCGAGGGCGAGCCATGCGGCGAGCGCCGTACGGGGGTCCGCGATGTAGGTCCGCGCGAGCGCCTTCTCCAGTGCGTCCGCGGTCGCGAAGTGCATGTGATCGGTATACCGCAATTGCGCACCTGTCCGAGGGGTCTGATACCCTGAAGCGGATGTCCGATCGCGACGACTTGCTTCGCGTCGACGGCACCGGGACGGTCCACCCGGTCGGTCGTGCCGCGAGCCAGGCGCTGAGGCCGCGAGCGGGGGAGTGGCGCATCATCCCGAGCCCGAAGGAGCTCATCATCGCGCGGTCGACGACCGGCGGTGACGCGGTGCTCAAGCTGGCGGGCGAGATCCGGACGCCGGGCGCGCTGTGTGACATCGTCGCGCTCGCCGCGCAGTCGATGTGGAAGGGCGAGCTCGTGGTCCTCGCGGAGCCGGGGACGCGGACGTTCTACTTCGACGGCGGCACGGTCATCGGGGCGTCGACGAGCGTTCCCGAGGAGCGGCTCGGCGAGACGCTCTACCGCTTCGGGGTGATCACGCGCGAGCAGCTCGACAAGGTCGTCACGAGCACCAAGGAGACGGGCAAGCGCCTCGGCGAGGCGGCGATCGAGCTCGGCATCGTCACCGCGGAGAAGCTCTTCGAGATGATGGCCCGCCAGGTCGAGGAGGTGTTCTTCGCCGCCGTGCACGTCAGCGAGGGTTCGTTCTATTTCTTCGACCGCTTCGACGACAAGAGCCTCCTCCGCCGTCACAACATGAACGCGAGCGGCCTCTTGATGGAGGCGGCGCGGCGCATGGACGAGATGCGCTTCTTCCGCGAGAAGATCCCGAACGACGGCTACATCCCCGTGGTGGTGCCGGGCAAGCCGCTCCCCGACGAAGAGCTCGCCGAGGTCTTCAAGCAGATCGACGGCGCGAAGAGCATCGCCGACATCGGTCGCGCGACCGGCAAGCTCGAGTTCGACGTCACACGCGCGGTCTTCCAGCTCGTCTCGAGCGGCTGCGCCTACGTGAACGCGCCCCGCCCGCGGGGACCCGAGGCGATCGTCGAGTGCTTCAACCCGGCGCTCGTGCTCGTGCACGAGCGTTGCGACGCGGCCGGGAAGGGCGCCGAGCTGCGCGAGGGCCTCTCGCGGTTCGCCACCGGCGGAGGGATCTACGATCCGCTCTTCATGGGTGCGGGGCCGCAGCCGACCGACGGCACGCTCAAGCCGAACCGCATCGCGAACAACGTCGCCGCGCTCTCGGGCGAGGATCCGGACGCGTGGCTCGTCGGGCTGATGAACGACTACACCGGCTTCGCGCTCTTCCACTCCGAGTCGCTCTTGCCGCGTGAGGTCCACCAGAAGATGGTGGCCGACGTGATGGAGATCCTGAAGCCCGTGAGACCGCTCCTCGAAGCCCAGAGCTCGTCGAACCCGCGCTCCTCGAGGGTCGCGTGACGCCGGCGCCCAAGACGGCGGCCAAGCCGTCGAGCCCCCCGAAGCGCCGCAAGCTCCGCAAGGAGGAGATCGTCGCCGAGGCGACGCGGCTGTTCGCCGAGCGCGGCTACGAGGGCGCGAGCATGGGCGACCTCGCCGAGCGCGTCGGTCTCCGCAAGGCGTCCCTGTTCCACCACTTCCCGAGCAAGGACGTCCTCTACGGCACCGTCCTCGCGCAGCTGATGGAGGCGGTGCAGCGCGCGATCCTGACGGCGGCGACGAGCGACGGCTCGTTCGTCGAGCGCCTCGATGCGCTCAGCGATGCGCTCACCGCGACGCTCGGCGCGCAGCCCTACGCCGCGCGCCTGCTCGTGCGCGAGGTGATGGACTGGGGACCGGTCGTCCGCGATCGGCTGGGCCGCCAGGCGCAGGACGTACTCTCCGCCGCCCTCGAGTTCGCGAAGGCGGGGCAGCGCGAGGGCGTGTTCAACCCCGATCTCGATCCGGCGCAGGCGATCGTCAGCCTGATCGGCGTCCACTTCATGCCGTTCGCCATCAGCGAGCTCATCGAGCGCTTCGTCGGCAACTCCCCGTTCCACGCGTCGTTCATCGAGGAGCGGAAGATCGCCGT
>JBDHVD010000442.1:0-7741 GCA_039809525.1 Labilithrix sp. | reverse complement strand
GAGCGGCGATCGACCGCCGATCGCCTCGTACCGGCGGCGCACCTCGGCGAGCAGCGCGGCCGGCGGCGGGTGCCCCCGGCGGATGTTCGCGAGGAACTCCGGCAGATCGTCGAGCGACTCGACGGTGCCGTGCGCGACGAGGAGCACCGCGGTCCGCGGCTTCATTTTTTCTCGCTGGTGCGGTGGACGAAGTCGATCACCGCCTTCACCGTGTCGACGGGCGTCTCCGGCAGGATGCCGTGACCGAGGTTGAAGATGTGCCCGGGCCGCCCGGCCACGTCGTCGAGGACGCGCTTGGCGTGCTTCTCGGCGATCGCGCGCGGCGCGAAGAGCGCCGTCGGATCCATGTTGCCCTGGATGGCGCGGTCGTGACCGACGCGCGCCCAGCCGTCCTCGATCGGCGTGCGCCAGTCGAGCCCGAGCACCGTGCCTCCCGCCTCGCGCTGGAGCGACAGCAACGACTGCGTGCCGGTGCCGAAGTGGATGACGGGCACGCCGCGCTTCTCCACGTCCTTCAGCACGTGGGCGACGTGCGGGAGGATGTACTCGCGGTAGTCCTCGGGGCCGAGCTGACCGACCCACGAGTCGAACAGCTGGACGGCGTCGGCGCCCGCGTCGATCTGCGCGTGCAGGTAGCGGCGCACCACCTCGGCGAGCTTGCCCATGAGCGCGCTCCACGTCTCGGGCGCGCCGTACATGAGCCTCTTCGTCTTCACGAAGTGCGCGCTCTTTCCGCCTTCGATGAGGTAGCTCGCGAGGGTGAAGGGCGCGCCGGCGAAGCCGATGAGCGGCACCTTCAGCTCCTTCTTGAGCATCTTGATGGTCTCCATCACGTAGCCGAGCCCATCGAGCGGCTCGATCACGCGGAGCGCATCGACGTCCTTCGCGTCGACCACGGGCTTGTGCACCACCGGCCCTTCGCCCTTCGCGAACTCGAACGGCGCGCCCATCGGCTCGAGCGGCAAGAGGATGTCGGCGAAGAGGATCGCCGCATCGACGCCGTGCTCGATCGGCTGGAGGGTGACCTGGGTGGCGAGCTCGGGCGTCTTGCAGAGCTCGAGCATGGAGTACTTCTCGCGCAGCGCGCGGTACTCCGCCATGTAGCGCCCTGCCTGACGCATCATCCAAACGGGGGTGCAGTCGACGGGCTCGCGCCGGCAGGCGCGAAGGAACCGATCGTTCATGGGTGCGAGCGTAGCCTATTTCGCGCCCGGCTTTCGGCGCAGCTTCACGAGCTCCAGCGGACGCGAGGGCCTCGGGTCGGGCGCGTCCCACGGCTCCTCGACGATGTCGAAGGTTGCATGATCGAACGGCGTGCCCGGCGCCGCCTCGCGGAGGACGAGCCGCTCGCGCCTTCCGCGCGACCTCAACGTGCGCGCGCGGTAGTGGCAGTAGGGGTTGTTCCCCGGCCGACCGAGCAGCGCGTGCGCGGTGAACGTGCAGCCGCCGAGGCAGGGCTCCGCAAAGTCGCAGTCCGCGCAGAACCCCCAGAGATCGGCACGGGTGCGCGCGCGGGCGAACGCGAGCTCGGGCGCGTGCGCCCAGATGTCCGAGAGCGATCGATCGCGCACGTTGCCGCCCACGTAGCTCGAGGTCTGGAGCGAGGGACAGCCCTTCACCGCGCCGTCGGACTCGAGCCCGAGCACGAACCGACCCGCCTGGCAGCCCTGCCAGTGATCGACGCCGCCCGCGTCGAGCGATCGGAGCGTCGCCTCCTCCGGACCGAAGTAGCCGAGGTTGTTGCCCGGCATGAGCAGGATGCCGTCGCCGAACGCGCGCTCCTTCAGCGCGGCGATGCGCGGGACGATGCGCAAGAGGTCCCACGGCTGCACCACGAGGTCCGGCCGGTCGGCCGCGCGACCGAGCGGCGTCGTGAGCTGCACTTGCCACGCGCCGATCCGCTGCGCGCGCAGGTGATCGTAGAGCGGCTCGAGATCGGCCTCGTTCAGCCGGTTGACGTTCGTGTTGGCGGCGACGCCGATCCCCGCGGCGCGCAGGTGGCCGAGCGCCGCGGTCGCCGAGGCGAAGCTCCCTCGCGTCGCGCGCATCAGGTCGTGCGTCGCCTCGAGCCCGTCGATGCTCACGCTCGCGGCCGCGAGGCCCGCCTCCGCCATCGCCTCGGCGAGCGGCCGATCGACGCCGCGGCCGCCGGTGGTCATGACCGGACGGATCCCCGCCCGCCGCAGCGCGGAGACGATCGCGAGGAACCCGTCGTGCAGGTACGCCTCGCCGCCGATGAGCACGACCTCCTTCGCGCCCATCGCCGCGAGCTCGCGGACGACGCCGAGCGCCTCCTCCGTCCCGAGCTCGCGCGCCCGCGCCTCTCCGGCGCGCGAACCGCAGTGGGTGCACGGCTGATCGCACGCGAGCGTCAGCTCCCACACGACGTACGCCGGGTGCGGCTCGGCGATCGGCAGCTCCACTCGACGTCGCGCCTCGTGCATGCTGTCCTTGGAGCATAGCGATGACGAGGCTCGAGCCGTGCAGCCATTGCCGAGGATTCCTCCCCCGCGGGGCCGAGACGTGCCCGCACTGCGCGCGGCGCTCGCCGGTGAAGAAGGTGTGCGCGCTCGGCGCGGCGATCGGCGGCGGCGCGATCGCGTTCACGCTGATGGCCTGCTACGGCATGCCTCCGTGCAAGGACGGCACGCGCAACTGTTACAACCACGACCGCGGTGACGCCGCGCAGGCCGAGCCCGGACCGGCCGCGAGCGCGACGCCTCCGGCCACGGCCCCCGACGCGGGGAAGTGATCGGCGGTCACGGCGCGCGAATGCGTGCACGTTGCATCATTCCGACGACGAGCGTCGAGACCAGCCGGCGCATCGCGTCTTCCTGATCGCGCGCCCCCTCGACGCGCAGCGTGCGCCGGCCGCCCGGCGTCGAGATGGTGATCGCCTCGGGCCCGGCCGTCGTCCAGACGCGCCGCGCGACGTCCCAGCGCGGACGCGCGAGCGCCGCCTGTTTGCAGGCGAACGCGATCCACGCGTGAGAGACGGGCACCGGCAGCGCGACCTCCACCGTCGCCGCCGGAGAACTGAGGTCGTCACGACTCATGGGGTGCTGCCGATCGCCTGCGGGGGTTCTCATGCGAAGGCTCGGCGATCGCGATCCGCGCGTGCGGAGCCGACCATGGTCGTGCACTGTCCATGCCCCGCTTGTTACAAAGGCGCGTGTCACGAAATTGTGAGCAGCCGGTGCATGCACGCGTGACACGCTGCTCGCATGCGAACGATGCTCCGCAGCGCGCTGCTCGCCCTCGGCATCGTCGCCGGAGCGGGCCGCGCCGCCGCCGCTCCGTGCGACGGCCTCACGGCCGACGGTCAGAACGACGGCATCCCGATCGTCTGGATCGAGAACGGCGACACGCAGGAGCCCCTGCTCAAGCGGCTCGGCAAGCAGCTGATCCAGTCGCAGCAGAAGATTCGGATCGTCTATCGCAACCGACCGACGTGCGAGCTCGCGGACAACTTCTACGGCGCGCGCAACCTGGGGACGGTCGCGAACCGTCCCCTCCGCTACATCCCCGAGGACCCGACGTTCGATCCGGTCGGCGGGACGACGCCGACGTGCGACGCGCCCGCATCGCCGCCGGCGGTGATGCTCGCGATCGGCGCGACCTTCCTCTCGAGCTGCCCGACGTTGCCGGCGAAGCCCGCCGGCGTCACCGTGGTCGACGGCCCGAACCAGGCGTACGGCTTCATCGTCAACAAGGGGAGCCAGGAGGTCGCGATCACCGCCGAGGAGGGCTACCTCGCGTTCGGCTTCACCGGCGGGACCGGCGAGGCGGCCCCGTGGCTCGATCAGAACCTCCGCTTCATCCGCGGCACCACCGCGAGCACCACGCTCACCATGGCGGCGGCGATGGGGCTCAAGTCCGGGCAGCTGAAGGCGGCGGCGCCGTCGCAGACGTCGCTCATCCTCCTCAACGCCGTCGCGCAGGCCGCCGATGCGCAGGCGGCGATCGGCATCCTCGGCACCGAGCTGTTCGACCAGAAGCGCGGCGACGTGAAGCTCCTCGCGTTCAAGGCGTTCGGGCAGCGCTACGCGTACTTCCCCGACTCGACCAGCACCGCGTTCGACAAGCAGAACGTGCGCGACGGGCACTACCTGCCGTGGGCGCCGACGCCGTACCTCTTCGAGGACGACGGCACCGGCTCGCCGAAGGACGCGAACGCGCGACGGGTGTTCGAGCTGCTGCTCGAGAAGCGCGTCGAGAGCGACGTGAACGGCCTGAAGCAGGTCATCGACAGCGGGCTCGTCCCCCAGTGCGCGATGAAGGTGAAGCGCGACTTCGACGGCGGCGATCTCTCGCTCTTCGATCCTCCGGATCCCTGCGGCTGCTTCTTCGAGGCGAACGTCCCGCAAGGCGCGACGACGTGTACCGCCTGCACCGACGACGGTCCCTGCGGCGGCGGCAAGTGCCGCTTCGGCTACTGCGAGGCGAAGTGATGAAGCGCCTCGTCCTCTTCGTGCTCCTCGGGCTCGCTGCGTGCGACGAGGGCTCCGCGGTGAAGGAGCCGGCGCCCTCGCCTTCCGGGACGGCGGCGACCGACGCCGGCGGGCCCGCGACCGGCGGTGACGGCGGCGCGGACGGCGGGCCGTCCGACTGCTTCGTGAACCCCAAGACGCACTTCGAGATCATCAACGCGTGCACCGGTGCGACGAAGATCGCCAAGAATCCGGTCTTGCCGAAGCTCTTGCCGGATGGTGGTCTGCCCCCGCTCGATTGATGCGCCTCGCCCTCGCCTTCGCGGTCCTCGCGCTGACGCTGACGCTCGGCACCCGTGCGCGCGCGGACGAGCCGCCGAAGCCGGCACCGCCCGTCCCTCCGCCGGCTCCGGTGGTCGTCGGCGGGTTCGTGCACGCGGACTGGGTGGTGTTCCGCCAGTCGTCGCAGGACGAGGTGAACACCGACGGCGAGCCCCTCAACGAGAACCGCTTCATGCTCCGCCGCGGCCGGATGCGCATCAGCTCCGATCGCGGCCTCACCTTCGCCGCCGCGGAGATCGAGGCGAACACCGTCGCCGGGCCGCAGGTCCGTCCGATCAACGTCGAGGGCACGCTCAAGTGGCCGGAGTCGAGACCGGCGTTCGGTCCCACGGTCGATCCGCGCAAGCTCCCGCAAGAGGCGTGGTTCCAGGTATCGGCAGGCCTCATCCAGAACGCGTTCGGCTTCGAGCCGATGGAGTTCGCGATCCGGCGGCCGTTCCTCGAGCAGACGGTGATGACCACCGCGTTCTTCCCCGGGCAGTTCGATCTCGGGGCGCGGCTGCTCGGCGGCTACAAGGTCGTCAACTGGGGCATCGGCATCATGAACGGGAGCCCGATCGGCGACCGCACGTTCCCCGGCCGCGACCCCAACGAGAGCAAGGACCTCGTCTTCCGGGTCGGCGCGTCGGCCGATCTCACGCCCGAGATCCACGTCGAGGGCGGCCTCTCGGGGCTCACCGGGCGCGGCTTCCACCGCGGACGGCCGGCGACGAACGACCGGCTCGTGTGGCGCGACCTGAACGAGGACACCATCGTCGATCCCATCGAGCTCCAGTCGATCAGCGGCTCGCCGGCCGAGCCCTCGCAGACGTTCCGGCGCTTCGCCATGGGGGCCGATCTCCGCGTCTTCGTCGCCCTGCCGGTGATCGGCGAGCTCGCGATCCGCGCGGAGATCATTCGCGCGTCGAACCTCGATCGCGGCCTCTACGTGGCCGACCCCGTCGCCTCGACCTACGACCTCCGCGAGCTCGGCTGGTACGCCGGCTTCGTCCAGGAGATCACCCGCTGGGCGCACGTCGGCGTGCGCTACGACCACTACAATCCCGACGCGGACGCGCGCGAGCGCGAGCCGTTCGCGCTCGTGCCGCGCGATCTGTCGCTCTCCACGTGGTCCTTCATGGCCGCGGCGCGCCTGCCGTACGGGCGCCTCGTCGGGCAGTACGACGTGCGCAGCAACGCGCTCGGTCGGACCGCGGGCGGCGTCCCGACGACGCTCGCCGATGACTCGTTCACGCTGCGCGTGGAGGCGAAGTTCTGATGCGCGGAGTGCTCGTCCTCCTCGCGTGCGTGCTCGCGCTGCTCGTCGCGTGCGATCGCGTGCGTGCGGACGAGGGGCTCGACGCGTCGCTCCAGGTCGCGAACGCGCGCTTCGTGCGCGAGGCGATGCCCGCGGAGCAGGACGGCCCGAGGGTGCGCACCGTCACCGTGGGTAGCACCTTCCGCGCCGGCGCGACGAACCGCAGCTGCTCCGGCGAGATCGATCGCGAGGGCACCGCGGTGGCCATCGGCATCGCCGGCGATCTCGGCTACTGGATCGTGCGCGCGGACGTGCCGAGCGCGTCGGCCCTCGACGCTCCGACGTTCGTCGCCGAGCTCTCCTTCGCCGAGACGATGCGCGCCGGCCTGCGTGACCTCGTCGTCCGCGCGGTCGATCGCGACGGCCGCTTCGGCCCGCCGGCGGTCAAGGCGATCTCCATCCAGGACCGCGTGGTGCCGGACGGCGTGCTCGTCGTCTCGCTCTCGTGGGACAACGGCGCCGATCTCGATCTGCACGTCGTCGATCCGCGCGGCGTCGAGATCTTCAAGCGCAACCCGAGCTCGTACGAGCCGCCGCCGGCCGGCAGCCCGCCCGAGCCCCCGGGGACGCCGCACGACGGAGGCGTCCTCGACTTCGACTCGAACGAGGGCTGCGCGCTCGACGGGCGGCGCGCGGAGAACGTCGTGTGGACCGATCCCCCGCCGCCCGGTCGTTACCTCGTGCGCGTCGACACCTCCTCGCTCTGCGGCGAGCCCGCCGCGCGGTGGCGCGTGCAGGCCTTCCTCCGCGGCACGCGCATCGGCGCGGCGGAGGGGATCAGCACCGAGGCCGACACGCGATGGGCGCACGAGCGCGGCGCCGGGGTCCTCGCGCTCGAGCTCGACGTGCCGTAGATGCGCGCGCTCGCCTCCGCCCTGCTGTCGCTCGCCCTCGTCGCCCTCGCGATGCCGGCGGGCGCGCAGCAGCGCGGGAGCGACGTGGGCGGTCAGCCCGCGCGCCGGAAGATCACGAAGGTCCCGAAGCTGGTGACGTTCGTGCCCGCCGACTACCCGCCCGAGAAGAAGGCGGCCGGGGTCCAGGCCTCCGTCTTCCTCACGCTCGACATCTCGGCCACCGGGCAGGTCCTCGCGGTCTCCGTCGCCGAGGGCGCCGCGCCCGACTTCGACGCCGCCGCCGTGGCCGCGGCGAAGCGCTTCGTGTTCGAGCCGGCGGAGGTCGACGATCGCCCCGCCCCGGCGCGCATCACGTACCGCTACGACTTCGTCATCGTCGAGGAGCCCGCGCCGTCCGAGCCCGCGCCGGCGGTCGCGCCCGCTTCGCCGCCGCCCGCCCCCGAGCCGGCTCCGCCCCCGCCTCCGGCGAGGCCCGCGCCGATCGAGGAGGTCGAGGTCCGCGGCCGGCCGCGCGATCGCCGCGAGACGGTCGACTACTCCGTGCGCGCCGAGCGCGCGCGCAAGGTCGCGGGCACGCAAGGCGACGTGCTCAAGGTGGTGCAGAACCTCCCCGGCGTCTCGCGTCCGCCGGTGGCGTCGGGCCAGATCGTGGTGTGGGGATCGGCCCCGCGCGACACGCGCGTCTACGTCGACGGCGTCGACGTGCCGGCGCTCTATCACGGCAGCGGCCTCCGCGGCACGATCAACTCCGACCTCGTCGCGAGCATCGATCTCGTGCCCGGCGCGTTCGGCGCCGAGTACGGACGCGGCCTCGGCGG
>JBDHVD010000441.1:0-7817 GCA_039809525.1 Labilithrix sp. | reverse complement strand
CGCGCCTCCGCCTCCTCCCGCGCCGGCTCGGGCGATCGGCCGCGCGATGGAGCCCGCCGACATGCCGGACGACGCGGACGAGGACTACGGCGTGGCGGCGCCGCGCGCGTCTGCGCCGTCGTACGACCTGGCCGAGAAGCCGAAGATGAAGCGCGAGCGCGCGGAGGAGAGCGGGACGAAGGGCGGCGGCGGTGATCCGGTCCTCGCGATCCTCGGCCGCCAGGCGGCGTCCGGGCTCTGGGAGGAGCCGGGCAAGGACCCGATCGAGGCGACCGCGGCCGCGCTCGTCGCGCTCCTCCGCCTCGGGCTCACGAGCGCGCATCCGATCCACGGCGCGCAGATCAAGAAGGCGATCGAGGCGGTGCTCGAGCGGTTCGCCGCGGCGCCGCCGAAGGACGCCCGCGTCGTGCAGCTCGTGCTCGGCGTCGCGTGGCTCGTGGCGAGCGGGCGGCGCACCCGAGGGCAGATCGAGGCCGCGGCGCTCGCGAACGGCGCGAAGCTCGAGGGCGAGAGCGCGGTGCGCGCGGAGATCGATCGGCTCGCATGAAGACGATGGTGCTCTGCGCCGGGCTGGGCACGCGCCTCCGCCCGCTCACCGAGTGGCGGGCGAAGCCGATGGTCCCCGTGGGCGACCGGCCCGCCGTGGAGCACGTGTTCGATCGGCTCGGCGGCGCCGGGCGGCGCGTGGTGAACGTCCACCACCGCCCGGAGGACGTCGAGCAATGGGCGCGCGGACGAGGCGTCGCCGTCTCGCGGGAGGTCGAGCTGCTCGGCACCGCGGGCGGCGTCGCGCATGCGCGTGCGCTGCTCGGCGAGGGCGACGTCCTCGTGTGGAACGGCGACATCCTCTGCGCGCTCGACGCCGGGGCGCTCGCGCGCGCGCACGCCGCGAGCGGCGCGGAGGCCACGCTCGCGGTCGTGCCGCGCGCGCGCGGAGAGGGCAACGTCGGCCTCGCCGCCGACGGCCGCGTCGTGCGCCTGCGGAGGCAGTCGTTCGGCGAAGAGGCGCAGGGCGCGGACTTCCTCGGCATCCACGTGCTCGGCGCGAGCCTGCGCGAGGCGCTCCCGGCGACCGGGTGCCTGGTGGGCGACGTCTACATCCCTGCGCTCGCGCGCGGCGTCCGCATCGCGTCGTTCGAGCCCGGGGTGCCCTTCACCGACGTCGGCTCGATCACCGAGTACGTCGCGGCGAACCGCGCGTGGCTCGCCGAGCGGGGGCTCGCCTCGTGGGCGTCGCCCGCGTCCGTGCAGAATGCACCCATCGACGGCTCGATCGTGGGCGAAGGCGCGCGGATCGACGCGCCGGCGCTCCGGTGCATCGTGTGGCCGGGCGCGCACGTCCGCGAGCCGATCGCCGACGCGATCGTGACCCCGCAGGGAGTCGTCGGCTACGCTGCGCCTCGATGAAGAGGAAGCCGGCGATCGGGCTGGGGATCGTGATCGCCGCGTTCGTGGGGACGGTCGTGTACAAGTCGACCGTGCGCCCCGCCGACGCGACGTCGGCGACGTCGTCGACCGACGCGGGCGCGGCGCCGGAGCCGAGCGCGCCGGCGAGCGCCGCGGCCGTGGCCGTCGATGCGGCCGTCGCCGCGGAGCCGGTCGATGCGGGCGACGAGGACGCGGGCGAGGCGGCGATCGCCCACGGCGTCTCGGACGGCAAGCCGCTCCCGCCGCTCGCCGCCGGCGCGGTCTGGAGCGTCGTCCGCTGGGACATGACGCGCGCGCAGATCGAGGAGGCGTTCACCAAGGCCGGCACCACGCCGCGCGCGCGCGGCGCGTCGCTCGCGGTGAAGGGCGGCGGCTGGGAGGGCACCGTGTCGTTCGCGGCGAACAAGCCGATCCAGATCGACGTCGTCGGCGGCGCGCTGTCGAAGGAGGCGGCCGCGTCGGTGACCGCGAAGATGCGCGAGCGGGGCGGCACGCCCGCGCGCACGAGCGCGCGCATCGAGGAGCGCTGGAAGAAGCCGGGGGCGGGCACGGTCACGCTCGTCGCCGCGGGGAGCGACGGCGCGTGGACCACGCGCGAGGAGTACGTGCGCGACGGCGGAGCCGGCGCGGTCGGCTTCGCGCCGCTGACGTGGGGGATGGCCCCCGCGGCGGCGGAGCAGGGGCTCACGGGCGCGGGGTGGAGCGCGCACGTCGTCAAGGCGACCGCCGCCGGCGTCGATCCGTGCTCGATGCCGGACGCGCCGCCCGACTGCGCGAAGAAGGCCGCGGCAAAGTCCGTCGTCTTCACCAAGGGCGAGCGCGAGGGGACCGCGTCGTTCGCCGAGGCCGGCCTCGTGCAGGTCGTGGTGTCCGGTCCCGTCGCGGACGAAGCGGCGGCGCTCGGGCGCGGCAAGGAGATCGAAGCGGCGCTCGGCAAGGCGAAGAGCATCGAGCGCTCGACGAAGACGCAGCACGCCGACGCGGCGTCGCGGATCGAGCTCGAGGTCCGCGAGCGGCAGCCCGACGGGACGTTCACCGTCCTCGAGACGTACCGCCCGAAGAAGTGATCACTCGACGTACTGCTCGATCCCCGGGCCGCCGCCGGCGATCGCGACGAAGCCGTCCTGCGGCATCGGCACGAGACGCGCGCCGCGTCGCGGGTTCTTCAGCGGGACCTCGCGGAGCCCGCCGGCGCTCGCGCGGAACGCCTTCGACGCGCCGGACGCGTCGTCGCCGACGACGAGCGCCGCGTCGGGCGCGAGGGTGAAGGCCTGCGCGCGTGCGAGGCCGAGCGCGCCCGGCCAGGCGACTGGCTTGCAGTCGGCGGCGCACGCGAGATCGATCACGCGCGCGTCGGCGCTCGCGACGAGGACGTGCGATCCGTCGAGCGCGCTCGCGCCGCACGCGCGGACGGGGTCCGGAGGGAAGGCGAGGTTCGCGCCCTGCGTCGCGCCCGGCGCGATCACCTCGGCTCCGGCGGCGGTCGCGCTGCCGCCGTAGACGACGAGACCGCGTCCCTCGACCCAGGCGGCGCACGCGCCCTCGCGCGCGGTCGCGAGCGAGAGCGCGGAGAGCTTTCCCTCCGCATCGAGCCGCAGCACGCGCTGCGTCGCGCCGCCGGACGTGCGCGTCGCGCCGACGATGTACTGCGTGCCGTCCGGCGCGGACACCGTCGCGCCGCCGGCCACCTCGGCGAACGTCGCGCCCGCCGGAGCGTCGACGCTGCCCTCGCGACGCGTCTGCAGATCGAAGGCGGTCGCGCCCTGCGTGTCGACGAGGAGCGCGGTCGTGCCGAACGTCGCGAGCGACAGCGCCTGGCGCGGGAACGCCGGCGGCGCATCGAGCGTGCGCAGGTTCAAGAGGTCGTAGAGGAACGTCGCGGTGCCGTTCGTCGCGAGGAGGTAGCGGCCGACCGCGAGGGTCGCGATCGTCGCGTCGAACGCCGCCGGCCCGCGCGGCACGCGCGCGAGCTCACCGGTTCGCTGCACGAAGACCTCGACCGTCATGTTCTCGAGCGCGCCCCACTGCATGTAGAGCGTCTCTCCGCGGACCACCGTCTGGTTGGCCGCGTCGAGCCCCGTGACGGCGACCGCGCCGACGTCGCTCCGCGGGAGATCGCCGAGCGACACGTCGTCGGCGGGCAAGGTGACGCGCGCGAGCTGCTTCTTCGATCGATCGAGCGCGAGCGCGTCGACGACGAGGGTCGCCGGCGCGGGCGCGCGCGTGAGCGCGTCCGTCTCCTCGCCGACGGTGATCGAGACCGTGCCCTCCGGCGTGCTCCCGCACGCGATCGCCGCCGCCGACGCGAGCGCGAGCATGCCGAGCGGCCTCATCGACCGCGGGCTTACCACACGGACACCCCGGAAATCGTACGAAAGTTGGCCTCGGTCGCGGACGCACGATAGCCGGAAGGAGGCCGGGAAGATGACGCGCAGCAGGCCAAACCGAACGGCAAGAGGGGCGACACCCATGATGGAGCAGGGCAGCGTGCGGAACCTCGAGCAGATCCAGGAGACCGACAGCGATGGCCGCGTCCCGCGGAGCGTGACGATCCTGCTCGTGGCGCTCGGCGCCGGATGCATCGTGTTCGCGGGCCTCGCGCTCGGGGGCAAGCGCTCGGCGCCGACCGCGCAGAAGGTCGACCCGCTCGGCGAGCTGGTGCAGAGCCAGGGCAAGGGCGGCGCGCTCGCGCAGGTCGGGCCGAGGGCGACCGATCTCTCGGCGCACGACGTGACGTTCCCGGGCATCCTCAGCGACGAGAACGCGCCGACGACCGCGCTCGCGGCGGTGAAGGGCAACGGCCCGCAGCAAGCTGCGCCGAAGCGTCCCGCGACGAGCCCGTCCGCGGCGGACACGGCCGCGGGTGCGATCGCGCTCAACGTGCGACCGGCCGCGCCGCCGGAGCCGGGCTTCGCGGATGCTCCGCCGGCCGGCGCCTCGCCGCCTCCTCCGACCGACCGCCTCCCGGTGGTCCCGCTGCCCGCGCAAAACGTGCTCCAGGCGTCACCGGTCGTGACGCGCCCGCGCGACTCGCTCACGCGCGCGGCGAGTGACGCGGCTCAGATCGAGACCGCCGCGCAGCCGGCGGCGCCCGCGGGGCGCGAGGGCGGCTACCAGCTGCAGGTGAGCTCGTTCCGCACGCAGGCGGAGGCCGATCAGTTTGCGGCTCAGCTTCGCGCGCGCGGGCACAAGTCGTACGTCGTCGAGGCGCACGTGCCCGGTCGCGGTACGTGGTACCGCGTGCGCATCGGTCCGTTCCCGAGCCAGCAAGCAGCCGCGAGCTACCGTGCCGGCTTCGAGGGGCGCGAGCACGTCGTGCCGTTCATCGTGACGCCGAGCGCGTCAAAGGAGCGCTGAGGGATCGACGGGGGTGCATCACCGCGGGTGATGTGCCAAGCTTGAAGGAGGCATGCACGGCGTGATGACCGTTCCGACGTGGGCTGTCGCACTCGTGCTCGCCGTCCTCGCGCCGTTCTGCGCTCGAGCTCTCGGCGATGCGTTCGAGAGGCACGCTCGCGCGCGAACGACGAAGGCGCTTGGATCGAACCGTCCTGCCGCACGTCCAACGCCCGGAGGACACGACGCGTGAGCCTCCGCGTCGTCTACCCAACGACTTTCGAAGCGACTACCGTTCCGGTCACGTAGCTCCCAGGAGAACGACACATGGCACGTCTATTCGGCCTGATTGGGAACCGCACCGACCTCGCCGGTCGCGTGCTGGCCTTCGAGGCGGATGCGCTCCGTGTTCGCTCGCGCGGCGGCGCCCTCGGATGGGGTGTCGGCTTCTACCAGGGCGGTGAGGTGCTCATGCGCCGGCGCCCGATCGACGACCACGAGGCGATCGAGATCGCGAAGCTCGCCGCCGACGTCCGCGCGGACGTCGTCATCGGTCACGTGCGAAACGCGACCGTCGGTGCGCTGCGGACCGAGAACACGCACCCGTTCCGCTATCGCCAGTGGCTCTTCGCGCAGACGGGGACGCTCCCTTCGTTCGACGCGATCCGCGAGCGCCTGGTGGCGAGCGTGCCGGAGTTCCTCCGTTCGTCGATCCGCGGCGAGACCGACGCCGAGATCCTGTTCTACGTCTTCCTCTCGTTCCTCCACGACGCGGGGCGGCTCAACGACACGCTGATCGATCCGTCGCACGTGCGCGACGCGCTGCGCTCGAGCGTGGCGGTCGTCGACGGCATGGCGGCCGAGGTCGGCGGCGCGCCGGCGGCGATCAACATGATGATCTCCGACGGCGAGGCGGTGTTCTCGCTGCACCGCGGCGCGCAGATGGCGTACCGCGTCTTCTCCGGCAAGCAGGACGCGGAGATGCTCATCGGCGACGACCTCGCGCTGCGCCGCCGGACGCCCGAGATCGGACAGATGCACTTCACGCTGCTCGCGGGCGATTTCGACGAGGAGTGGCAGGTCGCGTCGTCCGGACCCACGGGCGGGCAGTCGCGCTGGAAGGTCGTTCCGGAACGTGCGATCGTCACCCTCGAGCGTGGCAAGGACCCTCACATCGAAGCGCTCTGACGCGCTGCTCCTCGCCGTCGCCGTCTTCGCCGGCGCGTGCGGGGGAGCCCGACCGCTCGAGACGGCAACCGAGATGCCCGTCGCGCCGCGCAGGCCCGACGGCGTCGCGCTCGAGCAGCCGCCGGCGATGCCTTCGCCGGCCGATCGCGCACCGGCGCGAGGCGTCGTCGCGCTGCGCGAGCCGCTCGCCGACAAGGACGTGGAGGACGTCGTCCGCGCGTACCTGCGCGCGTTCGAGCGCGAGGACGATCAGGCCCTGCAGAACCTCCTCGCGAGCGAGGCGGCGCCGCTCGGGCGGCCCGGCACCTCGCGCATCCACCTCGTCGAGCTGTGGAAGACGAAGATGCGGAACTTCGAGTACCAGCGCCTCGCCGGGACCGAGGTCGCGCGCGTCTCGCAGATCGAGAAGCACACCTACGACACGCTCGGCGTCCCCGGCGCGCCGCCCCGGCCGCCGGAGATGAAGCCGGGCGATCTCTACGTCCGGGTGCCGATCGCGACCCCGCGGATCGGCAGCGAGCAGCTGTTCGGCGACATCCTCGTCCTCCTGCTCCGGCGCGAGGACGGCCGGCTGAAGATCGCCGGACAGGCCGACGAGAACGCGAACTGACGGCGCGCCTCGCGGTACGCTCGGGGCATGACGCAGACGACGATCGAGGGGCTCGCGGCGAGGCTCGAGCAGGTCGAGCGCGACGTGCAGAAGTGGCGGAGGCTCGCCACGGTCGCGGCGGCGATCGCGATCGCGGCGCTCGCGATCGGAGCGCGCACGCTCCGGGCGCCCACCGAGATCCGCGTGGCGAGCGCGAAGGGCACCGCCGCCGAGCTCGTGCTCGAGGCCGACCGTCTGACGTTCTTCGACGACGAGCGCCTCGCGGCGGCCAGCATCACCGTCGACCACGGCGTCGCGCGCGTCGGGCTGAACGGGAAGGGCGGGGCGTCCGCGGAGATGTCCGCCGATGCGAAGTCCGCGGTCCGCTTCACCGCGCCGAACGACCGCGCCGCGGAGCTCGGGGTCGGCGACCAGTTCTCGGAGATGGAGCTGTCGCACGGGAGCGAGCACGTGTCGCTGCGCGCAGCGAACGGCCTCGACTCCGTGCTGACGCTCGGCGCGCCCGAGAGCGGCACCTCCGTGCTCTCGTCCGGTGGCGCGAAGCTGACGCCGCGGCTGAAGCTCGCCACGAAGGACGCGAAGGCGACCGTCGCGATCGAGGCGAACCCCGCGGGGGGAAGCATCGAGATCGCCGATCCGTCCGCGCGCCGGCAGCTCACGTCGGCGGCGGATACGCCGTCGGCGGAGGACAAGCCCGCGAAGAAGTGAGCGGCCGCTACATCGCGACGATCCCGAGTCGGATCAGCCGCGCGACGATCCGATCGAGCTCGGGCTCGGCGATGCCGCTCGCGTCGGACAGCTCCGTCATCGTGAGCGTCCCGTCGATGAGCTGGATGACGAACGCGTCGCGCGACTCGAGCGGCGCGCGTGCGATGCGCTTCGTGTCGACGACCCTCGGCCGGCTCTCGGCCGCGCCGCGCAGCGTGATCTTCTGCGCACGGACCTCGTCGACGCGCAGCGCCTCGCGGACCTCGCGCTTCCTCCGCTCCGACGAGCTGCTCTTCGGCGCGACGGGGATCGCGTCGAGCGTGATCTTCGGCATCCCCTCGATGGTGTCCGGACGATTCGGATCGAGGCTCTCGATGCCGAGCGTCACGCGCCGGCGCGTGCCCGTCGAGGTCTCCGGCTGCATCGTGAACGGCGCGCTCGGCGGCGGGGCGCTCACCGGGACGGCGCCGGCGACGGCGGGGGCGGGCAACGTGTCGCGCATCGACAGCGGCTTCGCGTCGTCCGGCTCGCCGTCGCGCGGCACGAC
>JBDHVD010000440.1:0-7831 GCA_039809525.1 Labilithrix sp. | reverse complement strand
TGAGGGCGGCGAGGACGGCGAGGTTCTTGGCGAAGGCAGCGTTCATGTCGGGGTTCTCCTGGTTCGCGGCGTCGAGCGCCCGCGCCCGGCGACGAGCAGCCGGCATGCCACCCCGCGCCGTGCGAGCGCGCGCGCGTTTTCGATCCCCGCCCCTGCGCGCGCGCGCGGACGGGATGCGCGCGCTCGGAGGCGCCCTGGTGTCGCGACGCGTGGTCGTGCTTCTCTGTGTCCGAGGCCGAATGGCGACGGAAGGCGCGTTCCTCGATTGTCTCGCGGCGAGCTACCGGCTCGACCTCGACGGCTCGGAGTACGTTCGTCACCTCGTCGAGGAAGCGGCGCCGCTGCTCGACCGCGGGCTCGGCCTCATCGCGTACACGTACGACGCGCGGGATGGACAGCGCCCCGCCATCGATCACTTCGCGACCTCGAAGCGCCTGGATCCGAGCTGGCTGCCACCGTTCTACCGGGCGGTCGAGGCGGCCCGGCACGACGGCCCGCCGTACCCGACCGGCTTTCACGCGTGGAAGCACCTGATGTGCGGTCAGGCGAGCGCGGTCGGCGAGATGCGGCCCTTCCTCCCCTTCTTCGCTCACATCGGCGGCGCGCGCGATACGTTCGCCGTCAATGCGCTCGATGCGAGCGGGCAAGGCCTCTGGATGGGGCCCCGCTGCCGTCGACCACGAAGGTCCCGGCCGCGCGCGTCACGCTCTTCACCAGGTTCGCTGCGCACCTCGCGTCCGCGCTGCGCCTCCGGAGGAGCGCGGGCCGCTCGAAGCCTCGGCCCGCAGCGATCCTCTCCCCGAGTGGCACGCTGCTCGATGCGGAAGGGGGCGCCGGCGTCGTCGAGGCACGCGAGGACCTCCGCCGTGCGACCGTCGCGTTCGACGAAGCGCGCACGAAGAAGATGCGCGCCGATGTCGACCGCGCGACGAAGCGCTGGCGCCCGCTCGTCGTCTCGAGGACCTGAGCGAGCGCGAGCACCAGGTCATGACCCAGGCGCACCTGGGCCATACGGACAAGGTGATCGCCTACGAGCTCGGCCTCTCGGCCTCGACGGTGCGCGTGCTCCTCCATCGCGCGACGCGGAAGCTCGGAGCGTCGACGCGCCGCGAAGCGCTCGCTCGTTTCGACGCGCTCACGAAGGCGCGTGACGCCGACGAGCCGGAAGGCTGACGCTGCGCGGCCTGCACGGGTCCGGCGTTTACGTAAACCCTCGCGCGCTGTCCGGCGTTCGCGCGGTCCCTATCATGAGCTTCGATGAAGCGAGCGATCCTCGTGACCTGGATGTCCGCCGTCGCGCTGGCATGCGTGGATGATTCGAATACGTCCGGAGCGCCGGACGGCGGCGTCATGGGAAGCGACGACGGGGGCGCAGCGGTCGTCAACGAGTGCACGGCGCCGACGAACGGCCCTACCGTGCACGACCACAACATCAGCGCGGACGAGACATGGACGGCGGCGGGCAGTCCCCACGTGATCTCGTCCACCGTCTACGTCACGGGCGGCGCGACGCTCACCATCGAGCCCTGCGCCGAGGTGCTGCTCGAAGAGGGCGCCGTCCTCGGGATGCGCGACGGCAAGCTGCTCGCGGAAGGAACGGCGAGCAAGCGGATCCACATCGCGGGCAAGGGCGGCGCCAAGTGGACGAAGCTGGAGCTGAACGCCCCCGGGCTCGCCCGCCTCGCGTACGTCGACATCGAGGGCGGCGGCGGCGCCGGCCTGAACGATCAAGACGACACGACGGTCGAAGTCCGCGGCGATGGCGAGATGCCCGCCGATCCCGTGCTTTACGTCGACCACGTGACCGTCAAAGGATCCCGCGGCGTCGGCGTCGCCGTGTTTTCGCTCGCCACCTTCGCCCCCGGCTCGCAGGATCTCGTCGTGACCGGCTGCGGCGGCGACAAGTGGCCCTACCCGATCTCCATCGAGGAGCACTCGATGGACTCGCTCCCGACGGGCAGCTACACCGGCAACAAGAAGGACGAGGTCTACCTTCGATTCGCCGGCGCGGGCCGCGCGGGTGACGGTCTCAAGGTCGACGCGACGCTCCACGACCGCGGCGTCCCTTATCGCCTCCACAGCGGCTTCAACGTGGCCGCGAACGAGGCCGGAAAGCTGTCGACGCTCACCATCGAGCCGGGCGTCACGATGAAGTTCCCGAAGGGGAAGTTCTTCAAGGTCGAGCACTGGACGGGCAACGATCCCGCGACGGGCGTCTTGCGTGCGCTGGGTACCGCCGAACGCCCGATCGTGCTCACCTCGGCGGAGGCGTCCCCGGCGCCGGGCGACTGGGGCGGGCTCTGGTTCGGTGGCGTCCCCTCCGCGCAGAACAAGCTCGAGCACGTGATCGTCGAGTACGCCGGCGCGGACTGCGGATGCAGCCTGGCGACGTGCAACGCCCTCACGGAGTTCGAAGGCGCCGTGCTCCTCACCAACCGCCCGGCGGGAGGAACGGCGTTCATCACGAGCTCGACGATCCGTCACATCGCCGGGCACGGCGTCGTGGAAGGGTGGGCATTCGTCAACGGCGATTCCCGCAACGCGCAGATCGACTTCACGCCGACGAACACGTTCGACGTCACCGGGTGCGTGCAGACGCTGCCGGGCAACACGACGGCTGGCGGCTGCCCGAGCCCGAAGCCTGCGTGTCAGTGACATCGCACGAGGAGCGAGGCGGCCCGTCAGAACGACGGGTAGCAGCTCTTGCCGTCCGTGGTGATCGCCGTGTCGGTCGGCGACGCCCCGCCGACGAGCGAAGACACCGTGCCGGCCTTCATGTCGTAGGCAAGGAGGCTCGTTGCGGTAGACGCACGGATCGTCGGGGACCTGGTACGTCGGATCGATCCAGGCGGTGACGTCGGTCGCGATCACGCTCGTGGCACTGAAGGCGATCAACGCCCCCGCGTCCCCGTCCGGAGCGCCGAGCGTGTAACCGTAGGTCCACGCACCGTTCGGATTCGCGGTCTTCGAGAAGTCCGTCGTGAGATCGCCGGCGATCACCTCGCTCGCGTCGACCGCGGCGTCGGCGCCGCCGTCGCCACGCATACCGGCCGGCTCTCCCCGACGCCATGCTCGAGGTGACTTCAATGACATGCCGGCGGAGCGCAGCCGCGCGGTCCGCGCATGGGAATGGCCCACGCGATGCACCGCGGGCGGACGATGATTCCGAGCGTCGCGTTCTGTCGGAGCCGAGCGGGACATCGGCTCGCCACCATGAAGTGGGGGACGGGTCCGGTGCTCGTCGTCCCACCCGGCTGGGTCAGCCACCTCGAGCTGCAGTGGGGCGATCTTGGAATGCGTCCACTGTTCGAGCGGCTCGCTTCGCGCTACCAGCTCGTGTTCTACGACAAGCGCGGCGTCGGCCTCTCGCAACGCGAGCGCGAAGACTTCTCGCTCGCCGACGAGCTCGCCGACCTCGAGGTGGTCGTGGACGCGATCACCAAGGGACCGGTCGCCCTGTTCGGGAGCTCGCAAGGCGCGCCTCTGTCGATCGCGTACGCCGCCGCGCATCCCGAGCGCGTCACGCACCTCGTGCTCTACGGAGGGTACGAGTCCGGCGCCGCGATCGCGCGCGCGCCCGTCCGCGCGTCGATCGTCTCGCTGGTGCGCGCGAGCTGGGGGCTCGGTTCGGACGCGATGGCCGCGATCTTCGTCCCGCCCGAGGACGACCCCACATCCCACGTGAAGTTGAAGCGGTTCCAGCGCGAGGCGGCCTCGGGCGCCATCGCCGCGCGGCTGCTCGAGTCGGTCTACGAATGGGACGTCCGCGCGCTCTCACCGATGGTCCGCGCGCCAACCTTGGTGATCCACCGGCGAGGAGACCGTGCGATCGCGAGCAAGCTCGGCGTCGAGCTCGCGTCGAGGATCCCTGGCGCCCGCCTGGTGCTCCTCGACGGCGACATCCACTACCCGTGGCTCGGCGACTGGGAGGCGGTCGCCGAGCTCGTCGAGCAGTTCGTCCCGAGCGCGCGCACCGGCGACGTGGTCGTCGCCCCGCCTCGTCCGGCGCGTTCGTCGCGCCGGTACGAGGTCCTCCATTACGACGTCGGAGAGTCCGGTGAGCTCGCCGACTACCGCATCGGCCTCGCGCAGATCGGCGAGCCCGACGACGTCTTCACGCCGGGACCGAGCGGCCTCTTGCGCCTGCCCGCGGCCCGCGTGCCCTTCGTGCAGCGCAAGATCGAGCGCGTCGTCGGGCGCGCGGCGACGCTCGGCGTCGGTCTGCTGGTCTTCCCCGAGCTGACCGTGGACCTCGACTTCGGCGAGCTCGCGACCACCGTCGAGGACCTCGCGCGACGACACGACATGCACGTCGTGATCGGCGGGTATCACGACGAGACCACGCGCGCGAACGTGTGCAAGGTGTTCGGGCCGAAGGGGCTCCTCTGGCAGCAGCGCAAGCACATCCCCGCGACCGTGTCCTTCCATGGCGCGACCTTCACCGAGCCGATCGACGCGCCCGCGCCGTACGTCTCCGTCGTGGCGTCGACCCGCTTCGGCCGGATCGCGATCGCGGTCTGCCGGGACTTCCTCGACCTCGATCTGCTCGTCGAGCTGAGAAACGCCGAGCCGCCGGTCGACGTGGTGCTCAACCCTGCGTTCACGCCGGTCACCGCCGACTTCGCCGCCGCGCACGTCGGCGCCCGCCGCGCCCTCTACGCGTGCACCGCATTCTGCAACCACGCCGTGTTCGGAGACTCGGAGATCTTCAGCCCCGAGAAGCGCAAGCGCCGCGTCCATGTGGTGGCCGGCAAGGAGACGGTCGCGATCCGCGATGTCCCTCTCTTCGCGCTCCGCGCCGAGCGTCGCGCATGGGACGAGCGCGCGCATCGCCGCTTCATCCAGAGCACGCGGTCGGCCTGAGCGAGCTACAGACGCCGCTTTCTCCTGCTCGCGTGGTCAGCCGCAGTACGCTCCGCGAAGCTCGACCATGATTCATCTCCACGATGCCGCCCTTCGAATCCGCCGCGCGCTCGTCTCTCGCATCGTCCGGGCCGGATGGTTCGGGCTCGTCACGATCGCCGCGTCCTCGACCGCGGGCTGCGGGAGCGACGAGGGCTCGGGCTCTCCGGGCGTACCGAACGCGCCGTCCCCGGACTCCGGCACCCCTGCCGGGCAAGACGGAGGCGCTCCACCTGCGGACGCCGCAGCCGCGACGGACGCGGGAACGGGCTGCACCACCGGCCTGAGCGTGCCCGGCAATGACGAGGTCCCGTGCGGCGACGGCACCTCGTGTGCGTCGACCGACCTGTGCTGCATGAGCGGCCAGGGCGCCTGCCGGGCGAAGTCGTCCGGCTGCCTCGGCGGCGAGAAGGAGCTGGGTTGCACGTCGTCGAACGGCCTCCGCTGCGCGACCGGCACGATGTGCTGCCTCGCCGCGACCAGCGCGGCGCTCGCGTCCTTGAAGACGAGCACGACGTGCCCCGCGCCGCTCCGGTTCGCCGACTTCAGCAACACCGCGTGCTTCGCCGCCTGCACCGGGAACAGGCTGCCCGCCTGCCAGGCCGACGGCGAGTGTCAGGGCGGGACCACCTGCCACGCCGTCCTCTTCGTCGAGGCGTTCGCGCCCATCACGATCGGCGTCTGTTACTGACGCGGAGGAGCGCGCGAAGCTCGTGCGTCCCACGAGCAGGCGTCCCCAACCGCCTCGTCGCGTGAGGGCAGCCGCGGCGCTAGACTGTGCGCGCTGTGGAAAGGACCTTCCGGTTCACGACGCATGAAGACGCGCTCCGCGAAGAACGCCGCCGGTGGGAGGGGCTCACGGTCGAAGAGCGCCTCGCGGAGCTCGAAGTCGTCCGCCAGGCAGTCCTCGCCTTCCAAGGCGAGCCCGTTCCCGAACGAATGGAGCGAGTTCATCGGCTTGTTGTGCGCCCATCGTGTCCGATTCCTGATCGTCGGCGCGCACGCGCTCGCCGTCATCGGGAGAATCCGCGCGACGAAGGATCTCGATCTGCTGGTCGAGCCAACGCGCGTCAACGCAAAGCGACTGTGCGCGGCGCTCGCTGACTTCGGCTTCACGGCGCTGGCCGATCGCGCAGAGGAGTTCGCTCGCGAAGAGCGCATGGCCACGCTCGGCCGTGAACCGCTGCGCATCGACATCATGACGAGCATCACGGGGGTTTCGTTCGCACGGGCATGGCGCGGGCGCGTGAAGGCGAAGCTCGGCGGATTCGAGATCGGCGTGCTCGGCCGCGAGGAGTTCCTCGCGAACAAGCGCGCGACCGCACGGCCGCACGACCTGGCCGACGTGGCGATGGTCGAGGAGATCGAGCGCTCCACGAGGACGTGAACGACTTCACAGTCCGCCGGCGAACCGGCCGTCAGCGCCGACTCGGAGAAGACGGCCTCGACGCGAAGGGCGCCGTCCTTCGTCGGCTCAGCGCCGGCCCATGAGCTCGCGCGATCGGAGCTCGACGTAGAGCGCTTCGACCTTCGCCCTCGCCCAGGGCGTGCGGCGCAGGAACGTGAGGCTCGACTTCACCGACGGGTTCGACAGAAAGCAGTTCACGGCGATCCGCTCTCCCAGCTCCTCCCAGCCGAGACGCGCGACGAGATACTCCACGGTCTGCGCGAGCGTCACGCCGTGGAGCTCGCGAACCAGATGCCCGTCTTCGCCACGTACGTCGCGGTCGTCGCCGGCCACTGCTACACGCGCCCCGACCGCTTGATGTATTGCTCGGCCGCCGTCTGCGCGGCGCCCTTCGACGATCCGACGCCCGAGGCCTGCGAGCCTCGCGCGCCGTCGGCGAAGATCTCCCAGGTCCAGCGCCCGTCGCCCTTCGGCATCACGTTCGCGACGAACGGACCGACGGTCACCGTGAAGCCATCGGCCTTTTTGCTCCAAGCGAACATGGCTCACCAAAGCGAATATTCCTCGCAGGACCGACGAGGGGTTTCGGGGGGCGTCCCTACGTGGACGAATTTGGAGCTGCGGTGATCGAGCTTCCAGCGGCGGCGTGATCCTCAACGTGGACCGGAGGGCACCGGATCGTGGGGTCGGGGACTCCTGACCGCGTAGCACGCGTTCAGCGTGTCTGCTACGAACTGCCACATGGCTGATCAGCCACATTTTCCGCCTCCTTTGCCTCCGCAGCGTGAGGAAGCGTCTCCTTATCGTCGTCCGTCGGTTCTGGCTCCTTCGGGCATTGACGACTTTCGGCCACGCAGCGCCAGTCCCATCGAGGTCGCCCCTCCCGAGGCAGAGAGCGAGGGGCCCACTTCCCGTCGGCTGGGCTGCGTAATCCCCGTCGCCGTAATCGGCATCGCCCTTTCGATAGGTGGGGCCGGCATCGTGTACGACTGGTGGGTCAATCGAGGCGTCATTTCGTCCTCGCTCCTTCTCCTCTGCATTTTTGGAGGCCCTGGGTTGTTGCTGTTCGCGAGGAAGGTCTACCGCGACCCTGATTTCTAGGTGCGCTGCCCCCAATCGCCCACCGAACGATGCGCCAAGAGCGAAGGCTTCCAGACGGCACGAGACTCGCCCGGAGCTTTGCTCCAACACTCGTGATGAATCGCCACGGGTTCCCTGGAGGCTCCCAACGTTGAGAGGTCAGAGCGCTCGAATCGCGATGAGCCGGGCCGCCGACCATGCGCCCCGTCGGGGCGACACGAGACACACGGCGCTACGAGATAGAAGGCGAGGTGAACACAGGACCAATGTTCACCTCTGATGGCGTCCCCGACGGGATTCGAACCCGTGTTAGCGGCGTGAAAAGCCGCGGTCCTGGGCCTCTAGACGACGGGGACGGAGGGGCCGCGTCTAGTTACCGTTGTCGGACCCGGCTGTAAAGGACTGACCTCACGGACGGTTGAGCCCGGCCGCGATGCTCCG
>JBDHVD010000439.1:0-7842 GCA_039809525.1 Labilithrix sp. | reverse complement strand
CCGCGCGAGGAGCTTCTGCCTCCGCACCTCCGGCCGATCCTCCTCGGCGATCTGCGCCATCGACGTGACGAGCTGCGCGAGCATCCCGTACGTCGAGCTCGGCGCGCTCGGATCGCCGCGCGCGATCCAGATCTCGGCCGCGTCGCTCCGGTCGCGGATGCCCCGGAGCACCTCCTGCACGACCCGGCTCTTGCCGATGCCCGCCTCGGCGGTCACGACGAGCGCGGTGGCGAGCGGCTCCGTGAGGCACTCGTTCACCAGGCCCTCGAGCATCGAGAGCTCGCGCTCGCGTCCCACGCACGGCGTCGCCTTGCCGAGCAGCTCGCGCGCGCCGCGATCCTCGTGCCGCCCGACCAGCACGTTGCCCTCGACCTGGAACGTCCCGTCGAGCAGCCCCGCGGTCACCGTGTCGATGCGCACGCGATCGTTCGGTCCAGCGGTCGCCAGGAGCGCGCGCCCGCGGGCGACGATCTCCGCGACGAGCATCCCCGAGGGATCGCCCCGGCCGCTCGCGACGACCACGCGCGACGCGGGCAGGTGCGAGCGGACCGCGAGCGCGCACCGCGCCGCCCGCGCCGCGAGATCGGTCGCCGTGCTCGTCGACGCGAGGGTGATGAGCTGCGCGCCGTCGGCCATGCGCTCGACGTTCACCTCGTGCGTCGCGACCACGTACGCGAGGTTCGGATCGCCGCTCGGCACGGTGTCGTCGGTCGGCGTGACCGGCCGATGCGGATCGACGTCCGCGCGCATCTCGCTCGCGAGCACGATCGCGAGCAGCCGGCGCTCGTCGCCGGTGACCGCCGGCACCATCGCCGCGGTGCGCTCGTTCGGACGCGACGCGGCGCCGGAGCCCGACGCGAGCAGGCTCGCGACGTCGGCGGACACCGCCGCGAGCGACGCGCGCGAGGCCGGCTGCTTGCGGAGCATGCGCACGATGAGCTCGTCGAGCGCGATCGGCGCGTCCTTCCGCAGGTCGCGCACGCGCGCGGGCTCGTGGAGGAGGATCTTCGTGAGCACCTCGGCGCCCTCGCCCGCGAAGGGCCCCTGCCCGGTCAGGCACTCGAACAGCACGCAGCCGAGCGAGAACACGTCCGCGACCGGCGTGACGTCCTTGCCGCTCAGCGCCTGCTCCGGCGCCATGTAGCCCAGCGTGCCGAGGAGCTGGCCGGTGCCGGTGATCGGGTTCGTGCTCTTCGCGAGCTGCGCGACGCCGAAGTCGAGGAGCTTCGCCTCCTCGATCTGCCCGCCCGCGAGGTACACGTTGCTCGGCTTGATGTCGCGATGGACCACCCCGCGCGCGTGCGCGGCGGTCAGCGCGCTCGCCAGCCGCCGCGCGAGCGCGAGGACCTCGGGGATCGACAGCGTCCCGCGCATGAGCCGGCGCGCGAGGTCCTCGCCCTCGAGCCACTCCATCGCGAGGAACGTCGACGGCTCGCTGCCGTGCGCGATGTACCGCACGATGCCCGGGTGCGCGATCTGGGCGAGGGCGCGGGCCTCGCGGGCGAAGCGCGCCCCGTACGCCTCGGCTCCGTAGCGCACGAACTTCACTGCGACGGTCTCGTCGGTCTCGCGATCGCGCGCCCGGTAGACCTCGCCCATGCCGCCGGCGCCGGCGAGGCTCTCGATCTCGAAGCGGTTGCCCACGACGGTGCCGGGGCGGATCGACGACTGGGCTGCCAAGGCGCTCTTGCCCAACGTACCACCGCGCCGCAGCTCCAGCGTGGCGAAGCGCACCACGCGGCGCGGGAATTCGCGTGATAGACGGCACGCCATGGCCGAGAGCTTCGAGGCGATCGTCGTCGGGGCCGGGCCGAACGGGCTCGCGGCGGCGATCGAGCTCGCGCGCGCCGGCCGCTCGGTCCTCGTCGTCGAGGCCGCGGACACCATCGGCGGCGGCGCGCGGACCGAGGAGGCGACGCTGCCCGGCTTCCGTCACGACACCTGCTCGGCGATCCACCCGCTCGGCATCCTGTCGCCGTTCCTCGCGAGCCTCCCGCTCGAGGAGCGCGGCGTCGCGTGGATCGATCCGCCGCTGGCGCTCGCGCATCCGTTCGACGACGGCAGCGCCGCCGCGCTCGAGCGCGGTGTCGACGCGACCGCGGCGCGGCTCGCGCCCGACACGTCCACGTGGAGCGCGGTCTTCGGCGGCTACGACGACGCGCGCACGCTGTTCGGCGAGATCCTGAAGCCGGTGCGCGTGCCCCGCCATCCGCTCATGATGGCGCGCTTCGGCTTCGACGCGCTCCAGTCGGCCGAGCGCTTCGTCGGCCGCTTCCGCGGCGAGCACGCGAAGGCGATCTTCGCGGGCTGCGCGTCCCACGCGATGATGCCCCTCGAGTCGGCGGGCACCGCCTCCTTCGGCATGGTGCTCGCGATCGCCGCGCACGCCGTCGGCTGGCCGCTCCCCCGCGGCGGCTCGGTCGCGATCGTCGATGCGCTCGCCGCGGAGCTCCGCGCGCTCGGCGGCGTGATCCGCACGTCGGAGCGCGTGACCACGCTCGCGCAGCTCCCGCCCGCGCGCGCGATCCTGTTCGACGTCATGCCGCGATCGCTCGCGGACATCGCCGGCGCCGAGCTCCCCGAATCGTACGTGAGCGCGCTCCGCCGCTACCGTCACGGGCCCGGCGTCTTCAAGATCGACTGGGCGCTCTCGGGCCCGGTGCCGTGGAAGGCGGACGAGTGCCGGCGCTCCGCGACGGTGCATCTCGCCGGCACCTACGACGAGATCGCCGCGGGCGAGCGCGCCTCGCACGAGGGCCGCGCGTCGGAGAGGCCGTTCGTCCTCTTCGTCCAGCAGAGCCTCTTCGACGACACGCGCGCGCCGCCGGGCAAGCACACCGGCTGGGCCTACTGCCACGTGCCGAACGGCTCGACCGTCGACATGACCGCGGCCATCGAGGCACAAGTGGAGCGATTCGCGCCAGGCTTCCGCGACCTCGTGCTCGCGCGCCGAACCTTGGACGCGACCATGCTCGAGGCGCACGACGCGAGCTTCGTCGGCGGCGACATCGGCGGCGGCGAGAACAGCCTCCGCCAGACGCTCGCGCGCCCGCTGCTCCAGTGGAACCCGTACATCACGCCGAACCCTCGGTTCTTCCTCGCCTCGAGCGCGACGCCGCCCGGCGGAGGCGTCCACGGCATGTGCGGGTACTGGGCGGCGCGCGCGGCGCTGCGCCATGCGTTCGGTTGACCGGCGCGTGGACCGCGCGTTGCACGAACGGCCGCCCGTGAAGCGCACGCAGGATCTCCGGGGCAAGGTCGTCGTGATCACCGGCGCGTCGAGCGGGCTCGGTCGGGCCGCGGCGCTCGAGTTCGCGCGCCGCGGGAGCAAGGTCGTGCTCGCCGCGCGACGCGAGGACGACCTCGAGGAGGTCGCGCGGCTCTGCCGCGAAGCCGGGGGCGACGCGCTCGTGGTGCCCACCGACGTCACCGACGAGCAGGCGGTCCGCGCGCTCGCCGAGCACGCGCTGTCGCTGACCGGTCGCATCGACGTCTGGGTGAACAACGCGGGCGTCACCGCGTTCGGACGGCTCGACGAGGGCTCGTTCGACGTCCATCGCCGCGTCATCGAGACGAACGTCTTCGGCGCCATGTACGGCGCCCGCGCGGTGCTGCCCGTCTTCGAGCGGCAGCACGCGGGCGTGCTCATCGACGTCTCGTCGGTGCTCGGGAGGGTCGGCCAGCCGTACGTCCCTTCGTACGTCGTCAGCAAGTTCGCCATCCGCGGCCTCTCCGAGACGCTGCGCACCGCGCTCGCCGACGAGCCGGGCATCCACGTCTGCACGCTCCTTCCCTACGCGTTCGACAGCGCGCACTTCGAGTCCGGCGCCAACCGCGTCGGGCTCGATCCGCACGCGATGCCGCCGATGCAGTCGCCGGAGAAGGTGGCGCGCGCGCTCGTGTCGCTCGCCGTCCGCCCGCGGAGGCAGCTGCACGTGCCGCGCTACGCGGCGCTCGGCATCGCCCTCCACGCGCTGATGCCCGAGACCGTCGAGCGCGCGATCCTGCACCTCGTGCGCGAATGGCACTTCGGCCACGAGCGGCAGCCGCGCACGCGGGGCAACCTCTACGAGGCGCCCGATCAGAAGGGCGCCATGCACGGTCATCGCCCCGCGCGCACGTCGCTGCCCGGCATGCTCGCGTGGGCGGCCGGGCACTTCGCGAAGCAGCTCGTGAGCCCGTCCGCGCGCCGGGCGTCGCTGCGCCCGCACGCGGCCACCTGACGATCAGGCGCTCATCACACGCGCGAGCGCCGGCCGGTCCTTCGCGCGCGCGAGCCACGCGTCGAGGTCGGGCAGGCCGCTCGTGTCGATCCCCAGCCGCGCGATCCACATCATGCCGCCGGCGAGGTGGAGATCGACGAGGGTGAACGACTCGCCCACCATCCACGTGCGCCCCCGGAGGTGCCGGTCGAGGATCTCGAGGAGCGCGCGCGCCTCCGTCGCGTCGCCGCCCTGGACGAAGCGGGAGGCGCTCGCGCCCAGGCTCACGTTCATCCAGGCGAGCCACTGGAACGCTTGCGCGCGCGCGATGCCGGGCGCGGGGAAGAGGCCCTTCTCGACGCCGAACGTCTCGCCGAGGTGGGAGAGGATGGCGACCGACTCGAAGATCGGGACGCCGTCGTGCACGAGGAGCGGCACCTTCCCGTTCGGGTTGAGCGCGAGGAACGCGGGCTTCTTCGTGTCCTTCGCCGCGAGGTCCAGCTTCACCTTCTCGTAGGGGACGCCGAGCTCCTCGAGGGCCCAGTGGGTGGTCGTCGCGGAGGACCAGGGTGCGTAGTAGAAGACGAGGCTCATGACGGGGCTCCTTTCGCAGTTCCGTGGAGCCTACGGCCGAGCCGTGACAGGATCTTGTCAGGTTTCCTCGCGGCGCCGGAGGAGGCGCGTCGGATGACCGAGGTCCGGCGCATCGAGGCGTTCCTCCTCTCGCGCGAGTGGCGCGACGCGGACGATGGCGTGGAGGTGGTGCTCTGGGCGCGCGCCGCCGAGGCTCCGGTCCGCGTGCGCCTCCCCCGGCAGGAGGCGGTGATGTTCGTCCCGCGCGAGGCCGACGCGTGGGCGCCCCGGCGCGTGCCTCGACCGCTCGCCACGTTCGACGGCCGTCCCGTCGACGCGCTCTACTTCCGTTCGCAGCGCGCGCTCGTCGAGGAGCGCGATCGGCTGCGGGCGGCGATGCAGGAGACGCTCGAGGCGGACGTGAAGCCCTCCGATCGCTTCGTCATGGAGCGCTTCGTCACCGGCGGGATGCTCGTGGAGGGGCCGTGCCGCGAGCGCCGCGGGGTCCTCCACTTCGAGAACGCGCGGGTGAAGGCGGCGCCGGAGCTGATCCCGAGCCTCACCGTCCTGTCGCTCGACATCGAGACCGACGACCTCGGCGGACCGCTCCTCTCGGCCGCGATCGCCACCGCCGATCGCGAGCACGTCTTCGTGCGCGGCCCGGAGCTCGACGAGCGCGCGCTGCTCCAGCGCCTGTACGCCGCGATCGTCGCGCTCGACCCCGACGTGATCTGCGGCTGGAACGTGGTCGAGTTCGATCTCACCGTCCTCGAGGCGCGCTCCCGCGCCCTCGGCGTGCCGTTCGCCGTCGGCCGCGCGGGCGAGCGCGCGCGGGTGCTCGCTCCCTCGATGCCCGGCCGCGCCTCGATCGCGCGCGTGCCCGGGCGGGTGGTGCTCGACGGGATCGCGACGCTCAAGTCGGCGACGTGGTCGTTCGAGCGCTACACCCTCGAGCACGTCGCGCAGGAGCTGCTCGGGCGCGGGAAGAAGATCGCGCCGGGCGTCGATCCCGTCGCGGAGATCCGCCGCATGCACGCCGAGGAGCCGGCGCGGCTCGCCGAGTACAACCTCGAGGACTGCCGCCTCGTGCTGGACGTCTTCGCGAAGGCCGATCTGCTCGGCTTCGCCGTCGAGCGCGCGCGCCTCACCGGCCTGCCGATGGATCGCCAGGGCGGATCGGTGGCCGCGTTCGATCACCTCTATCTCCCGCGCGTGCACCGCCGCGGATACGTGGCGCGGAACGTCGACGCGGACGTCGAGATGGTGCCGAGCCCCGGCGGGCACGTGCTCGACTCGGTGCCCGGCCTGTACCGCGACGTGCTCTCGTTCGACTTCCGCAGCCTGTACCCGAGCATCATCCGCACGTTCCTCGTCGATCCGCTCGCGCTCGAGCAGCCGGACGCCGAGCCGATCCTCCCCGAGCTCGTCACCAGCCTGCACGAGGCGCGGAGCCGCGCGCTCGAGGCGAAGAACGCCGCGCTGTCGCGGGCGATCAAGATCCTGATGAACTCGTTCTACGGCGTGCTCGGGACGCCGGGCTGCCGGTTCTTCGATCCGCGGCTGCCGACGGCGATCACCACGCGCGGCCACGAGATCATCGCGCGCGCGTGCGCGTTCTTCGAGGCGAAGGGCTTCCTCGTCGTCTACGGCGACACCGACTCGATCTTCGTCGCCCGGACCGACGCGGGCGACGAGGCGGCCGTCGCGGAGCAGGGGCGCGCCCTCGCGGGCGAGCTCACGCGCGTCCTCGCCGAGGAGATCGCGGCGGCGCACGGCCGCGAGAGCCACCTCGAGCTCCGCTTCGAGTCGCACTACCTCCGCTTCCTCATGCCGACCACGCGCGGCGGCGATCGCGGCGCGAAGAAGCGCTACGCGGGCCTCGTGCGCAAGGCCGACGGATCGACGGCGGTCGTGGTGCGCGGGCTCGAGGCGGTGCGGCGCGACTGGAGCCCGCTCGCGCGCCGGGTGCAGCTCGAGCTCCTCCGCCGCGTGTTCGCCGGCGAGCCCTTCGAGGACTGGCTCCGCGACGTCGCGCGGGACGCGACGCCGGAGGTGATCGACAAGGAGCTCGCGCCGGCGTGCGACGTCGTCCTGCCGCTCGTCGGGACGTCGTTCGAGCGCGTGGCCGGCGCGCAGACCTCGATGTTCTGAGCGCTCAGCGACAGACGGTGAAGAGGATGTCCTTGCCCGACGCCCACGCGACGATCGGATCGCCGTTCGCCGGATCGATCGCGAGGGCGACGTTCCCGCCGACCGCGCCCGCGCCGCTCTTCGCGTCGACGCGCACCGCGGGCGACCACGTCGCCGCGCCCTTGGCGATCCGGTAGTGGAACGCCGAGCCGCTCCCGTCCCACGCGGCGGCGGTGACGTGACCGCTCGCGTCGATCGCCGCGCCGTAGAGCTCGGTCGTCTTGCCGAGCGTCACCGGCGCGCTCCACGCGCCGCCGGCGATCTTGCGGCGGGCGGTGAGCTTCGCGCTGCCGCTGCCGTCGTTCTGTCCCCACAGCGCGGTGAGCTCGCCGTCGGCCGCCGCGAGGACGCGGTGCGCGGCGCTGCCGGCTCCGACGAGCAGGTCGTCGACCGCGCTCCAGCTGCTGGTCGACGTCGCGACGTCGAGGTGGATGGTCGCGCCGTGCACACCGGGCGACCCGTCGATCCGCGACCAGACGACGTACGCGTCGCCGTTCGGCAGGAGCGCTGCGTCGAGCCCGTAGGCCGCGCCGCCGACGGCGAGCTTCGCCGCGGCCCCCTTCCACGCGCCGGCGCGGAACGCGCGCCCGACGACCTCGTTCGTCGAGGCGTCGTGCCAGAGCACGAACCCGTCGCCCGCTGCGTCGATCACCGCCGACACCCGCGCGAGCGCGCCCGGCGAGACGTCCTCGGGGAGCAGGGTGACGTTGGCGCCGGCCGGGTCGATCAGCGCGGCGGCCACGGTGCCGTCGCCGCGCCACACCTCGACCGCGTGCCCGCCCGGCCCCATGCGCAGCGCCTTCTCGTACTGGTTCAAGAGCTCGACGTGCGACGCGCCGACGTCGACGAACGCGCCGCTGGTCGTCCGCTTGCGGAT
>JBDHVD010000438.1:0-7901 GCA_039809525.1 Labilithrix sp. | reverse complement strand
CGTGCGCACCGCCGGGGTCGACGCGGGCGCCTCGGAGCTCGCTGGACTGTGGGTGAGCCCGGGCGGAGAGCCGTTCGTGCTCGGGGACGGCGCGGTCCTGCGCGGGACGGCGAAGGGGACGCGCTGGGTCGCCGACGAGCTCGCCTCGGCCGGCGCCGTGCAGGCGACGTGGGGCCGCTCGAGCACGGACGTCTACGCGGCGACGCCGGATCGACTCCTCCACTTCGACGGCACGTCGTGGCGCGAGACGTCGTACGCCGGCGCGACGGCCGCGCTCGCAGGGACGGCGACGGAGGTCCTCGTCGTGCGCGCCGACGAGTGACGGGTGTGCTACGGACGTAGCGCCCCGAAATGGAACGCATCCAGAAGATCCTCGCGCGCGGCGGAATCGCCTCGCGTCGCGCCGCCGAGCAGCTCATCACGTCCGGACGCGTCCGCGTCAACGGCCGCGTCGTCACGGAGCTCGGCGCGAAGGCCGACCCGCGGCGCGATCGCGTCGAGGTCGACGGCAAGCGCGTCGTCGCCGAGCAGCCGGTCTACGTCGTTGTGCACAAGCCGCGCGGCGTGGTCGCGACGATGAGCGATCCCGAGGGCCGCCCCACCGTGCGCGAGCTCCTGTCGAGCGTGGGAGGGCGCGTCTATCCGGTGGGCAGGCTCGACTTCGCGACGAGCGGCATCCTCGTCGCGACGAACGACGGCGAGCTCGCCGAGGCGCTGCTCCACCCGCGCAAGGCGGTCCCGAAGACGTACGTGGTGAAGGTGAAGGGCGTCATGCAGCCCGACGACCTCGACGTCTGGCGCAAGGGCATCCAGCTCGAGGACGGGATGACGCTGCCCGCCGACGTGAAGCTGATCCGCCACGAAGGCGACAAGACGTGGATCGAGCTCACCATCCGCGAAGGACGCAACCAGCAGATCCGCCGGATGGGCGAGGCGACGGGCTTCCCCGTCATGCGCCTCGCACGCGTGGCGTTCGCAGGCATCGAGCTCGAGGGGCTCCCGCCCGGCCGGTGGCGCGCGATCACGCGCGAGGAGCTCCTGCAGCTGAAGAAGGTCTACGGCGTGCCGCGGTCCATCCCGTCGGAGACGCCGACCGTCGAGACCGCGCGGGGCAAGCGCACGCAGCGCACCGTCCCGTCGCGCACGCCTTCGCGCACGGAGGGGGCGCACACGAAGGGGGCGCACGCGAAGGGAGCGCGCACGGAGGGAGCGCGCACGAAGGGAGCGCGCACGGAAGGGCCGCGCACCGAGGGAGCGCGCACGAAGGGAGCGCGCACCCCGGGGTCGCGCACCGAGGGCGCGCGTTACGGCGGCGGGGCGCCGGGCCGGCGGAGCCCCGAGACGACGGAGGACTGGGGCGGGGGCGCGGCGCGCGGATCGAGCAGCGGCCGTTACGCGCGCGACGACGGCGAGCGCGAGACCCATGGCGGCCGGTTCGGCCGCACGCGCACCACGGGCACCGGCGGCGGGATCGGCGCGCGCGGGCCCACCGATCGCGTGAAGGGCCGCCGAGGCCGGTGATCCGGTGAAGGGGGAGGATCGCCGGCCGCCGACGATGAAGGAGCTGAAGGAGAAGGCTCCGGACCCGTGCCCGCTGTGCGAGCGCCCGAACCACCGTCCGAGCGATCACCACCTCGTCCCGCGCAGCCGCGGGGGCAAGGTCACGGAGACGATCTGCCGCGACTGCCACGACGCGATCCACGCGACGTTCGACAACCGCGAGCTGGAGAAGGACTACGCGACGGTCGAGGCGCTCCTCGCGCACGAGGGGCTCGCCGCGATGATCCGCTTCATCGCGAAGCAGGACGGACGCGTGCGCGTCCGGTCGACGAACGCGAGGCGGCGCCGGCGCTAGCGGCGCGACCCCGCCGGCTCAGTAGTCATCGCTCGATCCCCCGCCGCCGGAGCTGCCGCCGCCTCCGCCGTAGCCCGAGCCTCCGCCGCCCCATCCGCCGCCGCCGCGCCCTCCGCCTCCGCCGCGGCCGAACAGGAGCATGAAGAAGAGGATCTGCCGGAACGTCGGCGACACGATCGCGAGCACGATCACGAGCAGGAGGACGACGCCGGCGCCGATCGTCCGGTACGTGTCGGAGACCGGAGGCTTCCGGCCCGGCTCGCTGACCCCGCCGGGCGTGTCCGCCGCGAGGTCCTTCAGGATCGCGTCGGTGCCGCGGTTCATCGCCTCGTAGTAGAGGCCCTGCTTCATGAGGGGCCCGATGATCTCGCGGTTGATCTCGCTCGAGCGGATGTCGGTGAGCGCGCCGCCGACGCCCTTGCCCGTCTCGATGCGGAGCTTCCGGTCGCGGATCGTCCCGACGACGAGGACGCCGTCGTCACCCTTCTCCGAGCCGATCTTCCAGGTGTTGAACGCCTGGTAGGCGACGTCCTCGATCGGCATCCCCTCGGGGAGCTCGGGCAGGAGGTAGACGACGACGGCGAAGCCGCGCTCGCGCCGCGCACGGTCCAGCTTGCGGTCGAGCCGGAGGACCTGGTCCTCGGTCAGCACCCCGGCCGTGTCGACGACGTGCCCGTTCAAGCGCGGCGGCGTCCATGCCGCATGCGCCGCGAGCGTGAAGAGCAGCGTCGCCAGCGCCACGAGGAACCCGAAGAAACGCGCGGCCCGCATCGACGAACACTCTAGTTCATGGAAGGTACGGCGTCGCGTCGTACTCGCTCTTCGCCCCCGGTCGCGACGATCTCGCGAGCGGGTCCGCGATCGTCTGTGGCAGAGACCAATCGAGGCCGAAGAAGCCCGCCGCGCGCGCCGAGCCGGCGCCGAGGAGGATCTGACCGCGCGCCGGCGCGATCGCCTCGTCCCACACGATGAAGTCGGGCAGGAGGTCGGGCAGCGAGAGCGCGCGCAGCGTGCCCGGCACGTCCGCGCCCGCCAGGACGGCGACGTAGCGATCGGGGCGCAGCGGGTTCGGGCGGATGAACGCCGCACCGAGCTCGCGTCCGGTGAAGCGCTCGCTGCCGACGACGACCGCGCCGGCCTCGACGTGGATGGGGAACGGCGCGCTCGCCGCCTCGATCGCCGCGAGCACCTTGTTCGTCCGCCCGACGAGGAAGAGCGCCTTGTCGTTGGCGAGCGGCTCGTTCTTCGCGAGGAAGTCGACGTCGCTGACGATCGGGTACGCGACCTTCACCCCGGGACGCACCTTCGCGAGCGCCCGCGCGACGTGCTCGTTCGCGCGCGCCTCGTCGCCGTCGGCGGCGTACACGAACACGATCGGCTCGTGGAAGACGTCGCGGATCGGTCCCTCGATCCGCCCGCGCTTGCGCATGCCCGTCGCGTCCGCGGGGCCCTTCGCCCAGCGGGCGCCCTCGCGGTGCAGGACGAGCGGCTCGCCCTCGTCGAACGCGAGGCGCTGCCCGTCGACGGCGACCTCGATCGGCGCGCGCGGATCCAGGAGCTGCTCGTCGCGCGCGAGCGTGAGCGCGGCGACGCCGGTGGTGGTCGCGGTCACGTGCGTCTTGTCGCGGACGCGCGCGTCGACGTCGGCCCACGCGCCCGGCGCGGACAGCTCGTCGACGGTCACCCACGCGCTCGTGCCCCAGCGCGTGCGCGTCGTCTTGAAGCGCACGTGCGCCGGGTGGAGATCGAGCTTCTTGTCGACGAGCCACTGGAGGCCCTTCTGGTTCTCGTAGGTGACGCCCCAGACGTTGTGCCCCAGATCGGGGTGCTCGTGACGGACCGAGAACTTGAGCTTCTCGTAGCGCTCGATCAAGACGCCGCTGTTCGCCTCGGGCAGGTCCTTCGTGCCGTGGACGATCCACAGCGGCAGGTGCTCGCCGTTCTCCGCCCAGGAGACGTTCGAGCGCTCCTCGGCGAGGAAGCGCTCCCAGGGGCGGATCGGCCGCCCTGCCACGTCGCGCCGGATGAGCTGGCTGTGGTAGCCGCAGAGGGGCGCGGCCGCGGCGAAGACGTGCGGATGATGGAAGGGGATCGCCGCCGACCCGATCCCGCCCATCGACGGTCCGGTGATGCTGATGCGCGTCGCGTCGACGGGGAAGGTCTTCGTGACCCAGTCCATGACGAGCAGCACCTCGTCCTCGCCGAGCTCGCGGTACATGGTGTTTCCGCGCGCGTACGGCGTGACGACGAACGCGTCGAACGGAGGAGGCGCGACCGGATGACGGTCCTTCCACGCGCTCTCCTTCTTGTCGTCGTCGAAGCCGAACACCGCCCGCATCATCGACATGGGGAGGCTGTTCAGACCGTGCAGCGTGACGACGAGCGGATACTTTCGCGGGCTGCCGGGCCGGTACGACGGCGGCACGTAGAGGCCGAAGTCGGTGAGCTCGCCGTCGATCGGCGAGCGGATCGCGCGGCGCATGATGCCGCTCCGGCCCGCGTACGGATCGACCTTCTTCTCCAGCGCCGCCGCGAGCGCGTCGAGCTCGCGCGCCGCGGCCGCCTGCGCCTCGACGTCGGCGTCGCCCTTCGCGAGGAAGTGCGCGAGCCGCTCGCGGAGGTGCTCGACGGACTCGCGCGATCCCGCCGGCATCCACGGCGCGTCGGCCGGCGTGGTCGCGAGCGCGCGCGTCACGCGGACGAGCGCCTGCTCGGTCGCCGGGCGCGCGGGCAGGGGGTGACGGACGATCCGGCCGGCGACGTTCGACTCGAGCGTCGTCGCCGACGACCACGGCGCGAGCGGGGGCAGCGCGGTCACGAGCTCGGACACGCCGGCGGCGGTCACCGGGACGGCGCCCGCCGAGAGGTCGAAGACGCCGTCGATCTTCGTCGCGATCGCGAGCGGCACGCCCCGAGGCGCGCCCTCGGGGAAGCGCACCGTCAGCCGCGGGCGATAGCGCGGAGGATCGCTGATCGCGTCGAACCCGCGATCGAGGCTCACCCACGACATCTTCGTCGCGAGCGCGCGGGCGTCGTCGCCGGTCGTCCCCGGGAGGACGAGGTACGCGCCCTCCGGCGGCGCGAGCGTCGCATCGACGAGGCGCGCGCGGAACGCCCACGCGCCGTCGCGCTGGTGCAGCTTGAGCACGATCGGGTGATCGCCCGCGGCGAGATCGAGCGGCACGACGTCGTCGTCCTCGCGCACCGGCCGGTACTCGTCGCGCGCGTGAACGACCTTGCCGTCGACCGACACGCGCACGCCGTCGTCGACCGCGAGGAGCAAGAGGTACTTGCCGGCGCGGTCGACGTGGAGCACGCCGCTCGCGTAGCCCACCACGTCGGTGTCCTTCGTCTCGAGGGCGGCCTTCAGGTCGATGGCGCCTTCGCCGCTCGACGCGATCACCCACCGCGCGGGCGGCTTCTTCCTCGGCGGCATCCCGAGCTCGCGCTCGCCCCCGAGCGACGCGCCCGAGGTCGCGGAGATCACCGTCTCGTCCACGCCGGCGGGCGCGGTCTCGAGCGCCGGCTTCGGGGCCTTGAACGGCCCGGCGACGAGCCACGCACCGAAGGCGCCGTCCCGCGACGGGGCGATGCGGACGTCGGTGGCGGTCGCGCGAGCGGTCTCGCCGTCGTCGCGCGCGTGCGCCGCGCCCGGGGTGACGGCGGCGACGAGCAGGAGCGAGAGGAGGCCGGCCCGTCTCATCGCCTCACTGAACGACGACCTTGCCGACCATGCCGTCCTTGCAGTGGACCTCACAGAAGTAATCGTACGTGCCCGCGGCGTCGAAGCGATGCTCGTAGGTGGCGCCCGACACGGGGGTGCCGCTCGTGAACTTCGCGTCCTGCGTGCAGCTCGTGCCCGAGACGACGTTGTGGATGCCCTCGACCCACTTCCAGGTCACCGTCTCGCCGACCTTGATCGTGACCGAAGGCGGATCGAACGCGTTGTTCTTCACCGTCACCGTCGGTCCGGTGTCGAGCACGTCCTCCGTGGCGGTGCACGCGGACAGGAGCACGAGGGAGACGAGCGCGGCGCAGGCGAAGCTCTTCATGGGCGCGCGCACGCTACGGCGGCGGCGCGGGCCTGGCAAGCGCACCGGGACCGCAGATAGCCTCTGGTCGTTCCGCCATGTCGATGGGAATCGTGCTTCGAGCGGCCACGGCGATCGGACTCGTGCTGCTCTCGCTGCTCGTCGCGCGAACGGCGTGCGCGAGCCCGTCGGCGAAGCTCGTGTACGTGCGCGGCGCGGGGGCCGAGGCATGTCCGGCGGAGGCCGAGCTGCGCAAGGCGGTCGCCGTTCGCATCGGCTACGACCCGTTCTTCCCCGTCGCGCAGAAGACCGTGGTCGCGCAGCTCGCGCGCGCGCCGGGAGGCTATCGCGCGCGCGTGCAGATCGTCGGCGACGACGGGACGCTGCGCGGCGAGCGCGAGCTCGCGACGAAGGGCGACGACTGCGGCGAGCTGACGGCGGCGATCGCGCTCGCGGTGAGCGTCGCGCTCGACGATCTCGACGAGCCTGCGCCGTCCGCTCCTCCTCCTGCGGAGCCCGCGGCCCCTGCGCCCGACCCGCCTCCGCCGATCGCGGCCCCGGCCGATCCGCCTCCGCCGGCGCCCGATCGGCCGGCGCCAGCGGCCGAGCGCGCGGCGCCGGTGACGTTCGCGCTCGCGGGCGGGCCCACGGTCGTCGCCGGGAGCGCTCCGGCGCCCGCGCCCGGGCTCGCGCTCGCGGGCTCGCTCCGGATCGGATGGGCGGGCGTCCGGCTCGATGCGCGCGCCGATCTCCCGGTCGGCGAGGGGCTCGCCCCGAACGGGCGCGTGTCGACGAACGAGGTCGTCGTCCTCGCGTCGTTCTGCGTGCGCGGCAAGGTCCCGTTCGCGTGCGCCGGCGGCGGCACGGGCGTCTTCGCCTCGCGCACCGAGGGCCTCGCGAAGCCCGCGTCCGACGACGCCGTCGTCGCGATCGCGGCCGCGAAGGTCGGCGTCGACGTGGCGCTCGGAAGGGCGCTCTTCCTCGAGCCGTTCGTCGATCTGGGCGCGAACCTCACGCGCCATCGGGTGGAGGTCGACGGCCGCGAGGTCTACGGCATGCCGCCGGTGTGGGGCGCCGGAGGGATCCTCCTCGGGGTGAACTTTTTGTGATGGATCCGCCGGCGAGCCCCCAAGCAGAGGGCGTGCCCCCTGCGATCGCCCCCGAGCCCGCGGCCGACGGCGCGCGGTTCCGCGAGGTGTTCGACGCCCACGCGTCGTACGTCGCGGCCTCGCTCGCGCGGCTCGGCGTGCGCGACGCGGACCGCGACGATCTCGTCAGCGAGGTCTTCGTGCGCGTCCATCGCGAGCTCGATCGCTACGATCCCGCGCGTCCGATGCGTCCGTGGCTCTTCGCGTTCGCCGCGCGCGTGGCGTCCGATCACCGACGCCTCGCCCGGCACCGGCGCGAGGTCCTCGGCGACGAGGTCGAGGCCGCGTCGACGGCGCCCGCGCCCGACCGTGCGCTCGAGTCGAACGAGGCGCGGCGCATCGTGGCGCGCGCGCTCGAGGAGCTCGATCTCGACAAGCGCGCGGTGTTCGTCCTGCACGATCTCGACGAGACGCCGGTGCCCGAGATCGCGCGCGCGCTCGGGATCGCCGAGGGCACCGCCTATTCTCGCCTTCGCGCGGCGCGTGCGGAGTTCACCGCCGCCGTTCGCCGCGCGCAGCTCGCGCCGAGGAGGACCTGACGATGCCCGAGCTCGAACCCCTCGATCCGGACGTCCTCGCGCTCCTCGCCCACGAGAAGCCCGTGACGGAGCTCGCGCCGTCGCACAAGGCGGCGATCCTCGCGCGCGTCGCGACGAAGATCGGCCCGCTCCCGCCCGACGGAGGCGGAGGCGACGGGGGCGCCTCGACCGGGGGCGCCTCGACCGGCGGCGCGCTCGCGGCGAAGGGCGCGGCCGGCGCGAAGACGGCGATCGCGCTCGCGGCGACGTTCGCGCTCGGGGTCGCCGCCGGCGTCGTGGGCGATCGGACGCTCTCGCCCGCGCCGCCTGCGCCGATCGCCCCCGCGAC
>JBDHVD010000437.1:0-7915 GCA_039809525.1 Labilithrix sp. | reverse complement strand
GCCCCCGCCGATGCGGGCCGCGCCGAGTCGGGGTCGCCGCCCGCGGACGCCGCTCCGCCGGCGAGCGACGGCGCTGCCGCCGACGCCGGCGATCCGTGCGCATCGCGGCTCGTGTGCGACTCGTTCGAGGAGGACGCGCTGGGCAAGGCGCCGGCCACGCCCTGGAAGGCGGAGACGGCGAACGGCGGAACGGTGGCGGTCTCGGACGCGCGGGCGTTCAGCGGCAAGCACTCGGTCGTCGTCACCACGAAGCCGACGCAGTACCAGCGCGCGGTGCTCGCGCTCGCGGGTGGCGCGCTCTTCACCGCTCCGTCCACGGCGAAGGACGTCCTCTACGGGCGCATGATGGTGTGGCTCGAGACGCCGGCGGCCGACGGCGTCCACTGGACGATGCTCGCGGGGCAGGGGGAAGTGAAGGGCCACGCGGGCGTGCGCGCGTCCGTCCGGTACGGCGGCCAGCACATGGGCAAGCTGATGGCGAACTACGACACGTCGAACGCGTCGACCGATTGCTGGCAGCACTCGGCGACGGTGATGCCGATCGGCAAGTGGACGTGCTTCGCCTGGAAGCTCGCCGGCCCGACCAACGACATGCAGCTCTCGATGGACGGCGTCGAGATCGGCGATCTCCACGTCGGCACGAAGGGCCAGGGATGCATCGGCCACGACTTCTCCGACGCGTGGCTCGCGCCCACGTTCGATCGCGCCGAGATCGGCTGGGAGAGCTACCAGACCGACGTCGGCCACACGATGTACATCGACGACGTCGTCCTCGACGACGCGCCGATCGCCTGTCCCTGAGCGTCAGGCGGGCGGATCGCCCGCGCCGACGAGACGCAGCGCCTTCGCGAGCCACGACGCGCGGAGGGCGGTACGGACGAGCACGACCGACTGGTGGAGCACGAACACCACGAGCAGCATCGCGCCGCCGCTCGCGCCCGCGAGCGATCCGGCGGCCATCCCGGCGCCGATGAGCAGCGCGCCGAGGGCCGCGCGCCACGACCACGCGACGAGCGCGCGTCCGAGCGCGCGCCGCGCGGTGCCGAGGGCCGCGCGGATGCCGATGCGGAGGACGGTCAGCCCCGACTCCGGCTCGGCGTCGGGATCGCGCTCGGCGACGTGTTGCCCGATGGCGACCCGCGCGAGGTCCGCGATCACGCCCGCGATCGCCGCGAGCACCACGAACACCGCGAGCACCGCGAGACGCACGCCGAACGCGCGTGCGTCGCCCAGGCGATCGCGCAGCGCCGTGTCGAGCGCCGTCGCCGCGAGCATGCCGAGCGAGACGAGCATGCCCTGGATCGCGCCGGCGAGCACGAGGACGCCGAGGAGGGGCAGCCACGCGCGCACGCCCACCGCGAGCGCCTGCGGCGGTCGCACGCGACGGACGAGCGAAGCGACGAGCGCGCCGAGCGGCACCTGGCCGACGATCGCGCCGGCGACGAGGAGGATCAGCGTCGTGCGGATCACCACCGAGGACGCGCTGTCGTCGGACGTGATCCACAGCGAGAGCTCGCGGCCTCCCGGACGGAAGAGCACCGCGTCGCCGTCGGGATGCGCGCCCCAGACGCGCCGCGCCCACGCGTGCACGGGCGTGGCGACGAGGAGCGCCCAGACGAGCTCCCAGAAGAAGACGAGGAGCACGGCGACCGGCGCGCGCCGCGCGCGGATGTCGGACGAGGCGCTCACGGCGCGATCCCCTGGAGGAGGAGCGCAGACCAGAACGTCGCGCGCTCGAGCGTTCGCGGCGCACCGGCGCTCGTTCGTCCCCACACGGTGACGAAGTCGTTCTCGGGCTTGTCGTCGATCAGGATCTTGTCGTCCGGATCGACGACCGCCGCCCGGAGCGGCGAGCTGCCCGAGTAGGGGATACGGACGTTGTCCGCGTTGCCGTCCCAGGGCACGCGCGAGCGCGTCCCGTCCTCGGCGACGAGCTCGATCTCGACCGGCAGGCGGATGGTCCCGCGCCGCGAGACGAGCACCCAGCCGTCGTACCTGCCGTGCATCTTCTCGGTGGAGACCGTCTCGCGCTTGCCGCCGCGATCGAAGATGCCGGCGGCGGCGTGCGCCTCGTGCGAGCTCGTCGCGAGGATCGCGTAGTCGACCCAGCCCTTGTCGAAGAGCGCGGTGCGGAGCGCATCGGCCGCGTGGTCGCCCATCTCGGCGCGGAAGGTGGCGATCAGATCGTCCGGCGTCGGATGGGTGAAGCGGAAGCGCCGCGCGTAGGTGCCGAGCGTGCGCTGCATCACCGCGTCGCCGAACACGCGGCGGAGCGTCTCGAGCACCGTCGCCGTCCGGCTGTAGACGAGCGCCCCGTAGGTGCCGCCCGTCGCGAACGCGTACGCGGGCTGCGCGATGCGGTCGTCGTGCTCGTACACGTTCGCGCGGACCGCGTGCGCCTCCGCACCGCCGAGGGTGAGGCCGAGGAGATCGACGACGCCGCCGGCGCCCTTCCACGCCTGGATCGCCTCCTCCTCGGCGTAGCTGTTGAGGCCCTCGTCGAGGAACGGCCACTTCACCTCGTTCGACGCGAGCAGTCCGTAGAAGTACTGGTGCCCGAACTCGTGGATGGTCACGAGCTCGGGGAGGCGCAGGCCCGACGGCATCCAGGCGTCGCCGCCGGTGGTGATGAGCGTCGGGTACTCCATGCCGCCCGCCTCCTGCGCGGTGGCGGGCGGATGCACGAGCGTGAGCACGCCGTACGGGTACTTGCCGTAGCGCGCGCCGAAATGGGGCAGCGCGAAGCGCATCGCCGCGAGCTCGCGATCGGCGTCGTCCTCGTAGCCCGGCGGATAGAGGATGCGCACGTCGACGTCGGAGATGCGCTCCTTCTTCTCGAGCCAGCGATCGAAGGCCGTCCACGCGAAGTCGTGGATGTCGTCCTGCACGTGGCGCTGGATGCGACGGCCGTTCTCTTCTCGCGTCTCGACCGCCGGTCCGGTCGCGCCGATGGTGAACGACGAGGGCACGTCGAGCGTGACGTCGTAGCTCCCGTAGTCGGCGTAGAACTCGCCGAGGTGGTGGAAGGGGAAGTGCGCGAACGTCCCGTCGTCCTCGAGCTTCGCGATCTTCGGGAACCACTGCGCGATCATGTGGAAGCTGCCGTCGAACCCGGTGCGCTCGACGATGCTCGGCAGCTTGTCTTCCCACTCCATCTCGAGGGTGATCGTCTCGCCCGGCGCCACTTCGCGCGGCAACGGCAGGCGCGCATCGGTCTCGTCCTCGTCGCCGGGGCGCTTCAGCTCGAGGAGCGAGAGCAGGTCGTGGCGCTCCGTCGGCGTCACGAGCACGAGCTTGCGGACGTCGATCGTCCCCCACTCCTTGGGGACCGTCGTGCCGCGGAACCCGCCCACCGGGGTGCGGAGGAAGACCGACGACTGGTTCTTGAACGCGTTCAGGTAGAGGTGCAGCCAGAGCTCGGAGACCGCCTTCTTCGAGACGTTCGTCCATTGCACCGTCCCGCTGCCGTGCACGGTGTGCAGCGCAGGATCGAGCGACGCGCGCATCGTGTAGCTCGCGACGCGCTCCGCGTGCTCGCGCATCGGGACGTCGGCCGCGCTCGGCGGGGTCACCGGGGGCGGCGCGTCCGCGCGGGCGACGGCGTACGTCAGGAGGCCGATCGCCGCCGAGAGCCGTGCCGTCCGCCGCATGGGCGGAGCACGTTAGCAGACGGTCACGCGCCGATGGTGGCGTCGAACGTCCGCTCCCAGTCGGCCTCCCAGCGCGCCTCGACCTCCGCGGCGACCGGGAGCAGGTCGCGCGTCAGCGGACCGCCCGCTCGCCGGAGCAGCGCCGGCACTGCGGCGCGCGGGTGGAGCGGGACCGCGCCGAGCGCACCGCACCAGCGCTCCTGCACGCCGGCGCTCATCGCGAAGGCGACGTACCTGCGCGCGTGCTCCGCGGTCTCGTCGTCGACGCCGCGCGGCACCCAGAGCGCGTCGGTCGTGTCCGCGACGCCCTCTTCGGGGACCGTCCATTCCACGTCGACCCCCTCGGCCATGAAGCCGAGCGCGTTCGGCAGCGCGCGATAGCAGAGATCGATCTCGCCGCGACGGATGGGCTCGCCGAGCCCGATGCTGTAATCGGGACGACCGAGCTGCGGGCGCATGCGCCTGACGACCGACCAGCACGCGTCCATGTCGTCGGGGATCGTGCTCGGCTTGCCGCCGCCGAGGACCTGCGCGACGGGGAGGAAGCCCTTGCCGCCCGGATAGAGGACCACGCGGCCGGCGTGCTCGGGGCGGAGCAGCACGTTCCACGAGCGCGGCGGCGCCGTCGGGTAGAGCGCCTTGCGATAGACGAGCACGTAGTGCACCGCGTAGGCCTGCACGAAGGGCCAGTCGTCGCGGCCCGGGGGACGCGCGCGCTCGGCGAGCTCGCCCAGCACCTCGAGACCGTCGAGCGGCGCGCACCAGCCGCGGTCGGCCGCGCGGATCGCCGGGGCCGTGTTGCACCAGACGACGTCGACCGGCGGCCGCGCGCCGTTCTCGAGTGCGTCGCGCAGCCCTTCGGGGAGGCGGAGGCCGACATGACGCACGTGCTCGACGGCGATGCCGGTCGCCTCGGTGAACGGGCGCGACACCTCGTCGGTCAGCGCACGTCCCCACGCGCCGGCCCACGACAGGACGCGGAGCGGCTTCATTCGGCGCTGGCGACGGCGCCGGACGACGGGAGCATCGCCAGGAGCCCGCCGGCGCGCCAGATCCGCACGATGAACTCGGACGCGGGCACCAGCGCGATCTCGTCGCCGGTCTCGGTGGTGAACGTCCAGCGCGCGAGCGAGATGCGCGCCGACTTCGCGCGCGCGGCGCGCGGCGCGTCGGCCGGATCGCGCAGCTGGAGGCACGGGATGCCGTTGTTCGTCGCGTTGCGGAAGAAGATGCGCGCGAAGTCGACCGCGACGATCGCCCCGATCGCGTTCAGCTTGATGCTCCTCATCGACGTCTCGCGGCTCGACCCGCAGCCGAAGTTCACGCCGCCGACGAGGATGTCACCCGGCCTGATGCGCTCCTGGAGCGTGGGATCGTACTTGGCGAAGAGTCCCTTCTTCACCTTCGCCGGATCGAGGCTGAAGTAATCCGGCGGGTGGATCACGTCGGTGTTGACGTGATCGCCGAAGGCCCAGACCTGTCCGCTCAGCTCGTCGTTCTGCATGATCACTCCGAATAGAGATCGCCCGAGAGCGCGCCACGGAGCGCGGCGCGAGCGACGGTGCGCGCGCTGGCGAGATAGGTGCGGCTCTCCCAGTGGCCCATGCGCCCGCGGAAGTTCCGGTTCGAGGTCGAGACGCAGACGTCGTCCTTGCCGAGCACGCCCTTGTCGATACCGCCGCACGGGCCGCAGCTCGAGTGGTCGAAGATCGCGCCGGCCTCGGTCAACGTCGAGACGTAGCCGGCGGCGAGGGCGCGCTTGAAGACCTCGACCGAGGCGGGGATGACGATGAAGCGGACCTCGGGATGGATCTTCTTGCCCGCGACCTCCTCGGCCGCGGCCTGGATGTCCGACAGGCGCCCGCTCGAGCACGAGCCGAGGAACGCGGTGGTGATCCCGACCGCCTCGACGTCGTCGACCGGGACGACGTTCGCGGGCGACCAGGGCTTGGCGACGCGCGGCGTGAGGCGTCCGAGATCGATCTCGACGGTGCGAACGTAGCTCGCGTCCTCGTCGGGCAGGGTGAAGGGACCGGGCTCGCGTCCGTCGCGCGCCCGCAGGTACTCGGCGGTGACCTCGTCGGGCGCGAAGAGCCCGAACTTCGCGCCCATCTCCACGGCCATGTTCGAGATCGCGAACCGATCGTCCATCGACAGCTTCGGGGTCGCGTGGTCGTGGAACTCGAGGCTCGCGTAGCGCGCGCCGTCCTCGCCGAAGATGCGGCACAGCTCGAGGATCACGTCGCGCCCGCTGCAGCTGTCGGGCAGGCGTCCGGTGAAGCGCACCTTGATGCTCTCCGGCATGCGCAGCCAGGTGGTGCCGGTCGCGAGCGCGAAGAGGATGTCGGTCGAGCCCATGCCGGTGGCGCACGCGCCGAGCGCACCGGCCATGATGGTGTGGCTGTCGGCGCCGAGGATGATGCTGCCGGGCTGGCTGAGCGAGTGCTCGACCATCAGCTCGTGGCAGATCCCGCGATCGAGCATCAGGTGCTGCACGTGCTGCGAGCGGCTGAAGACCAGAAAGCGGCGCGAGATGTCGGCCCGCTCCGTGGTCGCGGGCGGCGAGAAGTGATCGTTGGTGAAGAGCACGCGGCTCGGGTCCCAGATCTTCAGGCCGCGGCGCTCGAACTCGTCGGCGAGCAGCGCGATCGTCGCGTCGTGCCCGAGCACCGCGTCGATGCGCACGCGACGGAACTGATCGCCGCCGTCGCCGTCGAGCGCGTGCGCGTGGATGATCTTCTCGCAGAGGGTCTGACCCATGATCCTTCGTGTCCTCTCGGGTGCCGTTCAGGTGCCGGTGCGCGCGGTGACCGCCCGGAGCTCCGCCGGATCGACGCCGGCGAGCAGGCGCGCCTGCGTCGCGAGGTGCCGCCGGTGCGCGAGCTCGTGCTCGCTCTTGTCGCGCGTCTCGGCGCGCGTCTTGACCTCCGCGAGCATCGCGCGCGCCTGCGCCTCGTCGAGGTCGCGGAACAGGTGATGGAGGAGCGCGACGCCGCTGTGCTTGCCGAGCACGAACTCGGGCGAGCGCCCGAGCCACGACGAGGGGAGGAACTCGTAGCTGTCGAGGTCCTTCAGCATCGCGTCCACGTGCACGCCCGACTCGTGGCGGAACACGTTGAAGCCGGTCACCGGCTTGAGCGCGCTCATGTGGATGCCGCTCATCACCTCGACCTTGCGCGAGAGCTCGACGAGCTGCTCCGCCTTCACGCCGTGCTCCACGCCGTAGATGTGCGTGAGCGCGGCGACGGTCTCGGCGAGGTCCGCGTTGCCCGCGCGCTCGCCGATGCCGTTGATCGTGCAGGTGACCGCGCGCGCGCCGGCCGCGACCGCCGCGAGCGTGTTGCTCGTCGCGAGGCCGAAGTCGTTGTGGCAGTGCGCGCAGAAGATCGGCGACGAGCCGAAGCGCTCGACGAAGAACGAGACGAGATCGCCCATCCGCGCCGAGCACGCGCGGCCGACGGTGTCGGCGAGCACGACGCGCTTCAGCACGCAGCGCCGGAGGATCCGCTCGATCAGCTCGGCCATCCACGCCCGGTCCGCGCGGGTCGCGTCCTCGAAGACGACCGACGCCCCGAGCCCGCGGCCCGCGGCCTCCTCGATCCCCGCGATCAAGCGGGCCGACGCCTGCTCGCGCGTGAGACGGAGGGTCTGCGTGAGCCGGCGATCGCTCGTCGGCATGAACACGAACACCTCCGAGGCACGCGCCGCCTCCGCCGCGGCGATGTCGCCGGGCAGGGGACGCGCGGTCGCGGCGATGGCCACGCCGATCCCGAGCGCGGCGATGCCCTGCATCGCCTCCCGGTCCGCGGCGCTCGCGGCGGGGAACCCCGCGTCGAGGACGGTCACGCCCGCGCGGACGAGCGCGCGCGCGAGGTCGATCTTCTCGGGCACCGAGAACGAGACGCCCGGCGACTGCTCGCCGTCGCGCAGCGTGCAGTCGATGACCTCGACCGCCTCGGGCAACCGCGGATGGAATGCGCGTGACTCCGAGTACCTGTCCACCGTCATGGCTCGCCGCCTTTCCCTCCGAGGCTCTTCGAGCCGGGGTGCATCTCGACGTCGCAGAACCGGACGAGGCTCGCGACGCACTCCATTCCGTCGTGGCGCCACATCATGCTCGGCTCGGGCATGCGGCCCGGCTCGCAGATGCGCGACGCGCCGAGCAGCGCGAGGGCGCGCGAGGCGTCGCCGAGCTCCGCGTCGGTGCAGCCCAGACCGACGTTCTGCAGGTACGCGCGCACCGGCCGGAGCTGCTCGAGGACGGA
>JBDHVD010000436.1:0-7926 GCA_039809525.1 Labilithrix sp. | reverse complement strand
CTTCGCACCAAGCTCGACAAGCTGAATCAGTTCGGCGTGAAGGTCGTCCCGCGCAACAACCGCCTCGTCGTGCAGCTGCCCGGCGACATCCTCTTCGACTCCGGCAAGGACGATCTCAAGCCCCAGGGCAAAGAGGTCCTCGCGCAGGTCGCGGAGGTCATCCGCGGCGACAAGGACCTCAACAACCGCTACTTCCTCGTCGCCGGACACACCGACAACGTGAAGTACCCGCCGGGCGGCTACTTCAAGGACAACTGGGGCCTCTCGGTCATGCGCGCGCGGCAGGTCGTCGTCTTCCTCACCGCCGAGCCGAAGGCCGGCGCCGGGAAGAAGGACGCCGGCGGCGGCGGGCTGAACCCGCGCCGTCTCGCGGCGGCCGGCTACGCCGAGTTCGACCCGATCGCGGGCACCGTCGAGCAGCAGAGCGACGAGGACAAGAAGAAGAACCGCCGCGTCGAGCTCGTCGTTCAGCCGAACGTCGAGGAGATGCTGAACCTCGGCAACATCAAGTAGAGGGCGCCACCGCGCGTCCGTGGACGGCTCCTCGGCCGCGTTCGAGGGGGCGACGACGCCCCTTCGAGCACCCGGGAGCCGTTCGCATTTAAGGAGATCCGCCATGCGCGTCGCCACGATCGACATCGGGACCAACACGGTGCTCCTCCTCGTCGCCGAGAAGCAGGCGGACGGGACGCTCGCCCCCGTCGAGGAGCACGCGACGATCACGCGGCTCGGGCAGGGCGTCGACCAGACCCGGACGCTGGCACCCGAGGCGATCGCGCGGACGAACGAGTGCCTCGACCGCTACGCCGAGATCGTCCGGCGCCTCGCCGCCGAGCGCGTCGCGGTCGTAGGCACGAGCGCGATGCGCGACGCGGGCGGCGGCGACGAGGTGCGCGCGCACGTGACGGCGCGCTTCGGGGTGGAGGCGCGCACGATCTCGGGCGACGAGGAGGCGCGCCTCACCTTCCGCGGCGCGCTGAGCGGCATCGCCGAGGAGCGCACCGGCCGCAGCGTCTGCGTCTTCGACATCGGCGGAGGGAGCACCGAGGTCGTGCAGGGCGACCGCGCGGCGGGCTCGATTGGCTATGCGCACAGCTTCGACGTCGGCAGCGTCCGTCTGACGGAGCGCCACGTGCGCACGGATCCGCCGAGCGACGCGGAGCTCGCGGCGGTGCGCGAGACCGCGCGCGCGGCGTTCGCCGCCGTGCCCCACCTCGCGCTCGACGCTCCGCCGGTCGGCATCGCCGGCACCATGACGACGCTGGCCGCCGTGTCGATGGCGATGGATCGCTACGACGCCGCGCGCGTGCACGGCGCGTCGCTGTCGATCGACGAGCTGCGCGCGGTGATCGATCGTCTCGCGCGCACGCCGCTCGAGCGTCGGCGGACGATCGCCGGGCTCGAGCCGAAGCGCGCCGACGTGATCGTCGCCGGCGGTCTGGTCGCGCTGGCGTTCCTCGAGCACGTGCGCGCCGCGTCCGTCACCATCTCCGACCGCGGCGTCCGCTGGGGGCTCGCCGAAGAGCTCGCCTCCCGTCGGGACGGAGGCTCGGACGGAACGAAGACGTAGAAGAAGAAGAGAAGAGGAGAGGGACGACCGGTCGACGAAATCGTCGCGCCCGCGCTTGCACGGCCCTGCTCTGTCCTACATACTCCTACCGTACACTGGGCCACGTCTCGCCAAGTGCTCGATTTCACGGGCCTGCGGACGCGCTGAAAGGACGGAGGAGCAGAGGGAGAACGCGCGCGAATGGAGGGTATGCACACACCCTCGCATTTTTCTCCACAAAGCATTTGACAGGAGCGGGGTCGACGCACTACAGTACGCCCGCCTGAAGTTGCGGCCTGAAGCTGACGGTCTCTCCCATCTGCCGTCCCAGGACCGAGGAATATTACGAGGCGCGCCGCGTTGCTCGACGACACATCCCTGGGTCCTCCATGGGCAGTCGCCGGGTCGAACGAACGGGCTCGAACCGCTCGAGCTCGAATGAGAAGACGAAGCGCGGTGGTTGCAGTCTGCAATCATCGCGGATCCGGGTCCCCCGGAAACCGGAACAGGACTCAGGAAAAGGAGACGCTATGCAGGCTGGAACGGACGTGAAGTTCAAGGTCGGCGACAAGGCCGTCTACCCCGCCCAGGGTGTGGCCGAGGTCATCCGGATCGAAGAGAAGGACATCGCCGGCAAGCGCCAGCGTTTCTACGTCCTCCGCATCCTCGACACCGACCGCAAGATCATGGTTCCGGTCTCCAACGCCACCGCCGTCGGTCTCCGCCAGGTCATCAGCGAGCAGGAGATCCGCGAGATCTTCGACATCCTGAAGGAGCGCACGATCGCGTTCGACAACCAGACCTGGAACCGTCGCTATCGCGGCTTCATGGACAAGATCAAGACGGGCTCGATCTACGACGTCGCCGAGGTGCTTCGTGACCTCTACCGTCTCAAGACGGACAAGCAGCTGTCGTTCGGCGAGCGCCGCATGCTCGACACGGCGCGCACGCTCATCGTGAAGGAGATCGCGATCGCCCGCGAGCAGACCGAAGAGCAGGTGAAGACCGAGATCGAGTCGATCTTCGTCAGCAACTGATCGACCCCCGCGCTCTTCGCGCGAACGAACGCGCGCCAGGCCTCGTGCCCGGCGCGCGTCTTCGTTTTGTACGTCGCGCGCGCGGGCCGATCCCGACGAGCCTCGACGCGCTCACTCCGTCTCGAGCAGGCCGAACTCCCACGTCTCGTCCGGCTCGCGCAGACCGGCGACGGCGCTCTCCACGCGGCGGAGCAGCTCGGCGGGCGCCGAGAGCATCGCGGGTCTCACGCCGACGGCGACGCGTCCCGGCCAGTGCCACACGCGAGCGGCGGTGACGCCTTCGACGCCATAGACGAGCTCGAGCGTGCGCCGGATACGGGGAGGGAGCTCGGTCTGGAGGGATTGCATCGTTGCAACACGGAACACTAACGCGGCAGCCGAAGGCTTCAAGCGAAGCTCCGCTCGAGCCCGGTCGTTCTGTCCTTCCATGTAAGACGCAGTCAGTTGTTCGAGACGACCTCGGCGGTGATCTCGTCGAGCGCGAAGGCTCGTTCGCCGCCATGGTCCTGCATGAATTTGGAGACGCGGCCGGGCTCCACGGGGACGAAGTCCGGCCCCATCGGCCCGGTGACGTCGCCGCCGACGACGAAGCGCAGCTCGCGCGCATCCCGCATCGGCCCGCTCGCGTCGTAGTACTCGCGGACGCGCATGCTCTCCGCCGGGAGCTTCTCCTTGCGCCACGCGTAGAGCGCGCAGCGCGGCGTGTCGAACTGGGTGACCTTGCCGTCCGCGGCGACGAGCTCGGTGCGCCACACGCTCGCGCGATCGATCTTCATTCCGCACGTCTTGCAGCGCTCCTCGCGCTTGCACGCGGCGAGGAGCACGGCGCCTCCGAGGACGAACGCACGACGCGGGATCATCATGGGAACAGCGAGCCTCCACCGGACACGATCGCGAACCGCACCACCGGCGCGGCTCCGAGCACGAGCGCGACCACCCACGCGGCCGCGCCTCGGCGCAGCGCGCGTCGCGCGAACGGCTCGAGCGCGTCACGCGACGTCTGACCGCGCGCGAGCAGCGCGCTGACGGCCGCGCCGCCCGCCCAGATCGCGGCCAGGAGGAGCGCGCCGTAGAGCGGATAGCCGATGGCGAGCACGTCGCTCCGGAGCAGGCAGAACGGACAGACGTGCTGCGGGACCTCGAACGCGTGCGGCGCGACCTCGAGGACCGAGGCCGCGAGCGCCGCCGGCATCGACACGAGCGTGACGATCCCCGCGATCGCCACGCGGCGGCGGGTCGGCGAGCGCGCGGCGAGGAGCGCAGCCGCGATCGACGCCGCCGTTCCCAGCGCCGCGATCGCGGTCGCGATCACCCGCGGGCCGCCCGCGAAGCCCGAGCCGCCGGCGGCGACGGGGTCGAGCTGCACCGAGCAGCACGACGCGACCACCGTGAGGTCGAGGCGCGAGAGGTACTCGTAGGCGAACGCGAGGTCGATCGCGGAGAGCGGCGCCATCGCCAGCGTCATCGTGGCGACGGGCCGGGCGAGATCGAACGCGCGGACGCGGGCGTCGAACGCGAGCACCTGCGTGAGGATGCCCGCCGCGAGCGCGACGAACGCGGTCGCGGCCAGCGAGCGGAAGCCCCACTCGTTGGCGCCGAACACGCCGTACGCGCACATCGCGCCGCGGACGCCGCGGCTGAGCCGGTCGGAGGCGAGCGCGGACAGCGCGAGGGAGAGGACCTGGACCACCGCGCCGACGCGGACGAACGTGGACGCGAGCTCCATCTGCCGTTCGAGGGCGAGCTGGCCCTCGGTCGCGCGGGCGACGTCGAACCGGCGCAGGACCTTCTGCGCGGTCATCGCGCCGCGCACGAACATCAGGAACGCGACGAGCCCCGCGACGATGCGGAGGAGCACCCAGGGCTCGAGGAGGTTGTTCATCGCGGGTCCTGGCCCGAACCTTGGGGCACGAGCTTGCCGCCCGCAAGGTCGAGCACGCGCGCGACGCCGGCGCTCTGCGTGATGCGGGCGTCGTGGGTCGCCACGAGGACGGCGCGCCCGTCGGCCGCGAGCTTGCCGAGCTCTTCCGCGACGGCGTGTGCGCGCGCGTCGTCGAGATGCGCGGTCGGCTCGTCGAGGACGAGCAGCGCCGGATCGTTGACGAGCGCACGGGCGAGGGCGACGCGCTGGCGCTCGCCGCCGGACAGCGATCGCGCCTTCGTGTGGGCCACGCCGCCGACGCCGAGGCGATCGAGGAGCGACGCCGCGCGCTTCTCGTCGTCGGCGGTGATGCCGTCGGGGACCCGCGGCAGGAGCACGTTCGCGAGCGCGTCGAGCCCGTCGACCAGCTGGAGGTCCTGGAAGACGTAGCCGACCTTCTTCCGCCGCACCTCCGCGCGGTGGGCCTCGCGGAGGCGCGACGTCGGCGCGCCGTCGATCTGGACCTCGCCGCTCGTCGGCGAGAGCATCGCCCCGACGATCGCGAGCAGCGTGGTCTTGCCGCTTCCGCTCGGGCCGCGCACGACGACCACTTCGCCGCGCGCGAGATCGAACGAGACGTCCTCGAGGACCACGCGGCGCTCGCGCCCGTCCCACACGCGCTTCGTGACGTTGCGGATGCTGGCTGCGGGGACGCTCATGGGGCTGCCGCGGGATTGTGCCAACCCGTGCCAGAACCCGCTCGAAAATCCGCCCGATGTCGTGCCGATCGTGGCGCAGATGGAGGTTTTCCCTTGGATTTCCGTGCTGGCATCAGCAATGCTTCGTCCCGTGCGGTCGGTCATGAGCTCGCTGCGCAAAGTCCTGTGGGTGGTCGCCGCGTTCGCCGTCGTGCACGGCATCGAGGCGTGCGCCACCGAGGACCCGGGCGCCGAGCTCAACCCTCAGCCGCTCCCTCCGCAGGGCCCCGGCGAGGCGAAGTCGCCGGAGGACGACGGCCGCGGCGGAGCCACCGGCGGTTCGAGCAGCAGCGGGAGCAGCTCGTCGGGTGCGCCGAATGCCGGCGCCGATGCGTCGGACGGCGGTGACGCGGGCGACGCCGGCGGCGACTCGAGCGGAGACAAATGATGCGCGTCCGGGGGTACCTCGCCCTCGTGACGCTCGCCGCGGTCGCCACCGCCGCGGCGTGCACGCTCAATCCGCAGCCGCTGCCTCCCGGCGACGACGAGCGCAATGCGGGCGACGACGTACCGGGCATCGGCTTCGGCGGCGCCGACGCGGGCGCGTCGTCCGAGACCCAGGATCCGTCGACGCCGGCAGACGCCGCGGCCGACGGCGCGAAGATCGACGGAGACGGATCGATTGATGGGTCGCTCGACGGCGGCCACGACGCAGCGACCGACGGGGGCGATGCCGGCGGGGACGCCGACGCGGGGAGCTGAGCGCTCAGGGCTTCGACGTCGGCGTCTGCACGTACTCCTCGAGCACGTTCGCCGTGAAGTCGGCGAGCAGACCGTCGGTCACGCGAAGGCGGCGCGAGAGGTCGCGCGCGATGTTGAGCACGATGAGCGTGTACGACTTGAGGTCGTGCCGGTAGAGCGCGTCCATCTCCTCGGTCGAGATCTTGAGGAGGTGCGCCGGCCCGAGCGCGCGCACGGTCGCCGACCGCGGCTGCATGTCGATGATCGACATCTCGCCGAAGCAGTCGTTCGGTCCGAGGATCGCGACGCGCGTCTCGCGCCCGCGGCGGCTCCTCTTCAGGACCTCGATCTCGCCGTCGAGCACGACGTAGAACTCACGCGCCGGATCGCCCTCCTTGAAGATCGTCTGGCCCGGCAGCACGCGCATCGTGGTCAGCGTCTGGACGAGGTGATCGAGGAACTCGTCGGAGAGGGCACCGAAGAGACCGACCTCGCGGAGCTGCGCGGTGGTGACCGGGGGCTCCGCCTTGCGAGGCGCTGCTGCGGGCGGCGGCTTGGAGGACATCGTCGCCTATGAATCGCGCGCTTCGCTCCGCGTGTAAAGCCCGCTTCAGGGGCAGGCGCCGTATTCCACGCTGCCGGTCGAGGTCGTGACCATGACCTTGGTGGAGAACGAGCGACACTGCACGGAGCCGCCGCAGTCGTTCGTGCTCACGCGACACCAGCGCTTGCACGTCGAAGAGCCCGCGCTCGGCGTCACGCAGACGAGGCCGGGACCGCAGGCGTCCTGCGGAGAGCACGTCTGGTTCTCGGCGCGCGTCCCGCCCTCCTGACAATCGGTGCCGCCCTTGTCATCGACGAAGCAGACGCCGACGCCGGCGTTCGTCTTGCCGCCGCACGACTTCGGATCGTGAGGCGCGCACTGCACCATGCACACCGCGAGGTTCGGGATCGCGGCGGCGCCCGCCGCCGTCACCTGCACGCACTGCCCGGTGCCGGGCTGCGCGCATGCGCTCCCGGGATCGTCGCAGAAGGCGTGGCACGTCCCGAACACGCACGTGAGGCCTTGCGCGCATCCGGCGGTGGCGGTGCACGGCTGGCCCATCGGCGCCTTGCCGAAGGCGACGCAGCGCACGTTGCCCTTCGCATCGATCACGTCGCAGGTCTCGCTCGCCGAGCACCCGCACTGGGGGACCACGCCGCAGCGATGGCTCGGCGCCGCCGTCTTGCAGTCGCTCGGAGGCTCCTCGCCGGCGTCGCCGGTGGGCTTCACGGGGTCCGGTTGCGCGGGGGGCGGATCCTCGGTGGAGTCGGGCGCGGGCGCCGACTGGCTCGCGGCGTCCTCCACGAAAGGCGTGCGCTCGGAGGTCGAGCTGCACGCGAGGAGCGCGATCGCGCCGAGGAGCGAGGAGGGGATCGCACGCGTCATCGTCGACGCGGATTTCTTAGCACTCTCCAGCTCATCCATGATCGACGAGACCGTTCGGGGACGTCGATGAGGAGGATACGTGCCCACCCGCGCGGGCCTTCCTCCGCGCCTAGTTCGTCGTCGACGGATCGACGAGGTCGCGCGTGAAGACGATGCGCTTGCGGCTCTGGCCGGCGTAGTCCTCGATCTCGTCGGCGCGCCATCCGACCGCCTCGTGGAAGCGGATCGATCCCTCGTTGCCGGTCGTGGTGATCGCCTTCATCCGCCTGCAGCCGAGCGAGCGGCAGCGCTCGGTGAACTCGGCGTAGAGGATGCGGCCGACGCCGCGTCGCCGGTACTCGGGATGAATGCCGACGAGGTGCACGTAGCCGGTCTTCGGCTCCTTGAACGCGATGAAGCCCAGCAGAAATCCGATGAGGCGGCCTTCGTCCTCGACGATGAGCGCGTTGTCGCCGAGCTCGTAGAAGAAGATCGGGTGCGCGAGCGTCGCGATCGGTCCGCCCCACCACCGGTCGATGACCTCGACGATCTGGTCGAAGTCGGCCTTGGTGATCTTGCGGGTCTGCATGGGGCATGAAGAGTTTCGCAACCGCGCGCCGAGCGCAAGCCCG
>JBDHVD010000435.1:0-7956 GCA_039809525.1 Labilithrix sp. | reverse complement strand
GCCGTGGCCGGTCGCCGGCGCGTCGAGGATGACGACGTCGAAGCGGTGGGTGCCGTCCTCGCGCAGCTCGGTGGTGTGCCACCAGGCCTTGCCGAGCATCGTCCACTCCTGCATCCCGGGCACCGCGCGGAAGAACGTCCGCACGTACCGGTTGTCGAACAGGAGCTTGTAGAGTGCACGGGATTTCAACATCATCATCCCGTACTCCTCGAGCGCGACCTCCGGGTCCATGTTCACGGCCCAGACGTTCGGCGCGACGGAGATGACCTCGGAGCCGACGAGCTGCGACCCGAGCATCGCCGACAGCCGCTCCTTCGCGTTGCACATGGCGACGAGGACGCGCTTGCCCTTCTGCGCGAGGGCGAGGGCCTCGGCCGCGCACACCGTCGTCTTCCCCACGCCGCCCTTGCCGGTCACGATGAGGAAGCGCTTGTTCTCCAGCCCCGGCTGAGGTGGCGGCGGACGTGACGCGGCGGACATGTCGGGCGGTACATAGCACGGCCCGGGCCGTGCTAGACGCGGAGGCGTGGTGCGCTTGCTCCCGCTCGGAGGCCTCGGCGAGGTCGGCATGAACTGTCTCGCCATCGAGCAGCGCGGCGAGGCGATCCTCGTCGACTGCGGCGTGACGTTCGACGACCGTGGGCTCGGCATCGACGTCGTGCACCCCGACTTCGGGCCGCTCGATGAGCTCGCCCCGCGCCTCGCGGGGGTGGTCGTGACGCACGGCCACGAGGACCACATCGGCGCGCTGCCCTACCTGCTCAAGCGTCACGACGTGCCGGTGTGGGGCCCGCCGTACGCCCTCGGCCTCTTCCGCGAGCGGCTCGGCGAGCACGAGGTCCTCGAGCATGCGCGGCTGATCCCGACGCGCCCGCGCGAGCCGTTCACCGTCGGCTCGTTCCGCATCGAGCCGATCCGCGTCACCCACTCGATCGCCGACGCCACCGCGCTCGCCATCGGCACCGACGAGGGGATCGTCGTCCACACCGGCGACTTCAAGTTCGATCCCGCGCCGCCGGACGGCGAGCAGTTCGACGAGGCGCGCCTCCGCGAGCTCGGCGACGGCGGCGTCTCGCTCCTCCTCTCCGACTCGACGAACGTCGACGCGGAGGGACCGACCGGGGGCGAGGCCGGCGTCGGCGAGACGCTCGAGCGCCTGGTGACCGAGGCGAAGGGCGCGGTGGTCGTCGCCATGTTCGCCTCGAACGTGCACCGCCTCCGCCTGCTCGGCGAGATCGCACGGCGCGCGGGCCGGCACGTCGTGCTCCTCGGCCGCGGCGTCGGCACGCATGCGCGCGTGGCGCGATCGACCGGCTACCTGCCGTGGCCCGACGATCTCGTGCGGCCCGACACGCTCGCGCGCGAGCTGCCGCGCTCGAAGGTCCTCGCCATCGCGACCGGCTCGCAGGGCGAGGAGCGCGCCGCCCTCGCGCGCCTGGCCCGCGGCGAGCACCCGATGTTCGAGGTGGCCCCGGGCGACACGGTCATCCTCTCGGCGCGCGCGATCCCGGGCAACGAGCCCGAGGTGCACGCCATCCTCGGCATGCTGATCCGCCGCGGCTGCCAGGTGAAGACGCGGCTCACCGATCGCGGCGTCCACGTGAGCGGCCACGCGCACCGGCCCGAGCAGCGCCGCATGATCGAGCTGGTGCGGCCGCGTGCGTTCGTGCCGGTCCACGGCACCATCCATCACCTCACGCGGCACGCCGAGCTCGCGCGCGAGACTGGCGTCGAGGAGGTGGCGGTGATCGAGAACGGCCGCGTCCTCGAGCTGTCCGGAGGCAAGCTCACGCTCGGCCGCGCCCTGCCGGCCGGCCGCGTGCACGTCTGGAACGGACGCGAGGTGCCGGCCTCGGTCATCCGCGAGCGCACCGTGCTCGCCGAGGACGGGGCCGCGTTCTGCACCGTGGTGGTCGATGCCGCGGGGACCGCGGTCGACGTGCAGCTCTCGACCCGCGGCGTCCTCGACGAGACCGCGAACGCGCGCGAGCTCGACGAGGTCCGCGCCGCCGTCCGCCGCGCGATCGCCGAGGTGGAGCTGCCCGCGACGGACGAGACCATGGCCGAGCACGCCCGCTGGGCGGTGCGCCGAACATTTCAGAAGACACGTGGCAGAAAGCCGATCACGATCGTCCACCTCCGCCGGATCCCGCCGTGAGCCATCCCGCTCGTCCCAACGCCGCCGCCTACGTCGCGAAGAAGCTGCGCGAGCTCGACGCCGCGCTGGTGAAGACCGTGCCGCGCGTGGTCGAGCACGAGGACGACGACGACGCGATCCATGACATGCGCGTCGCCATTCGCCGGATCCGCACGCTCCTGAAGATGTCGCGCCGGCTGTTCGGGCGATGGCACACCGACTGCGTCCGCCGCGCGTTCGCGGACGTGATGCGCGCGACGGGCGACCTCCGCGACGAGGAGGTCCTCGAGGAGACGCTCGAGGACGCGAGCGACCATCCCTCGTTCTCCCCGTGGCTCGCGCAGCGGAAGACGCGCGAGGCGAAGCTCCGCCACGCCGTCGTCACCCGCATCCAGCAGGGCGATCTCGATCGCGCGCGGGTGATGATGAAGGCGCTGCTCGTGTTCCCCGTCGACCCCGATCGCGATCTCGAGCTCGCGCGCTTCGCCCGGCGCACCGTCGAGCGCGCGCGCCGCCGGGTCGAGGACAAGCGCGATGTCGAGGTGACCGACGTGCTCGGCCTCCACGAGCTGCGCATCGCGTACAAGGAGCTCCGCTACTCGATCGAGCTGCTCTCGGACGCCCTGCCGATCGACGCCCGGGCGATGCTCGAGCCCGCCACCGTCTTCCAGAAGCGGCTCGGCGAGATCCACGACGTCGACGTCGCCATCGAGACCATCCAGCACGCGCGCGGCCTCGCGGCCGAGGCGCGGACGCAGGCGCTCGACGCCCTCGACGCGATGCGCCACAAGCGGATCGGCAAGTACCTCCGCGAGCTCGATCCCCTCGGGATCCCCCCGCAGGGCGCCCATCCGCACGGGGATGGCCACGCGAACGGCACGCCGGAGCGCTCCGGCCGCGAGGCCGATGCGACGGAGGCCGAGAAAAACAAGGGCAAGGACGAGGTCGAAGGGCGCTGACGCGGGCTTTTTCGGCCCGCTGGGCGGGTCTTCTTGACCCTAGACACCCGGCGCCAGATACTCCGCGATGCCTCCCGGAGGGATTCCTTGATCACCTGTCCCAAGTGCAGCAAGGACAACCAAGACCACTACAAGTTCTGCCTGGGTTGTGGTGCGGAGCTCCCGCGGGATGCGGCGCCGAAGCCGTTCTCCCCGCAGACGCCCGGTGCCGGCGTGAAGGCCGTCGGTGGTCCGTCCGCGAGCGGCGGTCATGCGCCGGCTCCCGCGCCCGCCCCGGCGCCGGCGGCGCCCGTCGCGCCCGCACCCGCGCCCGGCCCCGTCGCGCTCGCTCCTTCCGCCGCGCCCGCCGCGCCGGGAGCGCCGGCTGCAGCCGCCGGTGGTGCGAGCCCGTGTCCGCAGTGCGGGCACATGAACGCGCCGAACAACCTCTTCTGCGGATCGTGCGGCTTCCGCCTCACGCCCGCGGCCGCGAAGCCCGCGCCCGCTCCGGCGGCGCCCGCGGCGGCCCCGCAGGCCGGAGGCGTCGTCCTCACCGCGCTCCGCGCCGACGGCAGCGAGGCCGGCAGCTACACGCTCCCGCCGGGCACCGTCACCATCGGCCGCGAGACCGGCGCGATCTTCGCGGGCGACAGCTACCTGTCGCCGCGTCACGCGACGTTCAAGCAGGGGGCGGGCAAGATCACGGTCAAGGACGAGGCGTCGCTCAACGGCGTCTACAAGAAGCTCGTCCGCGACGTCCCCGTCGAGCTGAAGCCGAACGACATGTTCCGCATCGGCCAGGAGATCATCAAGTTCGAGCCCCTCGCAGCGCAGGCTCCCGGCCCGGACGGCGTCGAGCGCCTCGGCTCTCCGTCGAAGGGCTACGTCGGCCGCATCGCGCTCGTCATCGGTCGCGACGTGACCGGCAACGCGTTCCCGATCCCCGAGACCGGCGTGCATCTCGGCCGCGAGCGCGGCGACGTCCTCTTCCCCGAGGACGGCTACGTGTCCGGCCTGCATTGCCGGCTCACGTGGGAGAACGGACGGCTGATGCTGACCGATCTCGGCAGCTCGAACGGCTCGTTCTTCCGCCTACGCGAGGAGACCGAGATCAAGGGCGGGGACGTCCTCTTGATGGGACAGCAGCTCTTCCGCGTGGCCGTCTGATGACCGCCGGGGCGCGTCCGCCTCGCACGATCCGCGTCGTGGCGGCCGTGATCGAGAAGGACGGCCGCTACCTGATCACGCAACGACGCGCGACCGCGGTGCTCCCGCTCATGTGGGAGTTCCCGGGCGGACGCGTCGAGCCGGGCGAGACCGATCAGCAGGCGCTCAAGCGCGAGCTCGAGCACCGCCTCGGCGTCGACATCGACGTGGGCAAGCTGATCTCGTTCGTCAGCCATCCCTACGAGCACTACGTGGTCGATCTGTTCCTCTACGAGTGCACGCTCTCGTCGCCCGAGAGCGCGCTCGCGCCCCACGCCGTCAACGCCTTCAAGTGGGTCGCCTCCAGCGAGTTCGATCAATACCCGTTCACGCCGGCCGACGAGGCGTCGATGAACAAGCTCCTCGGCGTCAGCTGAGCGGCTGACCGCCCGGCCGCCGACAGCTCAGCTGCCGGTCGCGAACCGCGCGAGGATCGGCGTGGCCCACGCGATCCCGACGACGAGCGACGCCATCGCGCTCACGCCGACGGCGAGCGCCATCGCGCGCCGCGAGCGGGCGAGGCGCGCGAGGGGGAAGCCGAGCACGCCGGCGAGCGCCGCCATCCCGAGCGCGGCACCGGCCGCGTAGATCGCGATGAACGAGAGGCCGAACACCGGCGACGGGATCTTCGCGACGACGAGCGCCGCGAGCGCGCCGCTGCCGGCGAGGCCGTGGAGCAGGCCGATGGCGAACGGCAGCCGCGCGAGGGTGAAGCGGTTCAGGTGCAGGTGATCGCCCGGCCCCGCATGCGCATGCGCGACGTCGCCGTGCCGGTGCGTGAACGACGGGCCGACGCGCCCCGCGCGGGCGGCCTGCGAGAGCCCGCGGATGCCGAGGCCGACGAGGGCGACGGCCACCACGAGCTCGAACACGTCGGTGACGGCGTCGGGCAGCTGGCTCTTGAACATCGCGAGGGCGCCGCCCGCGAGGACGAGCATGGCGCCGTGGCCCGCGCCCCAGGCGAGCGCGTAGCGGAAGCTCGCGCCCGCGCTCTTCTCGCCCGCCACGAGCGTGGAGACCGCCGCGAGGTGATCCGGCTCGAGCGCATGCCGCATCCCGCTCGTGAAACCGAGCACGCACGCGGAGATCGACGCCAGCATCGCGCTTTCGCTTAGCACGTCGGGTCGCCCATGACGAGGAGCGCGAGGACGCGATCGCGGCGGTCGGGCAACAGCAACGACGCGAGGATCGCGGGCGGATCGAGGGGGCGGACTTCCTTCCGCGGAACGCGCGGCACGTGGACCACGAGCCGGTCGTGCAGCTTCGCCGGGAGGAGGCGCTTCACCTCGGCGAGCGCGGCGTCGAAGCCGCCGAGCAGATCGACGAGGCCTGCGGCGTGTGCATCCGCGCCGGTGTACACGCGCCCCCGGGCGAGGCGCTCGACCTTCTCCTCGTCCATCTTGCGCCCGCGTGCCACGACCGACACGAACGTCCGGTACGTCGCATCGAGCTCGCGACGCAGCGCCGCGCGCTCCTCGTCGTCGATCGGATGCGTCGCGCCGAGGAGCCCCGCATGCGCGCCGCGGCGGACCGTCTCGGTGGTGATGCCGAGCTTCGCGAGGAGCGGCTCGAGCGTGAGACGCGCGGCGACGACGCCGATCGATCCGGTGATGGTCGTCGGCTCGCAGACGATCCGCTGCGCGGGCGCCGAGACGTAGTAGCCGCCGCTCGCGGCGACGTTCGCCATGCACGCCACCACCGGCTTCTCGCGCGCGAGCTGGACGATCTCGTGGTGCATGCGATCGGACGCGAGCGCGCTGCCGCCGGGGGAGTCGACGTGGAGGATGACGCCCCGCACGCGACGGTTCGCGCGCGCGGCCCGCACCAGCTTGGCGACGCGCTCGTCGGTGGCGAACGATCCGAGCGGCCCCGCGGCGTGCGCGATGGTGCCGTGGACGGGGATGACCGCGATCAGCGGCGGCCGCCGCAGGCGTCGCAGGAGCGGACGCTCGCGCGCGACCAGGTACGTGCTCGCGTCGACGAGCGCGCGCTGCCCCGGAAGGCCGAGGACGCGCGGGACCTCGTCCTCGTAACCGACGGCGTCGGCGAGGCCGACCTCGATCGCCTTCGCGTCCGAGTACGGCGCGCCGTCGACGAGCGCGACGGCCCTCTCGCGATCGATCTTCCTCCCGCTGGCGATGGCATCGACGAGCGCGTCGTGCAGCCCGCCGAGCAGCACCTCGAGCTGCTCGCGTTGCGCCTCGCTCATCGAGTCGCGCATCAGGTTCTCGCCCGCCGACTTGTACTCGCCGCAGGCGAACACCTCGGGCTCGACCCCCGCCCGGTCGAGCCCGCGGCGCACGTAGCGCGTCGCGGAGAGGAACCCGAGCGGCGCGAGATGCGTCGCCGGCGCCACGATCACCTTCGACGCGGCCGACGCGAGGAACACCTCCTTCGTGCCGCCGCCCATCGGGAGGTGCACGACGACCTCCTTGCCCGCCGCACGCGCCCGCGCGAGCTGCGCGCGAAGCGACGTCGCAGCCGCCATGCCGCACGACAGCTGCTTCACCGTGACGAGCAGCCCGGTCACGCGTGGATCCTTCGTCAGCGCATCGACCAGCCGCGCGACGGCATGGACCGAGGTGGCGTGCTGCTTGCGAATCTCCCAGATCCGCGGCGGCGCGACGACGTCGGCGACGAGGCCGTCGACGGTCAGGTGCACGAAGGCGCCCTTCCGGACCGCCTTCTTCCGCGCAACCAGCCGCAGCGGCAAGAGCAGGAGATCGAAGACGAGCCCGATCAGCCGGAGGAGGATCATGCCGTGCGGGGTCTACTACGCGGTCCCGCCCATTTCGAGGATCGCCGCCCGGAGCCCCGCTTCGAACCGATGGAACAGGTCGGCGACGTCGACCTCCTCGCCGTCCTCGACGCGCTTCGAGATCGCCGTGAGCGCATTCAGACACAGCGTCGTGTTGCGGTAGCGGACGGTCGGGTCGGAGCCGTACTCGTCGTGGATGATCGCCCAGTCGAGCCCGTCGACCTTCGCGATCAGGGCTCGCCCGAACGCGACACCCAGGGCTTGCAGCTCGTAGGTATCGTCCGCAGTCAGCTCGCCGGAGTCGAGGATCCCCTGGAGGATCGGAAGATCGGCCTCGGTTCCCGTCGGCGCCGGCAAGCCGATTCGCTGCGCGAGCGCGGAGACCAGCGACACCTGCCGGGCGAGACGGGTGATGTCCGCGTCCTCCGGTTCCGTGAAGTGGAGCGACATCCGCCGATGCTGCCGCAACGAGGGGCTCGGCGCCATCGGCGGCCGCCCGCGTCGTGAGCCTCCCGGGGGGAGGTGCCGCCGCGCGGCCCCGCATGCTTCACCAGTGAAGGATGCACGGGCAACACCGCGGAATCTGGAGGAACCGCTCGACTGGATTCTGCGCGCAAGCCACCCACGCTTCTCCGCAGAAGCCACCCCACGCTTCTCCGCAGAAGCCACCCCACGCTTCTCCGCAGAAGCCATCCCACGCTTCTCCGCAGAAGCCACGTTGGCTTGCTCGGTGAAGGGTGGATGAGAAAACCGCGTGATTTCCGCCGTTCGCGATCGTCGCTTCTGCAGTGAAACGACGGGGCCGGCGCGGGCTACCACCCCACCCGCCGACCGCGAAGAGCGAAGAGCGAAGAGCGAAGAGCGAAGAGCGAAGAGCGAAGAGCGAAGAGCGAAGAGCGAAGAGCGAAGAGCGAAGA
>JBDHVD010000434.1:0-7981 GCA_039809525.1 Labilithrix sp. | reverse complement strand
CTCGACGTGTCCAAGTCGATCTACACGGTGACGATGAACGGCGACACGCCGACGTACACCGCGCTCACCGGGCCGCTGCCTCCCGGCCAGGTCGCGATCGTGTTCCTCGCGCAGGCCAAGGTCACGATCGATCCGCAGGCGGTCGACTGCCCGGACGGCGTCGTGCCGGCGGTGAACGTCGACCCGATCCGTCACGGGACGACGAAGACGAAGGCCTTCCACCTGAAGACCGACACGCCGGTCTCCGCGTACTCGAGCTTCCCGTACGGCGGCGCCGAGAGCTACTACCCTTCGGCGACGCTGCTCCTGCCCGTCTCGTCCTGGGACAAGAGCTACATCGCGGTGTCGACCGGCAAGTTCGGCAACCCCGAGCTGTCGAACACCGACAAGCGCACGCTCCAGATCATCGCGACCGAGGACGACACGAAGGTGTCGATGCGCCCGAACGCGGTCATCGACGAGGGCACCGACGTCGCCGGCGCCGGTCCGGGCGAGGTGCAGACCTGGACGCTCTCGCGCGGGCAGGTCCTGCAGATCTCGCAGCGCGGAGGCGTCACCGGCAGCCCGATCCAGGCGGACAAGCCGGTCGGCCTCTTCGGCGGCGCGCCGTGCGTCTTCCTCCCGTCGGACGTGCCCTACTGCGACGTCACCCAGCAGCAGATCCCGCCGTTCTCCCAGTGGGGATCGCACTACGCCCTCGTCCCCTACGCGCCGCGGATCGAGAGCGTCACCGGCAAGGCCAAGGAGACGGTGGCGTGGATGTTCGTCGGCGCGGTCGACGGCACCGAGCTCACCTACGAGCCGAAGAAGCCGCCGGGCGCGCCTTCGGTCCTCTCCGCGGGCACGCCGGTCTACTTCATGACCGAGGAGCTCGTGACGGTGAGGAGCCAGGACGCGAAGCACCCGTTCTACGCCGGCGTCCAGATGACCGGCTCGAGCTTCGGCGGCGGCGCACCGGGCGGCGGCATGACCAAGGGCGATCCCGACTTCGTCAACATGGTCCCGTCCGACCAGTTCCTCGACCGCTACGTGTTCTTTGCAGACTACACGTTCCCGGAGACGATGCTCACCGTCGTGCGGCGCAAGACGGCGAAGGGCTTCCTCCCCGTCGAGCTCGAGTGCGGCGGCGCGATCTCGGGCTTCGAGCCGCTCGGTTCGAGCGGAGAGTTCGAGTACGCGTGGGTCCGCCTCACCGCGGCGTTCAAGCCGCAGAAGCTCGCCAAGGGCGAGTGCGGCTACGGAAGGCACGTGGCGCGGAGCGACGGTCCCTTCTCCATCACCGTGTGGGGCATGGGCCAGGACGCGAGCTACGGCTACGCGGGCGGAATGGGCAGCCGGCCGATCAACGACGCCCCGCTGCCGCCCGTGAAGTGACGGCGCCGGTGTAGTAAGTGGGCCCAGGTGGAAGCCCTGGGCCTCGATCTGCTGCTGATCGTCGGTCTCGCGCTCGCGAACGCCTTCTTCTCCGGCGCCGAGATCGCGGTGCTGGCGGTCCGCAAGACGCGCCTCCAGGAGCTCGCCGACGAGGGACGCACGGCGGCGCGCGTCGCGCTCCGCCTCCGCGAGGATCCCGAGCGCTTCCTCGCGACGGTGCAGGTCGGCATCACCGTGGTCGGCGCGACCGCCGGAGCGATCGGCGGCGCGTTCCTCGAGCGCCCCTTCGCGGCGCTCCTCGAGCGGGCGGGGCTCGGGCCGCTCGCCGCCGAGCGGATCGCGCTCGCGATGGTCGTCGCGCTCGTGTCGACGGTGTCGATCGTGATCGGCGAGCTGGTGCCGAAGTCGCTCGCGCTGCGCTCTTCCGAGCGCGTCACGCTCTGGGTGAGCCGGCCGCTGTTCCTGCTCTCGCGCATCGCCCGGCCGATCATCTGGCTCCTCACCGCGATGTCGAACGTCGTCCTGCGGCCGTTCCGCGACTCGACGACGTTCACCGAGGCGCGCCTGTCGTCCGACGAGATCCAGCAGCTGCTCGAGGAGGCGGCCGCGGCGGGCACCGTCGACAAGGAGACCGGCGACATCGCCTCGCGCGCGATCGACCTCGGTCGTCTGGCGGCGTACGCGGTGATGCTCCCGCGGAGCGAGATCGCCTGGCTGCCGCTGACCGCGACGCGCGAGCAGGTCGAGCGCGTCCTCCGCGAGCAGCCGCACGCGCGCTACCCGGTGGTGGACGAGTCCGAGCAGCCGGCCGGCTACGTGCTCGCGCGCGAGCTCTACGCGCAGCTCCTCCAGGGGCAACTCTCCCTCGTCGAGCTGGTGCGCGAGCTGCCGGCGTTCCCCGAGTCGGCACCGGCGATCGTGCTGCTCCGCGAGCTGCAGCGGGCGCGCAGCGAGATCGGCCTGGTGGTCGACGAGAGCGGTTTCCCGACCGGCCTCGTGTCGATCGAGGCGCTCGCCGAGGAGCTCTTCGGCGAGATCGCGAGCGAGAACGAGGTGCCGACGAAGAGCATCGCGCCCCAGCCAGACCAGACGTTCCTCGTCCGCGGCGACACGCACGTGCACGAGATCAACCGCGAGCTCGGCTTCGAGCTGCCGCTCGAGCGCGAGGCCTCCACCATCGGCGGCCTGGTGATCGCGAAGCTCGGTCGCTTCCCGACGCCCGGCACGACGGTCGATCTCGGCGAGGGCATCCGCGCCGAGGTGAAGGAGACGTCGCCGCGGCGGGTGCTCCTCGTCCGCCTCTCGCGTCACTGAAGCGGCGTCACGTGCAGCTCGGGCGACGCGCCCTCGCTGATCGTCACGTAGCCCTTCCCGTCCGGGAGGAAGGCGAACGCCTCTCCCTGCTGCTCGGTCGCGACCGGGAGCTTGCAGGGCGTGCGCTTCATCGCGTCGGCGACGCTCTCGCCGGGGCCGCGCATCCACACGAAGGCGCTCCTCCCGTAGTTGCGGATGGCGATGAGGCGGCCGTCGCGCGAGATCTCCCCGCCGGTCGCGAGATCGACGTCGACCTCGGCGATCTTCTCCGTCTTCACCTTCTGCCCCGCGGCGAACGGCCCGATCCGGTGGATGGCGGAGGGGCCGCCCAGCTTCTTCGTCGCGACGAGGAGGTCCTTCGTCGCCGGATCGAAGAGGAGGGTCTCGGCGTTGTGCGCGCCGTCGGCGTAGGTCACCGTCATCTTCTCCGACGTCGCCGAGAGCTTCGCGTCGCCGCCGAGCTTCGGCTCGGCCACGCGATGGATCACGATCTCCTCGCGGACCTCGTCGTTGTCTCCGATGTCGCCGAAGTAGAGGAACGACGCGCCGGCGCCGTCGTCCTCGATCGCCATGTCCTCGATGTCCCGCGGCTGGTTCCCGTCGAACGCGAGGGTCGCGAGCAGCTTGCCGTCGGGGCCGAGCGCGAACGCGCGCGCACTGTCGCCCGAGTCGTTGTGCACCCAGAAGACGCCCTGGTTCCGCGCGCTGGCGGCGATGCCGGACGCCTCGTCGACCTCGGACGCGTCGACCTTGCCCGCCGCCGCGGTCTTGCCGGCCGAGGGGCACGCGCCGGCCGGTACGCCGCCGTCCTCGCCTCCGCCTCCGACGCCGCCGGTGCCGCCGTCTTCGGCGAGCGTGCCGCCGTCGGGCGCGCCGCCTCCCGGGGCCGGCGTGAGCGACGACGCCCCGCACGCGACGACGACGACGACGAGCGCGGCGCACGCCGCAAGCAGCCTTCCGTCCATGGTGTGCCTCAGAGCGCGATCGGATCGAGGACGAACACGTTCTTCTTCGTCGCGGACCGATCGCGCGCGACGACGGGCCGGTCGCCGTCGAACGCGAGGCCCTCGACGCCCTCGAGGTCCGAGGGCAGGTTCACGTGATCCGTCACGCGCGCGCGCGCCTCGCCGGGACGCAGCGTGCGCTCGAAGCGGACGATGGTGTTTCCCTGCTGGCTCAGCGCCCACAGCGCGCCGTCGGGACCGATCGTGAGCTCGCTCAGATCGGGCGCGTGCGCGTCGTCGACCTTCCACGCCGCCAGCGCGACGAGCTCGGAGGGCGGCGAGAACGCGGACGACGCACGCGCGCCGGGGGAGAAGCCGCGTGGCGCGTCGCCCTTCGGCCCGAGCTCGACGATCGCGCTCGGTCGCTTCTCGAGCGCGACGAGCACGTGCGTCTCGTCGAGCACGACGAGCCCTTCGCCGAGGGAGTTGTCCTCCACCTGCCCGTCGACCAGCGGGTTCGCGCTCGTCCAGTCGATGGTGGACGACGCGATCACCTTCGCGCAGTCGGCGTCGAGCACCGCGATCGCGCCCGTCTCGGCCATCACCACGACGTTGCCCTTGCCGTCGAACGCGACCGCCTCGTACTGCGAGCCGCCGCTGCCTGCCTCCGGCAGCGGCGTGTGCTCGGCGACGCCGGAGAGCTTGCCGTCCTTCAGCGCGAACGTGACGACGGTGCTCGAGCGATCGCCCACCGCGACGAAGCGTCCGTCGCGCATCGCGAGGCCGGACACCTCGCGCAGGGGCAAGGTCTCGCCCGCCGTCTGGTCCTGGCTGTCACCGCCGATGGCGTCGTCGCCGCTCCCGCCGCACGCCGCGCAGAGGACGAGCAAGGCCGTGCGCAGGATGCGGCGGACGCCACGGGACATGCAGCGCACACATGCACACCTCGCGCCCGTCACGAAAGCGCCACGAAAGCGGGGCTTCCGTGGCGCCGGCGTGGCATCGATGGGTCGGAGCTGGGGGATCGGAGATCCGCCCGGCGCCGGATCAGAGGATGCGGAGGAACGCGACGAGCGCGCGCTTGTCCGAGGTCGACAGGTGGATCGGGTGCCTCCGTCCGTCCGCCGATCGGTTGTACGCGTCGCTGTCGAAGTAATCGACGACCGCCTCGAGCGTCGGCGCGGAGTTGTCGTGGAAGTACGGACCGAGCTGCGAGATGCGCCGGAGCTGCGGGACCTTGAAGCGGTGGAGGTCCTCGTAGCGACCGGTCGAGGCGGCGAGACCGACGTCGTCGGTCACGGTGTGCATCACCGTGCGCCCGTCCTGCGTCGCGAGCGGCAGGACGACGGGCACGCGCGAGCTCGTGGCGGGGTCGAAGCGACGGAACTCGAGGTTCAGCGCGTTCCGCTGCGCCACGCCGATGTCCATCATGTGGCCGATCGACGGCGCGAAGTTGAGCGGCGGTCCGTCGACGTGGTCCTCGTTACCGAAGACGTTCGGCATGTTGTGGCAGGACATGCAGCTCTGCGCGAACACGTCCTGGCCGCGGCGCTCGAGCGGCGTCGTCGGGTGCACCGTGTAGAACGGGTCCTCGATCAGCCGATCGTGGAGCGGCGCCGACGGATCGAGGAGATCCTTCAGCTCCGGCGGATCGAACTGCGTCTCCATGAACGCCGCGATGTCGTGGGTCGGCGGGTTCGCGATGTCGTCGAAGCGCGCGTCGCCGTTCTGGGTGTGCGTGAAGATCGCGCCGCGGGTCGTCTCGACGAGATCGCGCGTGCGACCGTCGTTGAGGAACCCGAACGTGAGCACGGTGTTCACGACGTGCGTCGACTTGCGCCAGAAGAAGACCTGGCGGAACGGATCGTTCGCGGGGTACGTCGGATTGAACCGCCCCGGGCGATGGAAGAGGAGGCCGTGCTCGTCGAACACCTGCACGCCGAGGGGCTCGACGCCGATGTCCGCGGGGAGGCCGGTGAACAGCGGATCGTCGGTGGCGATCGAGTCCGACATGCGCCCGGCCGGCAAGCCGAGCTTCGCCTCGGGCCGGTGGCACGAGGCGCACGTGCGCCCGTTGGTGACCACGGGCCCGGCGATCACCGACGTCCCGGAGAAGATGCCCTGCGACGGATCGATCCGGGTGCCGTCCGCCGACAGGCCGAACTTCGCCTGTCCGAGCACGGGATCGCCGTCCGGCGTCGCGCCGGGGAAGTCGATCCGCGGGCTGTAGCGGACGCCCTTGTCGAACGCGATGCGCAAGGCGGTGTCGTTCGGCGTGTCCGCCTTGACGGTCGCCACGGTGAAGATGCTCAGCGCCGCAGCAGCGGCCATCTTGAAGGTCTTGGCCATGGTCTGCTCCTCAGTGCTGCTGCTCGCAGTAGCGCGGCGCAGAGACGTGCGGGTCGTTGTAGTAAGCCTTGCAGCTCTTCCCGTTGCCGAACGGGACGGGCCGGATGACGGGAGCGACGTTCTGGATGACCGCCGGGATCTTGAGCAGGAAGTTGTTCGGGATGCCGCCCTGCGTGACCGGCGCGTTCGACATGAGCGACACGTCGCTATAGACGTACGGATACGGGAACACGCCGCCCGGACCGTCCGCGTCGTACGGATCGATCGTGGTGTCGAACAGCACGCCCGCGTGGAGGATCTCCGCCCAGCTCGGGCCCTCCGACGGCGGACGCCAGTCGGAGATGTACGGACGGAGCTGGCTGATGTCCGGCTGCAGCGGCGCGGCCTGACACAGGTCGAGCGGCACGAACGAGTTCGGCGAGAACGAGACCGCGCCGCCCTCGGCCGTGACGTGATCGTACGGGGTCGTCCACTCGTGGAACGCCGAGCCGTCCTCCGCCGCGGGGAAGATGAGCGACGGGATGATGGGGAAGATCGGGAACTCGACGGGGATGACCTGCCCGCCGTTCGGCGGTCCGTTCGGGAAGTCGTACTCGCTGCCGAGCAGCTGGAGCGTCTGCGGGTCGTAGTAGAACGTCGGGCGGTGGCCGGTGTTCACGCGGCCGAACAGCGTCCAGAAGCGATAGCCCGCGTTCGTGAAGTCCTTCGGCGTCTGGTGGAACCGGTTGTACGTCCAGTCGACGCCCTCGGTCCGGTGGACCTCGGGATGCGGGATCAGCCCGCGGAACTTGACCGTGAAGTGGACCTTGTTCGCGCGCCTGTCCCACTCGACGAAGACGGTGCCCTTCATGCGCGAGCAGTCGTGGTCCTGCGGAGCCGGGACGTAGTCCTCGATCGCCGACGCGACGCCTCGCCAGAGCGGGACGTAGAGCGAGCCTCGATCGTCGTTCCCCTTCCAGACCGGCGCGAGGAGCTCGTCGTCCTCCTTCGTCCATCGCGCGCGCGATCGCGTGTGCGCCTCCGCGACGGAGCCCGTGGACTCGCTCCGCGCCTCCTCCCCCGACTGGCAGGCAACGAGGCCCATGAAGACCGTTGCCAGCGTGACCGTTGATCGACGCATCGAACCTCCGTCCCCTCCCTCCCCCGCGAGAGAGCAGAACAGCAAGCTGCGGACCACCGGCGCATTCCGCCGAGAACGCCATCTTCCCCGTATTTGCCTACTATCCCTACCGATTCACACCCTACTCAAATGAGACACGTGTCTGAGATGAAGCAGGCGCGTCGGCGTGGAGCGGCGGCGGACCGCGCGTTGACCGTCGATCGCGCGTCCACACGTGCTCTCGACTTCATGATTCATTTGGAGCACCAACGAATTCGGTGCGCGCGCCCCGTCAAAATCGGTGCTTTCGCTTCAGCGCCATCGTCTCGTCGTCACAGGCGGCGAGCCGCGTGTGCCCCTGGTCGAGGAGCCCCTGCGCGGTATCGAGCTTGCTCGCGAGCGCCAGCGCCTCGGGCGAGTCCTTCGCGAGCTGCCCCTTCTCGAGCGCGGCCAGCGACTGTTCGACCTCGCTCTTCAGGCGGAGCGCGTTCGCCGTCGCCTCCGCCGACGCGAGGCAGTCCTCGCGCGCGCGGCACACCTCGCCGTCGGTGCACGTCACGGCGCGGATCGCGTCGACCATCGCCGGCTTCTCCGCGTTGCCCGCCCGGCGGAAGCGCTCGACCGCGGACACGAGCTGCTCGGCCTCGCGCTTCGCGGCCGCGTCACAGGCCGCTCCCGCCAGGACCATCGCGATGAGAGCGACGCGCCTCACGACAGCTCCACCTTGCTCCACATCTCGCGAAGCATCTTCTCCTTGCGCTTGTCGGTGCGCGTGATGACGCGCGCGACGCCCCACGCGGCGAGCAGCTCGCCCTCCTGACCGAGCGCGGGCAGGACGCTGCGTCCGGTGACGAAGACGTTGCCGAGCGCCGTGCGCAGCGGCTCGCCGCCGAGGCCGCCG
>JBDHVD010000433.1:0-7987 GCA_039809525.1 Labilithrix sp. | reverse complement strand
TGTTCCTGCTCCACGCGCCGGACTTCCTCGGATACGAGGACGCGCTCGGGATGGCCAAGGACCACCCCGAGGTGGTCCGGCGCGGCCTGCGGATCAAGAAGGCAGGCAACGCGCTCGTCACCCTCCTCGGCGGCCGGGAGGTCCATCCGATCAACGTCCGCGTCGGCGGCTTCTACAGCACGCCCACCCGCGAGGCGCTCGACGCGCTGTTGCCCGAGCTCGCCTGGGCCGAGGGCGCGGTGCGCGAGTCGCTCGAGTGGCTCTCGACGCTCACCTTCCCGGACTTCGAGCGCGACTACGAGCTCGTCGCGCTGAGGCACGAGGACGAGTACCCGTTCAACGAGGGACGCATCGCGTCGAGCAAGGGCCTCGACATCGCCCCGAGCGAGTGGGGCGACCACTTCGAGGAGGTCCAGGTCCCGCACTCGACCGCGCTCCACGCGCGCCTGCGCGCACGCGGGCCGTACCTCTGCGGCCCGCTCGCCCGCTTCGGTCTGAGCTTCGATCGCCTCGCCGATCCGGTGAAGGAGGCGGCGATCGCGATCGGGCTCGCGGCTCCGTGCAAGAACCCGTTCAAGAGCATCCTCGTCCGCGGGATCGAGATGCTCCACGCGTTCCACGAGGCGCAGCGGCTGATCCGGGCGTACGTGCCGCCCGCCGAGCCGTACGTGCCGATCCCGCTCCGCGCCGGGACGGGCCACGGGGCCACCGAGGCGCCGCGCGGCCTCCTCTACCACCGCTACACGGTCGACGAGACCGGGACGATCACCGACGCGCGCATCGTCCCGCCGACGTCGCAGAACCAGAAGACGATCGAGGACGACCTCTTCCACCTGGCGCCGTCGCTCGCGGAGCTGCCTCTCCGCGACGCGACCTGGCGGGCGGAGCAGGCGGTGCGCAACTACGACCCCTGCATCTCGTGCTCGACCCACTTCCTCACCTTGCGGATCGAGCGGGAGTAGCCGCGGTGCCTGCCCGCATCGTCGCCCTCGGACAGCGCGCGGCCGGCGACGACGCGGTCGGCCTCGCCGTGCTCGACGCGCTGAGGCGCGCGGCGCTCCCGCCCGGGACCGAGCTCGTCGAGGCGGCGGAGGCGACGGCGCTCGTCGATCTGCTCGTCACCGATCGCCCGGTCGTCGTCGTCGACGCGGTGGTGGGGCCCGGACGGATCGGTGAGGTCCTCGCGCTCGACGCCGGCGCGCTCGCGACGAGCACCGACCGCCCCGTCTCGACCCACGGCGTCGACGTCGCGCAGGCCCTCGCCCTCGCGCGCGTGCTCTCGCCGGAGACGGCGGCGCGCTCGATCGCGATCGTCGCGGTGCGCATCGCGCCGCCCGCGCGCTTCACGCACGGCCTGTCCGACGCGGTGGCCGCCGCGGTCCCACGTGCCGTCTCCACCGTCCTCGCCTGCCTCGGAGGTGCATGATGCATGAATCGACGATCGCGCGACGGGTCCTCTCGGCAGTGCTCGAGCGCATGGACCTCGCCGGAGAGGCGCGCGTGCGCCGGGTCCGCGGGTGGATCGCCGAGACCGAGGCGCTCTCGCCCGAGAGCGTGCGCTTCCACTTCGATCTGGCCGCGCGAGGCACCCCCGCGGAGGGTGCGCGGCTCGAGCTCGAGCTCCGGCGCGTCTCCGCGCGCTGCCGCACGTGCGCCTCGATCTACGAGCCCGACCACCACCTCGTGCTCTGTCCGGCGTGCAGCTCCACCGACGGCGAGCTCCTCGGCCCGACCGGGGTCGGCATCGAGTCGATGGAGGTGGAGCCCAGGTGAGCCGGCGTCCGCTCGCGCACCTGCTCGCGCTCGCGATCGTCGCCGCGACGACGGCGTCGCCGCGATCGGCGCGCGCGTGGATCTTCCCCGAGCACGCGGCGATCGCCCAGGCCGCGTTCGACCGGCTCTCGCCCGAGGCGCAAGACTTCTACCGCGCGCTATGGAGCGCGGCGCGCGCCCCTCGGGCCTGCCGCGCGATCGAAGCGGGCGATCAGGGGCCCGCGCCGGAGTGCCTCGACTTCGCCGCGTGGTCGGCGATCGCGGGCGACCACTCCTGCTCGCCCACGGACCTGCTCGACGGCGTGCTCCCGGGCAAATGGGTGCTCGACGTGGCACGCGTCGCGGTCGAGGCGAAGACCAAGCTCGCGCACGCGCACGGCGAGCACGAAGTCCTCACCTACTGGGCCGGCTCGGACATCGGGCTCGAGCGCTCCGATCCCGAGTACAGCTCGCGCGCGGTCACCAACAACGCCCACTTCCTCCTCGCGCGCTGGACCAACGACGCGACGACGTACGCGGCCGGAAGCATCGCGCCCGAAGCCGAGCCGAACGCGCTCGGCCTCGTCGTCGCCTATCACCTCGGCGCGCTCCGCCTCGCGCGTGCGTGGCGCGCGTCGACCGGCGCCGAGCGATCGGTGCTCGCGCGCTGGATCCTCGCGACCGAGGCGTTCGGGCTGCACTTCCTCCAGGACTCGTTCGCCGCGGGGCACGCCGCGGGGACGTGGGGCAGGGCGTCGGTGCGCAAGGGCACGCACGACTACTACTGCACCTACGGCCTCGACACGCGGACGTGGCGGGGGACGCCCGCGACGCTGTTCGGCGACGCGCACATGAACCCCGCCGATCTCGAGCGGACGTCGCGCGCCGTCGCCGCGAGCCTCGCGCAGGTCTACGCGGCGACCGAGGACCGTTCGCCGCTCGCGGCCACGCTCGATCGCATCCCGTGGGACACGGCGGTGCGCGCGACGACGTTCGACTCCTGCAAGGAGAAGACGATGGCCGCGGCGAAGCTCGAGCGCGCGGACGCCGACGCCGTGGCGGAGCTGATCCTCGACACGCCGCACCCGGCGCAGGTCGAGGACCAGGCGCCCCTCCCCCGCTTCCGCGCGGAGATCGGCCGTTCGTCGGCGTGTACAGCAGCGGCCGCGTCGCGAACGCGATGTCGAGCTACACCTCCGCGCGCGTCCGGCCCCGGCCGTCGGGCGCGATCGAGGTGGGGATCCGCGCGGGCATCGGCGTCGAGCGGCTCGTCGGGGCGCCCGGGCTGACGTTCGTGCAGGCGGGCCTGGTGAACGAGAGCGCGCAGATCGATCGGTGCTCGTCGAGCGAGTGCTCCGGCGACTACCGGCTCGACACGCTGCTGCCCCAGGTGCCGGCGAGGACCGGCCTCACGTTCCGCCTGCATGCGCCGTTCTGGCTCGTGCCGGGAGACCTGATCCTGGCCGGGCCGTTCGTCGCGCTCGCGTCGTTCCAGTCCTTCAAGCAGATGGCGATCCTCGCGGGGGCGGGCGGGCTGATCCCCTGGCAGCGCGATCTCTACACGTCGTTCGGCACCTTCCAGTTCATCGCGGGACGCGACGTCGGCCTCACGCTCTACGGCCTCATCCGCGGGCCGTCGGTGACGGCGACGCCGACGTTCAAGGACGCGGAGGGGCGCCAGCAGTACGCCATCGTCGAGCTCGAGACGATCGAGCTCGAGCTGCCGGTCGTCGAGTACCGCCCCTTCCACGAGTTCGCGATGCGCCAGGCCTTCACGCTCGCCGTGCAGCTCGGGTACGCCGCGGACGTGCCGACGGCGATCCGCGTGCTCGACATGCCCGATCTGGCTCGGCCGGACGTGTCGCCGGCCCACATGGTCACGTTGCGGCTCGTCTTCGACGTGCGCCACTACCTCTGACGGGCGCCGCCGCGCGCCTGCCCCATCCGGCGCTTGCGCACCGGGCCGCCCTCGCGCTCGGGCCGCAGCGCGACGAGCACGTCGACGTAGCTGACGATGCCGACGACGTGATCGCCGTCGTCGACCACCGGGACCGCGCCGATCCGCTCGTCGACGAGCACGTCCACCACCTCGCCGATGTCGGCGTCCTCGTCGACCGCGACCGGGTCCGTGCTCATGAGGTCCATGATGCGCTGCTCCTCCGGCGGCACGGCCATGCGATCGGTCTCGAACTCGGCGATGAACGTCCGCATGAGCGGGCCGATGTCGCGATCGCTCAGCATGCCGACGAGCGCTCCGTTCGCGTCGACGATCGGCAGATGCCGCACGTTCATCGTCTGGAGCGTGTCGATCGCCTCGGCGACGCTCGCCGTGAGCGGGAGCGTGGCCGGCTCGGGGGTCATGATCTCTGCAGCGCGCATCGCGTCCTCCGTCTCGATGGCTCGGAGGCGCTGCAGACCACGTGCCTACAGCCGTAGCGCGAGGGCGAGCACGCGCGCGACCTGCGTGGCGCTCGCGTTGTCGTCGGACGTGACGAACACGACGCGCCGGCCGTCGTCGAGCGTGGGCCCGACCGCGAGCGCCTCGTAGTTGTCGAGGATCGGGCTGGGCTGCACCGCCGGATGGCGGACGCCGTCGGACGGGAGCGTCGCGAGATCGACGACCAGGCGCTTCTCCACCGGCGTCTTCTCGTCCGGCGGCGAGGAGAGGTCGGCGACGAAGATGCGCACCGTGTTGCCGTAGCCGGTCTGGTAGCCGCGCTCGAGCACGAGCACCCGGTCGTCGCCGATCGCGGTCACGTCGGAGACGCCCATGTCCCCGCCGGTGCCCTCGCCGAGCGGCTCCGTGAGGTAGCCGTGCTCCGCGTCCGCTCCGGTCGCCAGATCGCGGCGGAGGATCCGGACGAGGGTGCCCTTCGTCTTGGTGGCGACGTCGCCGTCGGTGACGAGCGCGGCCTCGTTCGCGGTGAAGAGGAACTTCCCCGACGGCGAGAGCGAGAGGCTCTCGAGCCCCTTGTTCCCGGGCGCCTGCTTCGCGAAGTGCGGGGGGAGCTCCACGCGATCGAGGTACTTCCCCGCGGCGTCGAAGCGCTCGAGCAGCGGCGTCGTCTCGACGGTGACCGCGAAGAAGACGTCGCCCGCGCGCGCGAGGCCCTCTCCGTCCCACGTCGGATCCGGCCGCCCGGTCAGCGCGATCGGCGCCCCCGGCGTCCACGTCTTCCATCCGTCGGTCGCGGCGAGCGGGACGATCCGCGGCTCGGTGTCCTGGAGCGCGAACAGCGTCCTCGTCCCGGGATCGAACCACGTCGCGGACAGGGCCTGCGTCGCGCCGGTCCGCGCGAGATCGGCGACCGCGAGGAGCTCCACCGCCGCGGGCGCCTCCGCGTCGGCCGCGCCGGCGTCGGCGCTCGCGGACGAGGGGTTGGCCGTCGTCTCGCTGCTGCTGCTGCAGGCGGCCGCGAGGACGAGGGAGCCGATGGCCGGAACGAGCCTGGGGTTCACGCGCTCCACGTGGCCTGCGTTCGGTTGCGCGTCAATCGCGGGCGCCTCCGTGGTCCCTCCGCGATCCGTTCGATGCTCGGAGGCAGCACGGGCCCGCGCGGACGCTTCGATTTCCCGCGGGCGCGCCGGACGGCACACCCGATGCACTCCGCCGGCGCGATGCACGTGAAGACCTACTGCATCGTCGAGGGCCGGCGCCCGGCGGGGTTCACGGGTCCGGATCCGCGCCTCGTCCCGGTCCTCGGCGCTTACCTCGCGCAGGCCGCGCACCTCGACGCCGCGAGCGCCTTCGCCCACGAGCGGCTCGCGCGCGAGCTCGATGCGCACGGTGCGCCGCGCGGGCTGCTCGAGCGCTGCGATCGGGCCGGCGTCGCCGAGCTCCGCCACGCACGCGCGTTCGCGCAGCTCGCCGAGCGGCGCGGCGTGGTCGCGCGGGCGCCCGCGTTGCCCGACATGCGCATCCGCGCGCTCCTCGACGTCGCGGTCGAGAACGCGGTCGAGGGCGTCGTCCGGCAGACCTGCGGCGCGGCCATCGCGCGGTACCGCGCCCATCATGCCGCCGATCCCGACGTCCGCCGCGTGATGGCATCGGTCGCCGAGGACGAGCGCGAGCATGCCGAGCTCGCCTTCGCCGTCGCGCGATGGCTCCACGAGGTGCTCGATCCCGTCGAGCGGGTGCTCGTCGAGGACGCGATGCGCCACGCGGTGACCGCGCTCGCCTCCGAGCTCGACGTCGATCCCGAGCCGGTCCTCTGCGCGCGCGCGGGGGTCCCCGACCGCCTCGATGCGCTGGCCATCTGGAGCGGCCTCTCGCATCGCGTCTGGCACGGGATCGCCGCGGAGGTCTGGTCCGCCGCAGCCTGACCCCTTGCCAACTCAGAAGCGAATCGTATATTCGCTTTTCCATGGCGCAGCGGCCGAAGGAGCACATCCGCGCGGAGATCGTCCGGGCGGCGACCTCGCTGTTCGCCGAGGTCGGGGTGGCCGGCACGACGATCGCGGCGGTCGCCGCGCGCGCCGGCGTCTCGACGGGCAACGTCTACCGCTACTTCGAGGGCAAGGATCAGCTCTTTGCCGAGGTCCTGCCCGACGCGTTCGCCGCCGAGCTCCGGCGCCGGACGCGAGCGCGCGTCGAGGCCCTCGCGGACACGCGCGACATCCGGGTCCTCGAGAAGGACGCCGCGTACCGCGTGTTCTCGCGGGAGCTCCTCGAGTTCACGATCGAGAACCGCGAGCGCGTCGTGATCCTCCTCCGCCACGCGGACGGAACGCCGCTCGCGTCGTTCCGCGGCGACCTCGAGCGCCTGCTCGTGAAGTGGGCGCTCGAGTACGCGCGCCGCGCCTACCCCACGTTCGAGGTCACGCCGGCGCTGCGCTTCGCGCTCGATCGCATCTACGCGGCGTACGTCGCGTCCCTCACCGCGGCGCTCGCCGAGCTCGAACGCCCCGAGCGGATCCGCGAGGTCGTCGCGCATCTCTCCGCGCATCACCTCGGCGGCATGAAGTTCCTCTTCGAGAACGCAGCCACGCAAGGAGACGGCCATGACCCGGACGACGACGCTTCTCGCGACGATCCTCGAGACGCCGAACCTGGCGCAGCAGATCCAGACCCTGCCGCCGAAGGCGCTCGCGAACCTGATCGATCGCGTCGGCCTGGAGGACGCCGGTGAGATCGTCGCGTACGCGAGCACCGAGCAGCTCGCGCGCGTGTTCGACGAGGACCTCTGGAAGAGCGAGCGCGCGGGCGAGGACGAGACGTTCGACGCCGAGCGGTTCCTCGTCTGGCTGCACGTGATGCTCGAGGCGGGCGATGCGTTCGTCGCGCAGAAGCTCGTCGAGCTGCCGGAGGAGCTCGTGACCCTCGCGTTCCATCGCAATGTCCTCGTGGTCGATCTCGACGTGCTCACGCCGGAGATCCTCGATGCCGACGAGGTCGAGTCGAACCAGATCCAGAAGGCGCTCGAGGACTGTCTCTCGGAGGAGATCGATCAGTACTACGTGATCGCGCGACGGCACGAGGGCTGGGACGATCTCGTCTCCGCCCTCCTCGCGCTCGATCGCGATCATCACGTGTTCCTGCGCCGCGTGCTCGACCGCTGCTGCCAGATGTCGAGCGAGGCGATCGAGGAGAGCGGCGGGCTCTACGACGTGCTCACGAGCGAAGAGATGCTCGAGAACGACGTGGCCGGCGATCGTCACGATCGTCGCGCCGAGGAGGGACACGTCGCGCCGTCGGATGCGAAGGCGTTCCTCGAGCTGGCGAGGACGGCCGGAGGACCGCGCGTCGGCGAGCACGACGCGGTCACCCGCGCCTACTTCCGCGAGCTGTCGCCGAAGGCGGTCGCGGCCGGTCCGCGTCCGGCCGCGCGCCGCAAGGGTCGAGCGCTCCTGCGGCTCCTCGCGAAGAACGGGATCGACGAGACGAGCGCGGCCGCCGACGAGACGCCCGGCGCGGCGCGCTCGCCGGAGACGGAGCTCCCGCTCGCGTCGGCGATGCGGCGCCTCGCGGACGCCGCACCCGATGCGTTCGCACGGCGCAACGAGGAGATCGCGTATCTCGCGAACGTCCTCGCCGCCGGCTGTCCGTTCCAGGGCCGCAAGCTCCGCCCGATCGAGGCGGTCCGCGCGGCGATCGCGACGGTCGATCGAGGCCTGTCGCTCGAGACGAAGCGCCGCGACCCGGTCACGGTCCTCCGCGACGCGACCGCCGACGGCCTGTTCCGCGTGGCCTGGGCCGCGCTCTACGCCGAAGGCGATGGTGCGCTCGAGTCCTTCC